>NZ_CP087106.1:3312500-3612500 GCF_028583545.1 Methylobacterium sp. NMS14P | reverse complement strand
CGCCGACAGGCCGGCCTGGAGCACCATGAACAGGCTCGCCCGCTCGCGCCGCGCGAGATCCGCCAGCGCGCGGTGCAGGTCGGGCCCGAGGGCGAGGGGCACGCGCCGCCCGCGGTGGCTCGCCGTCGCCGGGCGCGGTCGGTCGGTGGGCAGCGCGAGGGCATCGGGCAGCCCCGCGAGCTGCGCGCGCCAGTAGCCGATCTCGCGGGCGATCAGGCTGTCCGGGTCGGCCTCGTCGCCGAGACGGTCGCGCTGCCAGAGCGCGTAGTCGGCGTACTGCACCGGCAGGGCCGGGCGCTCCGGCGCGGCGCCGCGGCGGCGCGCCGCGTAGGCCGCCGCGAGATCGCGCATCAGCGGGGTCAGCGACCAGCCGTCGGCGGCGACGTGGTGGATCAGGAGGAGGAGCCCGTGCGCCTCCGGGCCGAAGCGGTACAGCCGCGCGCGGATCGGCAGGTCGACGGCCAGGTCGAAGGGCGCGCGCGCCGCCGCGGACAGCGCGTCCGGCCAGGATTCCGGGTCCGCCGCGCGCACGTCGAGGTCCGGCCGCGCCGCGTCGGGCGGCAGGACCTGCTGCGCGGGTGCCCCGTCGATCGCGACGACGCGGGTCCGCAGGCTCTCGTGGCGCGCCACCACGTCGGCGAGGGCCGCGCGCAGCGCGTCGGCGTCGAGCGGGCCCGTGAGGCGCAGCGCGATCGGGATGGTGTAGGGATGCGCGCCGTCGATCCGCGACAGCAGCCACATCCGGGTCTGGGCCGCGGAGAGCGGGACCACGTCCGGGCGCGGGCGCGCGACGAGGGGCAGGCGCGCGGGGCCGGCGTGTCCGGCCGCCTCTCCGCCCGCGTCGCCGCCCGCGGCGATCCACCCGCTCAGCGCCGCGACCGTCGGGGCCTCGAACACGGCGCGCAGCGGCAGCTCGACGCCGAGCGCCGCGCGCAAGCGGCTGACGAGGCGGGTGGCGAGCAGCGAGTGCCCGCCGAGATCGAAGAAGCCGTCGTCGATCCCGACCGCGTCGAGGCCGAGCACCTGCGCGAAGGCCCGCGCCACGGCCGCCTCCCGCGCGGTGCGCGGCCCGCGCCGGCCAGCGCCCGCCCAGTCCGGCTCGGGGAGCCGTCTTGGGTCGAGCTTCCCGTTGGCGGAGACCGGCAGGGCGGGGAGGGCGAGGATGCGGGCGGGGCGCAGCGCGTCGGGCAGCGTGTCGGCCAGAGCCCGCTGCAGCGCCGCCGCGTCGATCGTGCCGCCCGCCGCCGGCACCGCGTAGCCCACCAGCCGCAGCGCCCCGTCCGGTCCGGGACGGGCGACCACCGCCGCCTCGGCCACCCCCGGCAGCGCCCGCAGCGCGGCGGCCGCCTCGCCCGGCTCGACGCGCTGGCCGCGGATCTTGACCTGATCGTCCGCCCGCCCGCGATAGTCGAGTTGCCCGTCCGCCCGCCACGCCGCCCGGTCGCCGGTCCGGTACAGCCGCGCCCCGGCCGGCGCGCCGTCGCGCCCGGCCTCCGGGTCGGGCACGAACCGCGCGGCGGTCAGGCCCGGCTGGCCGCGGTAGCCCCGGGCCAGGCCGAGCCCGCCGATGTAGAGCTCGCCGACGACGCCGACCGGCACCGGGTGCAGCGCGTCGTCGAGGACGTGCAGGCGCAGGTTGGCGATGGGCGCGCCGATCGGCACGCGCGGCCCGGGCGCGGGTCCGGCGTCCCAGGCGGCGACGTCGCAGGCGGTGACGTCGATGGCGGCCTCGGCGGGTCCGTAGAGGTTGTGCACCCGCGCGCCGGTGCGGGCGGCGACGGCGCGGGCGAGGTCGGGCGGCAGGGCCTCGCCGCTGGCGACCAGGCGGGTGAGGCTGGCGGTGTCGTCGAGGGCGCCGGCGGCGAGGGCGGCCGAGAGCTGGGCGGGCACGAAGTGCACGAGGGTGACGGCGTGCCGGTCGATGAGGCGGGCGATAGCGTCGGGGTCGCGGTGGGCGCCGGGGGGCGCCAGGACGAGGCGTGCGCCGCTGACGAGGGGCAGGAGGATCTCCCAGACGGCGACGTCGAAGGAGACGGGGGTCTTGTGCAGGACGGTGTCGCGGGCACCGACGTGCAGGTGGGCGGCCATCCAGGCGAGGCGGTTGGCGAGGGCGGCGTGGGTGTTGGCGCAGGCCTTGGGGGTGCCGGTGGAGCCGGAGGTGTGCAGGACGTAGGCGAGGGCGTCCGGGTGGGGCGCGCGGGTGCGGGGCCGGAAGGGCCGGGCGGCGTCCTCGTTCTGGTTCGCGTCTGCGCCCGCGCCGGCATCCGGATCGGCGTCGAGGACGAGGGGCGGGCGCCCTGCGGCGTCGGCGAGGGCGGGGTGGCGGTCGGCGAGCTCGGGCTGGGTGAGGAGGAGGTCGGCCTCGGCGGCGAGGGCGGCGAGGCGGGCCGCGGGCAGTTCGGGGTTGAGGGGGAGGATGGCGGCGCCGGTCCTGAGGACGGCGAGCCAGGCGGCGGGCAGGTCGCAGGCGCGCTCGAGGAGGAGGCCGACGACGCGCTCGGGTCGGGCGCCGGCGCGGGCGAGGCGGCGGGCGATGGCGGTGGCGCGGGCGTCGAGGCCGGCGCGGGTCAGGCTGGTCCGGGCGTCGGTCACCGCGACCGCGTCCGGGTCTCGCGCGAGGTGGTCGGCGAAGGCGGCGAGCACGTCGCCGGCGCCGGTCGGGTAGGCCCGCGCGGTCGCGTTCGCGGACCGGATGACCGCGCGGTCGCTGTCGGGGATCGGCGGCGGCAGCGTCCCGAGCGGCGTGGCCGGGTCGGCCTCGGCCAGGGCGGTGAGACGGGCCGCGAAGGCGGCGAGCAGCGCCTCGGCGTCCGCGGGCGCGAGGCGGTCGGCGGCGTAGCTCAGGCGCAGGGCCAGCTGCGTCCCGTCGGGGGTGACGTCCGGGTGAACGACGAGGGTGACGGGGTAGTGCGTGGTCTCGGCGACGACGGCCGGCCCGAGGCGCAGGCGGTGCGGGGCGTCGCCGTTGCCGTCGCCGTCGCCGTTTCCGTCCTCGTCCTCGTCCCGGCCGTGGCGGGCGGCGGCGAGGGCGGCGTCGACGGGGTAGTTCTCGAACACCACGAGGCTGTCGAACAGGCCGCCCGTACCTGTGCCCGCGCCCGCGGGGCCGGCCAGGCGCTGCACGGCGGCCAGCGGCAGGTGGCCGTGCTCGCGCAGGCCGAGGTTGACCGCCTGCACCTGCGCCAGCCACGCGCCGAGTGGCCGGGCCGGGTCGAGGTCCACGATCACCGGCAGGGTGTTGATGAACAGCCCGAGCACGGTCTCGGCCCCGGGCAGGTCGGCCGGGCGCCCGGCCACGGTCGTGCCGAAGGCGACCCGCGCCTGCCCGGTGCGGGCGGCCACGAGCTGCGCCCAGGCGGCCTGGACGCAGGTGTTGAGGGTGAGGTGCGCGGCCCGCGCCCGGGCGAGCAGCCGCCCGGCGGCGGCCGGCGGCACCCGGTGCCGGACCTCGCCGTGGCCGGGCGGCTGCTCGCCCGGGCGCCGCTGAACCGCGCGCGCCGGATCGGGCGTGCCGGGCGCCTCGAAGGTGTCGGCGAGGCGGGTGGGGGCGTCGAGGCCGGCGAGGGCGTCCTGCCAGAAGCGCTCGGCGGCGGCGCGGGGCTGGCGGGCGAGCCAGGCGAGGTAGTGGGCGAAGCGTCCCGTGACCGGCTCGGGCGCCTCTCCGCGGTAGCGGGCGAGCACCTCGGCGACGAGGCGTGCGGTGCTCCAGCCGTCGAGGATCAGGTGGTGGACGGTGAGCACGAGGTGGTGGCGGGCGGGTCCGGTGCGGACCAGGACGAGGCGCAGGAGCGGGGCGCGAGCGAGGTCGAACGGCCGGGCGCGCTCCGCCGCGGCCAGGACGGCGAGGCGGGCGGCGAGGCGGGCGTCCAGGGTGTCCTCGTCTAGCGCGTCCTCGTCCGGCGCGTCCTCGCTCGACGGCTCCCTGGTCCAGTCGAGGCGGGTGAGGGGCAGGGGCACGGCGGTGAGGACGGCCTGGAGGGGCGGGCCGTCGGCGGGGGCGAGGATGGCGGTGCGCAGGACGTCGTGGCGCTCGAGGGTGGCGCGGACGGCGCGGGCGAAGCGGTCGGCGTCGAGGGGTTCGAGGTCGAGGCGGACCTGGTTGCGGTATGCGACGTCCTCGGGGGCGAGGCGGGCGTGGAAGAGCAGGCCCTCCTGCAGGGGGGTGAGCGGGTAGAGGTCGGCGAGGCTCTCGGTGTCGAGGGCGCCGTCCAGGAGGGCGTCGAGGCCGGCCTGGTCGAGGCGGGCGAGGGGCAGGTCGGCGGGGGTGGGCCGGCGCGGGGTTCGCGGATCGGCGCAGTGGGCGACGAGGGCTTCGAGGGTGTGCCGGGTGTCGCGGGCGATGGCGGCGATGGCGGCGGCGTCGTGGCGGTCCGGGCTGAAGCGCCAGGCGAGGTGGAGGCGTCCGGCGCGCACGAGGGCGGTGAGGGTGAGCTCGGCGCCGGCGGGGCTGCCGGGGTCGCGCATGGGGCCCGCGCTCTCGGGGGCGAGGGCGAAGGGCGCGTCGGGATCGGCGCGGTCGGCGTCGATCTGGCCGAGGTAGTTGAGGAGGATGCCGGGCTCGGGTGTCGCGGCGAGGCGGTGGCGCAGATCGGGCTCGGCGCAGTGGCGCAGGAGGTCGTGGCTGAGGTCGGGCTGGGGCAGGGCGCGGCGGGCTTCCTTGACGCGGCAGAGAGCAGCGCCGAGCGCAGCACCGCGGGCGGCTTCGTCCGGCGGCAGGTCCGGTTCGCCGCCGAGGGGGTCGAGCCGCAGCGGCACCAGCGTGGTGAACCAGCCCACCGTCCGGCTCAGGTCGTGGCGGGGCAGGGTGGGGCCGTCCGGCCTGTCGGCGAGGGGGTCGGCCAAGGGTTCGGCGAGAGCGTCGGCCAGGGAGTCGGCATCGCGACCGTGGCGCTCGAGGGTCACGCCGACCGCAGAGCCGTCGCCGCGCCGCGCCAGCGCGACCGACAGGGCGGTGAGCAGGATCTCGTCGGGACCGGCGCTGTAGGGCCGGCCGGCCCGGCGCAGGAAGGCGTCGGTGGCGTCGGCGTCGAGGCTGTCGGCGATCTCGGTCTGGGCGGATTCGACGTTGGGGGCGTCGGGCCGGACCGGCCGCAACGCGGCATCAGGGCACGGGCCCCCGGCCTTCCAGCCGGCCAGCCAAGTTTCGCGGCGCCCGGCATGTCCGGGGTGCCGGGCCAGGACGTCGAGGCTGCGGGCCCAGCTCGGGAAGCTCGTCGGCGGGGGCGCGAGCGGCCGCCCGGCGAGGGCAACCGCGAGGTCCTGGATCAGGATGCGCCACGACATGGCGTCGACCACGAGGTGGTGGGCGACGAGGAGGAGGCGCTCGGTCCCGTCCGCCGGGAGGGTGACGTGCACGGCCCGCCAGACCGGCCCCTCGGCGAGGTCGAGGCTCGTCTGCGCCTGCGCGGCGAGGGCCGCGAAGGCCGGCGCGTCGACCGCCGCGCGTCGCCACAGCGGGGGCTCCAGCCCCGGTGCCCGGCACTCCTGGGTCCAGGCACCGTGCGTATCCTGCCCGAAGCGCAGGCGGAGCGCGGGATGGGCGGCCTCGACGGCCGCGAGGGCCTCCGCGAGGCGGCCCGGATCGAGGGGCGCCCGGGGCGCGAGCACGATGGCCTGGTTCCAGTGCTGCCGGTTCGGGACAGGTCCGTCGAGGAACCGGCGCTGGATCGGGGTGAGGGGAACCGGACCTGCCTCGCGCGCCGGGTCGACCTGGATCGCCGGCGGGGTGGCGCTGTCCGGGACCGCGTCGAGATGCGCCGCCAGGGCGGCGAGGCGCGGGTGGGTAAAGACGTCCCGCGGGGTCAGCGCGAGGCCGCCCTCCCGGGCGCGGGCGACGAGCTGGAGGGCGAGGATCGAGTCGCCGCCGCGCTCGAAGAAGCTGTCCAGGCGCGACAGGCGTCGGGAATCGAGGCCGAGCACGCCGGCCCAGAGGGCGGCGAGGCGCGTCTCGGTCTCGCCGCGCGGCGGATCGAAGCCGGCGGTCCCGCCCGCCACGTCCGGGCCCGCCCAGTCCGGTTCGGGGAGTCGGCCTGTGTCGAGCTTCCCGTTGGCGGAGACCGGCAGGGCGGGCAGGACGAGGATGCGGGCGGGGCGGAGCGCGTCGGGCAGCGTGTCGGCCAGGGCCCGCTGCAGCGCCGCCGCGTCGAGCGCGTCGCCCGCCGCCGGCACCGCGTAGCCCACCAGCCGCAGCGTTCCGTCCGGACCGGGACGCGCCACCACCGCCGCCTCGGCCACCCCCGGCAGCGCCCGCAGCGCGGCGGCCGCCTCGCCCGGCTCCACGCGCTGGCCGCGGATCTTGACCTGGTCGTCCGCCCGCCCGCGGTAGTCGAGCTGCCCGTCCGCCCGCCACGCCGCCCGGTCGCCGGTCCGGTACAGCCGCGCCCCGGCCGGCGCGCCGTCGCGCCCGGCCTCCGGGTCGGGCACGAACCGCGCGGCGGTCAGGCCCGGCTGGCCGCGGTAGCCCCGGGCCAGGCCGAGCCCGCCGATGTAGAGTTCGCCGACGACGCCGACCGGCACCGGGTGCAGCGCGTCGTCGAGCACCTGCAGGCGCAGGTTGGCGATGGGCGCGCCGATCGGCACGCGCGGCCCGGGCGCGGGCCCGGCGTCCCAGGCGGCGACGTCGCACGCGGTGACGTCGATGGCTGCCTCGGCGGGTCCGTAGAGGTTGTGCACCCGCGCGCCGGTGCGGGCGGCGACGGCGCGGGCGAGGTCGGGCGGCAGGGCCTCGCCGCTGGCCACCAGGCGGGTGAGGCTGGCGGTGTCGTCGAGGGCGCCGGCGGCGAGGGCGGCCGAGAGCTGGGCGGGCACGAAGTGCACGAGGGTGACGGCGTGCCGGTCGATGAGGCGGGCGATAGCGTCGGGGTCGCGGTGGGCGCCGGGGGGCGCCAGGACGAGGCGTGCGCCGCTGACGAGGGGCAGGAGGATCTCCCAGACGGCGACGTCGAAGGAGACGGGGGTCTTGTGCAGGACGGTGTCGCGGGCACCGACGTGCAGGTGGGCGGCCATCCAGGCGAGGCGGTTGGCGAGGGCGGCGTGGGTGTTGGCGCAGGCCTTGGGGGTGCCGGTGGAGCCGGAGGTGTGCAGGACGTAGGCGAGGGCGTCCGGGTGGGGCGCGCGGGTGCGGGGCCGGAAGGGCCGGGCGGCGTCCTCGTTCTGGTTCGCGTCTGCGCCCGCGCCGGCATCCGGATCGGCGTCGAGGACGAGGGGCGGGCGCCCTGCGGCGTCGGCGAGGTCGGGGTGGCGGTGGGCGAGTTCGGGCTGGGTGAGCAGGAGGTCGGCCTCGGCGGCGAGGGCGGCGAGGCGGGCCGCGGGCAGTTCGGGGTTGAGGGGGAGGATGGCGGCGCCGGTCCTGAGGACGGCGAGCCAGGCGGCGGGCAGGTCGCAGGCGCGCTCGAGGAGGAGGCCGACGACGCGCTCGGGTCGGGCGCCGGCGCGGGCGAGGCGGCGGGCGATGGCGGTGGCGCGGGCGTCGAGGCCGGCGCGGGTCAGGCAGGTCCGGGCGTCGGTCACCGCGACCGCGTCCGGCTCGGCATCGCGCAGTGCCGCGAAGGTGGCGAGCACGTCGCCGGCGCCGGTCGGGTAGGCCCGCGCGGTCGCATTCGCCGACCGGATGACCGCGCGGTCGGAGGCCGTGAGCGCGCTCGCCGCGTGGAGGGGACGATCCGGCGCCGCCACGAGGGCGCGCAGCAGGGCGAGGAAGCCGTCGCGCCAGCGCCGGGCGGTGGCGTCCGCGATCAGGCCGGCGTCGTACTCGAGCTGGCAATCGATGCCGGTCCCGTCGGCGGCGATGTCGAGCGCGACGTCGAACTTGGCGCTCGCCACGTCGACGTCGATCCGCGCCACCGCGACGCCCGCGAGGTCGAGGGGGGTGGCATCCCGGCTGGGGCGGAAGTTGAACGCCGCCTGGAAGACCGGCGTGGTCGCGGCGTCGCGCGCGATCCCAGTCTCCGCGACGAGGCGCTCGAAGGGGACGTCGTCCTCGGCCAGGAAGGCCATCGCCTCGCCGCGCAGCCGCGCGCAGAGATCGCGGAAGCTCCCGCGCGCGTCGAGGCGGACCCGGTAGACCTGCGTGTTGACGAGGAAGCCGACGAGGTCCTGCAGCTCGGGGCGGGTGCGGGCGGCGTTCGGCACGCCGAGGGCGAAGTCCGTCTGGCCGCTCAGGCGGGCGAGCAGCACCTGCCACGTCGCCAGCAGCGCCACGAAGGGCGGGCACGCGTGCGCCCGGCAGAACGCGGCCACCGAACCGGCGAGGTCGGCGGGCAGGGTGAAGTCGACCCGCCCGCCCGGGCGGTTCGCCAGGGGCTGGCGCGGATGGTCGAGGGGCAGGTCCAGGGCCGGGACGGCGTCGCCGAGGTAGCGGCGCCCGCGCGCGACCGCGGCCGCGCCGGCCGCGCCGTCGAACCGGGCGCGCTGCCACGCGGCGAAATCCACGAAGCGCAGGCGCGGGGCGGGCAGCGGCTGCCCGATCCGCCCGGGATCGGCGAGGGCCGCGCGGTAGGCCTGCGCGAGATCCCGGAAGAGCCGCGCCGTCGACCACGCGTCCACCGCGATGTGGTGCATCACCACGAGGAGGACGCGCGCGCCTGCCGGATCCGCCTCCGACAGGACCGCGCGCAGCGGCGGCGCGCGGGTGAGGTCGAAGGGGCGGCGGCTCAGGGCGCGCAGCGCCGCGCCCGGGTCACCGTCGAGGGCCGCGACGCGGTCGAGTTCGAACGGCACGTGCGGGTGCAGGATCTGGCGCGGCCCGTCCGCGGTATCCGCCAGCGCCGTGCGCAGGACGTCGTGACAGGCGATCAGGCTCCGGAACGCGCCCTCGAGCGCCGGCACGTCGAGGGGGCCGGTGAGGCGGAAGGCCCGGGCCGAGTGGTAGGCCGGGCTGTCCGGGTCGTAGCGCTGGTGGAACCAGAGCCGCGCCTGCGGGAATGACAGGGGCGCCGGGCCCCCGGGGTGCCGCGGGATGCCGTCGGCCGCCGCGGCGTCCTCCCGGAGCAGTCGGGCGAGGGCCGCGCGCCGCGCCGCGTCCGCGGTCACGCGCCCACCCCGGCGAGGCCGGCGCGCTCGGCCTCGCTCAGGCCGGCGAGTTCCAGGCGCAGGCTCGCCGTCTCCTCGATCGCGTCCGGCGAGGCGTAGGCGCCGAGCGCCGCCGCCAGGGTCGCGGGCGTGCTGTGGTCGAAGACCAGGCTCGGGGGGATCTCGACCTTGAGCAGCTTGCGGATGCGCGCCGTCAGCTTGATGACGAGGAGCGAGTTGCCGCCGGCCGCGAAGAAGTCGCCCGCGGCCCCGAGGCGCTCCGCCGGGAGGCCCAGCAGCTCCGCCATGGCGTCGGTGAGCACGGTCTCCAGCTCCGTTCGCGGCGGGACGCCCGCGGCGTCCGGATGGGCGTCCGGACGGGGCAGGGCGGCGCGGTCGACCTTGCCGTTTGCGAGGCGCGGCAGGCTGTCGAGGCGGAGGATCGGGGCCGGAAGCCACGCGGCGGGCAGGACTTCGGCGAGCGCCGCGAGCAGGGCGGCGGGTGTCCGCTCGGGCTCGGCGACCACGTAGGCCGCGAGCCCGGTCGCGCCGTCCGGTCCCGCGAACGGGCGCACCGCCGCCTGGCTCACGCCCGCGAGGCCCGCCAGCGCGGCCTCGACCTCGCCCGGCTCGACGCGGTGGCCGCGCAGCTTGATCTGGTCGTCGGCCCGGCCGGTGAGCACGAGGCGGCCGCCGGGCAGCAGGCGGGCCCGGTCGCCGGTGCGGTAGAGCCGCCCCTCTCCGAAGGGGTTGGGCGAGAACGCGCCCGCGCCGCCGGCCTCCGTGCCCGGGAGATAGCCGCGGCAGATCTGGGCGCCGCCGAGGTGGAGTACCCCGGCCTCGCCGGTCGGCGCGAGCGCGCCCGCCGCGTCGAGGATGTAGGCCTCGCTGCCGGCGAGCACGCGGCTCAGCGGCAGGCTCTCGTCCGGCGGCGCGGTGGCCGCGTCGGGATGCACCAGCACGCCGACGCAGGCCTCGGTGGGACCGTAATGGTTGGCGACCCGCGTCGCCGGCGCCGCCGCCCGGATCCGCCGGACCAGGCCGGCCGGCGTCGGCTCGCCGCCGAGCACCAGCAGGGCGGGCAGCGCGGGGTCCTCGACGCCGTCGAGGAGGGCGGCGAGGTGGGACGGGACCAGTTTCGCGCAGGCGACCGCGTTGGCGCGCAGGAAGCGCGCGAAGGCCGGGCCGTCGGCCATCTCGGCCTCGTCGGCGACCACGAGGCAGGCGCCGAGGCGCAGCGCCGCGAACAGCACGGTGTTGCCGAGGTCGGCCGCCACCGTGGAGGTCAGCGCGAAGCGCCCGTGGCCGGACAGGTCGAGGGCGTCGATGACGGCCTCCACGTAGGCGCGGATCTGGGCATGCTCGATCACCACGCCCTTCGGCGTCCCGGACGAGCCGGAGGTGAAGAGCAGGCAGGCCATGTCGGAGGGATCCCGGGCCTCGGCGGGGTGCCGGGCCTCGCCGAGGCCGTCGAGGATCGCCCCGAGGGCGTGCCGGCCGGCCGCGGGGTCGGCCGAGAGCGCCACGGTCAGCGCGGGCCGTGCGAGCGCGATCAGGCGGTCGCGGCGGGCCTGCGGCCAGGCCGGGTCGAGGGGCAGGTAGGCGCCCCCCGCGCGCCAGACCGCGAGGATCGCCACCACGAGGTCGACGGAGCGCGGCAGGTCCAGGGCGACGACGCGCTCGGGACCGACGCCGTGCGCGGCGAACCAGGCGCCGAGGCGCGCGACGCGGTCCTCCAGCGCGGCGTACGACAGGGTGCGGCCGGCGCCGACGAGGGCGGGGGCGTCCGGCGCCGCCGCCGCGTGGCGGGCGACGAGGACCGGAAGGGTCTCCGCCGGCAGGGCGCGGGCGGCCGGGCGGCCGAAGGCGCGCAGGCGCGCCTCCTCGCGCGCGCCGACGAGGGGGTAGGTCGCGAAGGGCGTCGCGGCCTTCGCGGGCAGGCGGGCGAGGAGCGTCTCGACCTGATCGAGCAGGGTCTCCAGGGCCTCCACCGCGTAGCGGCGCGGGTCGGCGTGCAAGGTCAGCGCGGCGAGGCGCCCCTCCGCGTCGAGGGCCGGCTCCAGGCAGAGCTCGAACCCGGCGGGCCCGGGCAGGAGCCGGTCCTGCGCGGCCTCCTGCGCCGCGAGCGCGAAGCCGACCGCGGGGCGGCGGTCGTCGCCGGCCGCGTCGAGGGGGCAGAGTTCCTGGAAGGCGCGGTGCTCGTCGAGCCGCGCGGCGAAACCGGCCGCGACCTCCGAGACGCTGGTCTCCGGCGGGAGGGCGAGGCGCAGGGGCAGCGTCTTGGTGAAGACGCCGACCGTGTCGGCGAAGACCGCGTAGTCGCGCCGGCAATCGTGCGCCCAGCCGCCGAGGATCTCCGTCCGCTCGGCGAGGCGCGCCACGAGCAGCCACCACGCGGCCTGGAGCACGACCTCGGCGCCCGCCCCGGCGAGGTCCGGGCGTGCCATCGCGCGGCCGAAGGCCTCCGCGAGGGCGGCGTCGGCGGTGCGGCTCAGCCGGATGGCAGCGGCCGGGCTGGCGGCCGCGCCGGCGGTCCCCCCGCGGCGATAGGGCAGCCGGAGGGGCGCCGCGCCCGCGCCGAGATGGTCCCGCCAGTAGGCGCGGCCCTCGCCGTCCGCGTCGTCGGCGGCGACCGCGTCGCGCCACTCCGCGTACTGGGCGTAGCGCGCGGCCTCGGGATCCGCGTCGGGCGCCGCGTCCGCGGCGTAGGCGGCCGCGACTTCCGACAGGAGGCGGTCGAGGCTTCCGGCATCGACCGCGAGAGCGCTGGCGACGAGCCGCAGGCGCGGCGCCGCGGCCGGCAGGAGCGCGGCCGGCAGGAGCGCGGCCGCGAGGGTCCGGCCGCGCTCCGGCGCGAGGTCGACGGTCGCGGCGTCTCCCTGCTCCGCGCCGAGATCGAGCGGGACATCGGGCGCGCCGGCCTCGGCCTGCCGCAGGCCGCGGAAGCCCGGTTCGCGCACGAAGGCTGTGCGCAGGGCGTCGTGGCGGGCGGCGACCGCGGCGAGGCTGCGGCGCAGGCGGTCCGCGTCGACCGGCCCGGGAAGGTCGATCTCGGCGACGAGATTCGGCGCGGCGCCGGCCGCGTCGAGACAGGCGCGCTGCTCGGGGGTGAGCGCCCAAGTCGGCACGTCCGCGAGAGCGCCCGGGGCCTCGGCCATGGATGCCCCGGTCATCGCCGCGCCGGTCATGCCGCCGCTCCCGTGACCGCGCCGCGCTCGACCATGTCGCCCATGGCGACGACGATCCGGCGCGGCCCCTCGTAGGGATCGCGGGCATGGGCGGCGAGCATGTTGTCGAGCATCACCACGTCGCCGGGGCGCCAGTCGAAGCGCACGGCGATCGCCTCGTAGAGGCGGCCGACCTCGTCCATCACCGCGTCCTCGATCGGCGTGCCGTCGCCGTAGAGCACGTCGCGCGGCATCCGCTCCGGCCCCACGAGGCCGAGGAGGTCGGCGCGCACCTCGGGGTCGAGGCAGCGCGGGTGGTGCAACTGCACCTGGTTGAAGAACGACTTCTCGCCGGTCAGCGGGTGGGTGATCACCGCCGGGCAGCGGGTCCGGGTCTGGAGCGTGTCGGCGTCGAGCCACGCGAAGTCGACGCCCTCGGCCCGGCAGCGGGCCTCCACGGCCGCGCGATCCTCGGTGTGGAAGAACCGGCGCCAGTCGACGTCGAAGCGCTCCGTGAAGGTGCGGACGTAGATCAGGCCCAGGCGCTCGAAGCGGTCGGCGATCGCCGGCGGGAGCTGCCGGTACAGCGCGCGGCAGTCGACGATGGGGGTCGCGCCGCCCACCGGCGACGGCTGCTGGCAGAAGAACCACTGCTTGCGCGGCCAGGCATGCAGGTGGCTGCTCTCGTTGTGGTAGAGGATCATCTCCCGCTCGGGGTAGGGCGTCGAGCGGTAGGTGTTCTTCCCGCCCTCGTTCTTGGGCAGGTCGCCGTAGCCGCCGTAGAGGCCGGGCTGGAGCGCCTCGGCGAAGGCCTCGAACTCCTGCGGGGTCGCGATGCCGAAGCCGCGCAGCAGCAGGCCGGCGTGGCGGCGCAGCTTGCGCTCGACCCAGTCGCGCTGGGCAGTCGCCCAGGCGACCGCGTCGACGTCGGCCGACAGCGGCTCGATCACGAGGGGGAAGTCGCGCCCGGGCGCCAGGGTCGAGAGGCGGGCCGGCTCGCCCGCGGCGGCGGCGGGTTTGCCGGCGCCCAGTCCCTTGAGCTTGTCGAGCTTCGCTTCCAGGCGGCCGGCGCGCGGGAGCGATGGGGCGGTGTTCGACATGGCGGGATCCTCCGGGTCTCGTGAGGGCGGGAGCGCGGGCAGAAGGTCGGGCAGGCCGGGCAGCAGGGTCGAGAGCGGGGCCGCGGGCGCGGCGGCCGCTGCGGCGAGCAGGATCGCGTAGGCCTCCGCGAGGCGCGCGACGCGTTCGGACGTGAACAAGGCCGTGGCGAAGACCCACTCGGCCGCGATCCCGCCCCCGGGCGCGGGCGGGTCGAGGAACAGCGCCATCTCGAACTTCGAGCCGTGCGCGCTGGCCGCCCGGGCCTCGGCCGCGAGCCCCGGGACACCGAAATCGCCGGGCGGCGCGTTCTGCATCACGAACAGGGCCTGGACGAGGGGTGGCCGGGCGCGGACGCGCGGGATGTCGAGGGCGTCGACGATCCGGTCGAAGGGCAGGGTGGCGTGCTCGAAGGCGGCGAGGACGTCCTCGCGGACGCGCTCGATCAGCGCGGCGAAGGACGGGGTGCCGTCGAGGCGCGCCCGGATCGGCAGCACGTTGACGAAGAAACCGATCAGCCCGGCCAGCTCGGGCCGTGGCCGCCCCGCGACGTCGGTGCCGACCACGAAGCGTTCGGCCCCGCTCAGCCGATGGAGCAGGGCCTGGAAGCCCGCGAGCAGCACGACGAACGGCGAGGCGCCGCGCGCCCGGCCCAGCTCCGCCAGACGGGCGACCAGCGGCCCGGGCAGTTCGAAGCGGACGGAGCCGCCGGCTTGCGACGGGACCGCCGGCCGCGGCCGGTCCGTCGGCAGGGGCAGGAGGGTGGGCACGCCCGCGAGATGCGCGCGCCAGAACGCGGTCTCGGCCGCCGCCGCGCGCTCGACGGCCGCCCGGTGCCAGCGCGCGAAGTCCGTGTACTGGACGGGGAGGGGCGGAGCCTCCGCGCCGCGATACGCGGCCCCGAGCTCGGACAGGAGCACGCCGACTGACCAGCCGTCGCCGACGAGGTGGTGGAGGGCCAGGACGAGGCGGTGGTCGTCTGCGGCCAGGCGCAGGAGCCGGGCGCGCAGGAGCGGCGGCCGGGCGAGGTCGATCGGCGCGGCCGCCTCCGCCGCCTCGCACGCGGCGACCCGGACCTCGCGGGCGCCCGGATCGAGGCCGGTGAGGTCGTTGACGGGCACGTCGAGGGCGACCGCCTCGGCGATCCGGGGCTCCGGAAGGCCGTCCTCGCCGGTGGGATAGCCGGTCCGCAGCACGGCGTGCCGAGCGACGACCCGGCGCAGGGCCGCGGCGAGCCGGTCGGGCTCCAGCGGGCCTCCGAACCGGATATGTCCGGTCATGACGTAGGCGCCGCGGCCGGCCGGATCGCCGAGCCGCTCGGCCAGCCAGAGCCGCTGCTGGCCGAGCGACAGGAGGGGCGGGCCCGCACGCGGCAGGAGCGCGGGCGCCGGCACCGCGTCGCGGGGCAGCGCGTCGATCCGCGCCGCGAGGTCGGCGAGGGTCGGGGCCGCGAACAGGTCGCGCAGCGGCAGGGCGACCCCGAAGGCGGCGCGCACGCGGTCGACGGCGCGCATCGCCAGGAGCGAGTGGCCGCCGAGTTCCAGGAAGCCGCGCCCGCGCGAGACCTCGTCGAGGCCGAGGAGATCGCACCAGATCGTCGCGAGGGCGCGCTCCGTCGCGCTCCGGGGCGGCTCATCCGGCGACGGGGCACCCTGCGGGCGCCGGTAGAGGTGGAGCGGGGTGAGGTCGCCCGCCGCGAGGCCGTCCCGGCAGGCGCCGCGCCGGAGCTTCCCGCTCGTGGTCTTGGGCAGGGTGCCCGGCGCCAGCAGGGCCACGAGTTCCGCCGGCTCGGCCAGCACCTCCGCCAGCGCGGCGTCGACCGCGGCGGCGATCTCCGGCGCGCGGGCGGCGGCGCTCCGGCCGATCTCGGCGGCGATCCCGATCGCCTCGCCCGCCGGGCCCTCGACCGCGAAGGCCGCGACGCGCCCCGGGCGGAGGGCCGGCACGCGCGCCTCGACCGCCGTCTCCACGTCCTGCGGATAGACGTTGTGGCCGCGCAGGATGATGAGGTCCTTGGCGCGCCCGGTGACGAAGAGCTCACCGCCGTCCAGGAAGCCGAGGTCCCCGGTCCGCAGCCAGGTCGCGCCGTCGCGGGGCACGAAGGTCGCGCGGGTCGCCTCTGGGTTGTTCCAGTAGCCGCGCGCGACGCAGGGGCCGCTGAGCCAGATCTCGCCGACCGTGCCGTCGGGGCAGGGGAGGCCCGAGCGCGGGTCGACGATCCGCAGGTGCTCGGGCCGGACCGGCCGGCCGCTGCTCGCGAGGGCGGTCCCGTCCTCGTCGGCGACGGCGCGGCCGACCGCCAGCGCCGCCGGCGCGACGCTCAGCCGGCGCCACGGCGTGCCCCGGGGCTTGGCCGCGACGAGGAGGGTCGCCTCGGCGAGGCCGTAGGCGGGGCTGAGCGCCGTCGGCGCGAAGCCCGCCGGGGCGAAGCGCTCGGCGAAGCGGGTGAGGGTCCGGGGCCGGATCGGCTCGGCACCGCTGTAGGCGACGCGCCACCCCGCGAGGTCGAGCCCCGCCAGCGCGGCGGCGCCGACGCGCTCGCAGGCCAGCCGGTAGGCGAAGTCCGGGCCGCCGCTGATCGTGCCGCCATGCGCGCCGATCGCCTCGAGCCACGAGGCGGGCCGGGCGAGGAAGGCCTGCGGGCTCATCAGCACGAGCGGCGCGCCGGCGAAGATCGGCTCGATCAGCCCCGCGATCAGGCCCATGTCGTGGTAGAGGGGCAGCCAGGAGACGAAGACGTCGTCCGGGCCGGGCGCGATCGCCTCGGCGAGCCAGCGGGCGTTGGCGACGATGTTGCCGTGCGTGACCTCGACGCCCTTGGGATTCGCGGTCGAGCCCGACGTGTACTGCAGGAAGGCGAGGGTGTCGGGCGGGCACGGGACCGGCCGCCACGCCTCCGCCCCGGCGCTGCCGACCGCGTCGACGCAGACGATCTCCCCCACAGTGCTGCCCGCGCAGGTCGCCGCCACGGCTTCCCGGTTCGCCCGATCGGTCAGGACGTGGCGCGGTGCCATGTCGGCGATCATCAGGGCGAGGCGGGCCGCGTGGTGCGGATCCCGCGTCTCCGGCGGGTAGGAGGGCACCGCGACGAGGCCCGCGTAGAGGCAGGCGAAGAACGCCACGACGTAGTCGGGCCCGCTCGGCAGGGCGATGAGCGCCCGCGCGCCGGGCTCGGCGTCGCGCTGGAGGCGCGCCGCCAGGGCGCGGACCCGCCGGTCGAGCTCCGCGTAGTCGAGGGACGCACCGACCGCGCGCCCGTCCGTGAGGAAGCGCAGGGTCAGCCGGTCGGGCGTGGCGGCCGCCCGCTCCCGCAGGATCGCCACGAGGCTGTCGCCCGGCGCGTCCGGGACGAGCCGGTGCGGCGACGGCGCGTGGCGCGCGCGGCTCACGTGCAGGCTCACGCGCCGGCTCCCGCCTGGCGTGCGCGCGGCGCGGCGGCGCGGTGCTCCACCACGAGGCCGCGCTCGAGCTTCACGACCTGGTCAGCCCGGTCGAACCAGCGGTCGTCGTGGGTGACGACGAGGATCGTCCGGCCCTCGGCGGCCAGCTCCGGGAGGATCGTCTCGTAGAAGGCGGCCCGTGAGTCCGGATCCTGGTCGGCGGCCCACTCGTCGAAGATCATGACGGGCCGGTCCTCCAGGCATGCGACCAGGAGGGCGAGCCGCTTGCGCTGGCCCGTCGAGAGATCGCGGGTCGAGAAGGCCCCGTTCCGGAGGTCGACCCGGTCGTCGAGGCCGAGGCGCGCCAGCCACGCGCGCGCCTGCGCCTCGCGCGCGGCGTCCGGCCGGCCGAGCAGCGTCTCGAACAGGTGGAAATCGGAGAAGACGGCCGCGACGTGCGCGCGGTAGCCGGCGAGGGCCGCGCCCTCCACGGGACGTCCGTCCAGGCTCAGAGTCCCGCCGGTCGGCGGGTGCAGGCCGGCGATCACCCGGGCGAGGCTGGTCTTGCCGGAGCCGTTGCCGCCGACCAGGAAGGTGATCTCCCCGGGACGCAGCGTCAGGTCGATCGGGCCGAGGTCGAAGCGGTCGCCGGTCCGGGGATCGGCCCGGCGATGCGTCACGCCGCGCAGGCTCACCGTGGCGCTGGGCCCGGTCGCCGCGGCGGCGCCGACGGGTTCGGGCGGCAGTTCGGCGAAGGCCGCCTCGATCCGCCGCGCGCCGACGCGGGCGAGGTTCACGAGCGGCATCGTGTTCAGCACCGCCTCGAGCGGCCCCATCAGGTAGAGCAGGGCGATGACGTATCCCGTCGTCACCGCCGGGCTCTGCGCGCCGGTCCCGGGGAGGAACAGCGCGAGACCGACGAGCCCGAGGAAGAGGATGCGGCCCCAGCCCGCCGCGAGGGCGAGGAGAGCGAGGCCGCGCCGGCGGTGGTCGGCGACGCGCGCGATCGCGGTCGCCAGGACCGCGTCGAGGAAGTGGCGCCCCTTCTCCCGGTTGAGGCGCAGCTCCTTGGCGCCGCCGTGCAGCGCCTGGAAATGTCCGACGAGGCGGTCCTGCTCCGCCCCGGCCCGGGCGAGGTGGCGCGTGACGCGGCCGTAGCAGGCGGAGTAGCCCGCGGCCCCCAGGGCGATCGTGAGGGCCGAGGCCAGGAACAGCGGGACCGACAGGTAGCCGAGATAGGCGAGCGTCGCCGCGACCACCGCGCAGTTGGTGACGAGCACGGGCAGCGCCGTGAGAAAGTTGGCGACTTGGTTGGCGTCCTCGGTCACCAGTGCCTGCACCCGGGCGCTTCCCACCGCCTCGAGGTCGGCGAAAGAGGCGGCCTGGACGCGCGCGGCGATCGCGGACCGGAGATCGGCGAGCCCGCGCTGCCCGAGATCGGCGAAGAGGGCGCGCGAGACGACGAGCGCCGCGCAGGCGAGGAGGGCGGTCGCCGCGAAGGCGGCGATCCGGCCGGCCCGGGCGGGCTCGGACGCGTGGAGCGCCCCGTTGATGAGCACGATCAGACCCGTCGTGGCGATCCCGCCGACGAGGCTCGCCGCACCGGCCAGCACGAGCCGGGCGCGGGCGCCCCGCGCGAGGGCGCGCCACAGCGCGACCCCTGGTGCGGCCCCGGGCTCCGCGAAGGCGAACGCCGCGTCCATCACTGCGCGCGGCCGGCTTGCGCCATCGCCACCACGACCTTGCGCGGTCCTCGGAAAGGCGTCCGCGCATGGGCGGTCAGCATGTTGTCCAGCATCACCACGTCGCCGGACTGCCAGGGGAAGACGACGGTGTGCGCGGCGAGCACGGCGCGGATCGCCTCGAGATCCGCGTCGGGGATCGGGCTGCCGTCGCCGTAGTAGACGTTGCGCGGCAGGTCCGGCTCGTCGACGAGGTCGAGGAGGGTCGCGCGCACCTCCGGCTCGAGGTTCGAGACGTGGAACAGGTGGGCCTGGTTGAACCACACCGGCTCGCCGGTCTCGGGATGGCGGGCGGTGCCCTGGCAGACCTGCTTGGTGCGGAGGTCGCCGTCCGGCTTCCACTCGCAGGTGATGCCGTGGCCGGCGCAGTACGCCTCGACCGCATCCCGGTCCCGGGTGCCGAACACCTGCTCCCAGGCCACGTCGAGGCCGTTGCCGTAGTTGCGCACGTACATCAGGCCCCGCTCGGCGAAGCGCGCGCGGATCGGCTCGGGCACGGCGCGGTAGATGGCGCGACTGTCGGCCAGCGGCGTCTCGCCCCCCTCGGCCGCCGCCTGCTGGCAGTAGAACCAGATCATCATCGGCCAGTCGCGGGCGTAGGCCTGCTCGTTGTGCAGGGGGATGTGCTGGTGGGGCGGGTACTCGGTCGAGGTGTAGACCCCCTGGGTCACGGGGCTGCGCGGGGTGGAGCCGAACTCGTAGCTCAGGAGGTCGTGGCCGAAGCCGGCCGCGAAGCTGCGGAACGCGTCGGGCCCGTCGAGGCTGAAGCCGCGGAGCAGCAGGCCGCCCGCGGCGTGAAGGTGCGCCGCGGCCGCGGCCCGGATCGCCGGCAGCGCGTCCGCGAGCGCCGCGCCCTCGGCGCCTTCCGGCGGTGTGACCAGGAGCGGCAGCGGACCCTCGTCCCGCAGGGGCTTGGTCACGAGTTCCATCACGGCGTCCTCCATGGTGACATCCCGTTCGTTCGCGCCGTCGGCCCGCGCGCCGCCGGTGGGCGGGCGCGGTCGCCTCAGGCCGCGGCGTCCGCCCGCGCGCCGATCCGCCGGCCGACGAGGTCGAGCACCGGCCCCCGGCGCGCGTGGATGAAGAAGTGATCGCCCTCGAACAGCGCGAGGTCGAAGGCGCCGCGCGTCTCGCGGCCCCAGGCCTCGAGGTCGGCGCGGGCGACGTCGTCCCGCGTCCCGCCGAGCGCCTGGATCGGGCAGTCCAGCGCCGGCCGCGCCGCGTAGGTGTAGGCGCCGCGCAGCCGGAAATCGGCGCGGAGCACCGGCAGAACCAGGGCCATCAGGGCGGGATCGGCCAGCGCCTCCGGCGGCGTCGCGCCGTAGGCGGACAGGGCGTCGCGCAGGTCCGCGTCGCTGCGCGGGCGGCGGAAATACGTTCCGTCGCACACCGCTGGTCCGGCGCATCCGGAGGCGAACAGCGCGCGTGGCGCCGCGATCCCGCGGGCGCGGAGTTCGTGCGCCAGCTCGAAGGCGAGCAGCGCGCCCAGGCTGTGCCCGAACAGCGCGTAGGAGCCTGTGACGCAACCGGCGACCTCGTCCGCGAGGCGCCGCGTCAGCGCCCGCGGGTCGGTGCAGGGCGCCTCGCCGATCCGGGATCCGCGCCCCGGCAGCTCGACGGGCCTGACGTCGACCGAGTCGGGCAGCCCGCGGCGCCACTGCGCGTAGACCGCGGCGCTCGCACCCGCGTAGGGAAGGCAGAACAGCCGGACTCGTCCCGGCACGGTCACGTCCGCGCGCCGCCCGCGTCCCGCTCCTGTGCCTCCATGTGTCGGCGCAGGCTCAGGGGCCGCATGTCGGTCCAGACCTCGTCGATATAGGCCAGGCAATCGGCCTTCGCGCGCGGGTCGCCCACCGCGCGCCACCCGTCCGGTATGTCGCGGTAGCTCGGCCAGATCGAGTATTGCTCCTCGTGATTCATCACCACGTAGAAGAGCGTATCTTCGCGATCGAACGCCATCGATGCATCCCGTTCACGTGAAGGCCGCGAGCAGCCTCCTCAATGAATCAATGAACTTCGCTTGTTGGCGCATAACATGACCGAAAGATCGTCGGACTCAAGGGGTATTCTACATATTTGAAATGTTCTAATTTAATTCATTACTGCCGGATCGTCTCGAACGTTGCTTAGATACCTTGAATCAATACGCCGGTTCGCGGTACGCAGTGCGGCCAGCGGGTGCGACGTGGTTCGGCGTGGCGGGGGACGCGGTCAGTGGCGTGTGCGCGAACGAGCTTCCGGTCGCCTGTGAGCGATCCCGCCGGGGCAGCGCGCGGCTCCCTCGGGAAAGGCGCCGCCTGTCTGCGCCGCGCCGGACAGGATCGCTGCGCACCCCGCCGTGCGGACGAGGGGTGGATCGGATGACCGCGCCCGCCGCTCCGCCCTACGATGTGATCGGGGTCGGCTTCGGGCCGTCGAACCTCGCGCTGGCGATCGCCCTCGCCGAGACCCCGGCGGCGCGCGGCCTGCGGCACCGCTTCCTAGAGCGGCAGCCCCACTTTCGATGGCACGGCGGCATGCTCCTGCCGGGCAGCGACATGCAGATCTCGTTCCTCAAGGACCTCGTCACGCTCCGCAACCCGACGAGCCCGCTGACCTTCGTGAACTACCTGCACAGCCAGGGTCGACTGCACGACTTCATCGATCTCGGAACCTTCCATCCCAGCCGAATCGAGTTCAACGACTATCTCCGCTGGGTTGCGGACCATTTCGCCGACCGCTGCGACTACGACGAGACCGCGGTCGCGGTGGAGCCCGGGCTGGGACCGGACGGGGCGGTCGAGACCCTGTGGGTCGTCGCCCGCGACGCTGCGGGCCGCGAGATCCGCCGTCAGACGCGCGACCTCGCCCTCGCGGTGGGTGGCGCCCCGCACGTGCCCGCCGTCTTCGCGGCATGGGCGCGCGATCCTCGGCTCTGCCATTCGAGCCGCTACCTCGACTATGTCGATCGCCCCGGCACCCCGCTCGACCTGTCGCGCCCGGGCGCCCGCGCGGCGGTGATCGGCGGCGGCCAGAGCGCGGCTGAGATCGGCCACGATCTCCACGCCCGCTTCCCGCACCTGCAGGTCGATCTCGTTTTCCGCGGCCACGCCCTCAGACCTTCGGACGCGACGCCGTTCGTCAACGAGATCTTCCACCCCGACCGAACCGACTTCGTGTATGCCCAGCCGAGCGAGAGACGAGCGGCGATCGTGCGCAGCTACCGCAACACGAACTACGCGGTGATCGATGCCGATCTGCTCAAGGCGCTCCACGTGATCGTCTACCGGGAGAAGGTCTCCGGGCCGCAGCGCCTGCACCTCCGCCCGCGCAGCGAGATCGTCTCGGTCGCCGGCGACGCGGGTGGGATCAGGCTGCGCACCGTCGACCGCTTCGCCGAGACCGAGGCGGAGCGCAGCTACGACGGCATCGTCCTGGCGACCGGGTACGCCCGCGACCCGAACCCGGCGATTCTCGAACCGCTCGCGCCCTATCGCGACGGCCCGGACCTGGCGCGCGACTACCGCGTCTCGACCCGCCCCGGCTTCATCCCGCGCATCTACGTCCAGGGCTACTCGGAGACCTCGCACGGCCTGAGCGACACCCTGCTCTCGGTCCTGCCGGTCCGCG
Source organism: Methylobacterium sp. NMS14P (assembly GCF_028583545.1). NCBI lineage: Bacteria > Pseudomonadati > Pseudomonadota > Alphaproteobacteria > Hyphomicrobiales > Methylobacteriaceae > Methylobacterium > Methylobacterium sp. NMS14P. The sequence goes on along the minus strand of NZ_CP087106.1, from coordinate 3,590,495 downwards.
CTCAGGAGATCGTCGACAGCCTGCTCGATCAGGACCGGCCCGGGGACGCGGTCGCCGCGGCGCGCCTGCCCTCCGCCGGCGGGATCCGCGCCTGGGACCGGCAGGGGGCGCGTCCATGAGGCTCGCCGTCTCGGGAGCCGATCGGGCGCGGCGCAGCCCGCGGAGGAACGCCGCGTGAGGATCGGCCACCCGTTGATCCGGTGCGGCCTGCCGGCGCCGGCTGGCCCGGACGGCCATCGTCGTCTCAGGCGCCGCCGCGACCGCAGGCACGGACGCCTCGGCGCATGGTGATGAGCCGCCCGCGCGGCGATCGTCGCGCCCTCCTCGCCGGCCTCGTCGCGGGCGCCCTGTGGCTCGTCCGGGGCGGCTTCGCCGTCTCTCCCGCGGGCGCGTCCGACGACCCGCCGCGCGAGGGGGCGAGCGGCGCGCCCACACCCCGCGTAGTCGCCCTCGACGGATTGTTTGCCGAGACGCTCCTCGCCGTCGGCCTCGTGCCGGTGGCGATCGCCAACCGGCCGCTCTACGACAAGCTCATCGCCCAGCCGCCGCTCCCCGCGTCCGTCCTCGATCTCGGCCCCTTGCAGGAGCCGAACCTCGAGTTCCTCAGCCTGATCGCCCCGGATCTCATCCTCGCCGCGCCGTGGCAGGCGCAGATCCAAGTTGCGCTCACCCGGATCGCCCCGGTCGTGGCGTTGCCCATCGTCGCGGGCACGCGGGAGCCGATCGACCATCTCGACGCGCTGACCCGCGACCTGGGCGACCGCGTCGACCGCGCCGCCGCGGCGCGGGCGCTGGTCACCGGGACGGACAGGGCCCTCGCCGAGGCCCGCGCCGAGCTCGCGGGCCGGGCCGGGCGGCCTGTCTACATCTGCCGCTTCCGCGACGACGGGCGGCAGCTAGCCGTCTTCGGCACGCGCAGCACCGTCGGCGCGGTCGCCCAGCGGCTCGGCCTGACCAATGCCTGGACCGGCCGGCAGAGCGGCGCGGGCACGGTGCTCGCCGCCGTCGAGGACCTCGCGGAGGTGCCCGACGCGACGCTGATCCACTTCGACCGCGGCGCAGAGACCGCGCGCGCCCTCGCGCGCCTCGACGACAGCCCGCTCTGGCGGGCGCTGCCCGCCGTGCGCGCCGGCCGCGTGATCCGCATGCCGGTCGTCCACCCGAACGGTGGGTTACCCTCGGCCGCGCGCTTCGCCCGTCAGGTCGTTGCGGCGCTCGGGAAGGCACCGGCGTGAGCGCGGCGGGGGCCGGCGCACGGCGGGCGCGAGCCGATGGGTACGAGGCCTCGCCGCCCTGGCGCGGGGCGGGCCTCCTCGCCCTGGCACTGGTTGCGAGCACCGCGCTGCTGCACGCCAATCTGGCGGCCATCCTGCCGCCCGGCCAGTGGTGGGCCGCCCTGCTGCACCCGACCGACGGCGACATCGCGCAGATCGTCCTGCGCGACAGCCTGCTGCCGCGCTTGGCGATGGCGGCCCTGGCCGGCGGCGGCCTCAGCCTGGCCGGGGTGCTATTCCAGCAGGTACTCGACAACCCACTCGCCGAGCCCGGCACCCTCGGGGTGTTCGCGGGCGCGAAGCTCGCGTTGGCCATCGCGACCCTGTGGTGGCCCGCCCTCCTCATCTACGGCTACGAGCCCGTCGCGGGTGCCGGGGCGGGGCTGTGCACGGGCCTCGTGCTGCTGCTGAGCGGGCGCAGCGGCTACGCGCCGTCCGCCGTCATCCTCGCCGGACTGGTGGTCGGGCTGTCCGTCGAGGCGGCGAACCGGATGCTGGTGCTCGCGCATTTCGACGCGCTCTCCGACCTCTACGCGTGGCAGGCCGGCGCGCTGAACCAGAACAACTGGGACGGCGTCCGCGGCCTCGCCCCGCGCCTCGCCCTCGCGGCCCTCGCCGCCTGTCTGCTGGCGCGCCCGCTGACCCTGATCGAGCTCGGCGATGCCGGCGCGCGCGGGCTCGGCGTCTCCACCGCGGGCACGCGGCTCGCCGCCCTCGCCCTCGGCGTCGCGGTCGGCGCCAGCGTGACCGGGTATCTCGGGGTGATCGGCTTCGTCGGCTTGGCGGGGCCGGCCCTGGCCCGTTACGGCGGTGCCCGCCGGCTCCGCGATCGTCTGCTGTGGGGCCCGGTCGCCGGGGCGGTGCTGCTCGTCCTGACCGATCAGCTCGTGCAGCGGCTCGTCGGCCGCAGCGGTGTCCCCACCGGCGCCGTCACCGCGCTCGTCGGCGCGCCCCTGCTAGTCGGCCTGATCCTGGGTCTGCGGACGGCGCGCGAGGCGCCGCCGGCGCCGGGGCCAGTTCCGGCCCGGCTCTCCCGGCCATGGCCCGCCCTCGGGGCGCTCGCGATCGTGGCGCTCGCGGCCGTCGGCCTGTCGCTCACCCTGGGGCGGGATGCCCAGGGCTGGCTGTGGAGCTCCGATCCGGGCGCCCTCCTGGCCTGGCGGGCGCCGCGGGCGCTGGCGGCCCTGGGGGCCGGGGCCATGCTCGCCTACGCGGGCGGGCTGTTGCAGCGGCTGACCGGGAACCCGCTCGCGAGCCCCGAGCTGTTCGGCGTCTCCGCGGGTGCGGCCCTCGTGGTGGTGCTCGTCCTGTTCCTCGCGCCGGGCCTCGGCCAAGCCGCGATGCTGGCCGCCTCCGCGGCGGGCGCGCTCGCGACGCTGCTGGCGGTCCTGGCCCTGGGCCGCCGGGCGCGCTACGCCTCCGCCCGGATCCTCCTGGTCGGCGCGGCCCTCACCAGTCTGATCGGCTCGGTGGTCGCGCTCCTGCTCGCCACGGCCGATCCGCGGACCGCCGCGCTGCTGACATGGCTCTCGGGCTCGACCTACAACGCCACCGGGTTCGAGGCCGCGCTAGCCTTGCTCGGCGCGGCCCTGGTGCTCGCGGGCACGCCGCTGCTCGCGCGCTGGCTCACGATCCTGCCGCTCGGAGCGGAGACGAGCCGGGCCGTCGGGCTCCAGGTCGCGCGGGCGCGCCTGACGATCCTGTCGGTCGCCGCGATCCTGACCGGCGCCGCGACCCTGCTCGTCGGCCCGCTGAGCTTCGTCGGGCTGATGGGCCCGCACCTCGCCCGCAGCCTGGGCTTCAGCCGTGCCGCCGAGCAGCTGGTGGCGGCGACGCTCGCCGGCGGCCTGATCATGGTGCTGGCCGACTGGCTCGGGCGCGTCGTGGCGTTCCCATGGCAATTGCCAGCCGGTCTGGTCGCCACGGTCCTCGGGGGCGCCTATTTTGTCTGGTTGATGCTGCGCCGATGACGCTCTCCGCGCTGAACGCCCTGTTCGTCGGCCCCCTCGAGGGCTACCGGGATCGGCTCGTTTCCGCAGAGGATCCGCGCCCCTCCGTCAGGGGCGCCGACCTGCTCGATCCGCGCGTCCTGACCGAACAGCTCGATCGGTTCGCCCGCACCTTCGCGGCGCCGGAGCCCCGAGCCGTCGCGTCGATCTGGGCGAAGCAGCACTTCTCCATCCTGGTGGTGCCCGCGCTCGCCGCGAACATCGTGCTCGACCTCGTCCTGCCGGTGGCCCTCGACGCGGTCGAGATCATCCCGGACGCGGGTGGGCTGACGCGGGCGCTCAAGCTGCGCGGCCTCGCCCCGGGCCGCCACGAATCCGAGGGCCTGACCAGGGATCGGGCACCGGCGGATCGCTTCGACGCGCTGATCGACGCGCATCTGGCCCCCCTGGTCGACGCCCTGGCCGCGGTCTCGGGTGTGGCGCCGCGCGTACTGTGGAGCAATGCCGGCAACATCTTCGAGTTCGTGGTGCGCCGCACCGAGGGGCTCCCGCAGGAGGGCGGCGCCGGGCACGCGGCCGCCGCGCGCGTGCTGACGAGCCGCCGACGGTCCGGCGCGCCCAATCCGCTGTTCGAGCCGATCCGCTACGTCCCGGAGGTGGGGGACGCGCCCGAGGGTTCGCCGCCGCGGCGGGTGCGGAAGGTCTGCTGCCTGCGCTACTTCATCCCCGATCAGAGCCTCTGCGGCGCGTGTCCGCTGCCCGCACGCCCTGAGGCCGGTCCGGCGGGGACAAGCGGCCCGCGGAGATCCGCATGAACGGTTCCGATGCGCCGGTCGCCGCGCGTCCGCGGGGCGTCCCGGCGGCAGACACCGGGGGCGACACCCCGCTCTTCACGCTGCAGGGCGCGAGCTTCGGCCTCGCCGGACGCACCCTGCTGCATCCCCTCGATCTCGTGATCCAGCCGCGACAGGTGGTGGGCCTGATCGGCCACAACGGGTCGGGCAAATCGACCCTGATCAAGCTGCTGGGCCGCCAGCAGGCGCCGACCACCGGCCGGATCGCGTTCTTGGATCGCGCCATCGGCGCCTGGGAGGACCGCGCCTTCGCGCGCAAAGTCGCCTACCTGCCGCAGGCGCTCCCGCCGGTCCCGGGCATGACTGTGCGCGAGCTCGTGGCGCTGGGGCGCTATCCCTGGCACGGCGCCCTGGGTCGTGTCGCCGCCCGGGATCGCGAGGCGGTCCGGCGGGCGCTCGCCGCCACTGGCGTCGCCGGCTTCGCGGACCGCTTCGTCGACACGCTCTCGGGCGGCGAGCGGCAGCGCGTCTGGCTCGCGATGATGATCGCCCAGGAACCCGCCTGCCTGCTTCTCGACGAGCCGATCTCGGCCCTCGACGTCGCCCACGCCGTCGAGATCCTGGCGCTCGTGCGCGATCTGGCCCATCGGGAAGGGCTCGGCGTGGTGGTGGTCCTGCACGACGTGAACATGGCGGCACGCGTCTGCGACCGGATCCTCGCGCTGCACTCGGGACGCCTGACCGCGGATGGTCCCCCCGGCACATTGGTGACCCCCGACACTCTGCGCGCCATATACGACATCCCAATGGGCGTCATGCCGCATCCGGATACCGGTCGACCGCTGAGTTACTTGCGCGGATAGGCCCTACAGCGGCGACGCGGGCTTCGCGCTTCAGAGGCCCGACCCGTGTGACCTGGACCCAGCAAACTGGTCCGCGACGCGCGCAAGCTCTCCGGGCATCCTGAACCCTGGAGGAGGGTGGATGCCATGCCTTCCTCGACTGCCTCTGCAACGTCGATGGTGGATCGGGCCTCGAAGGCGAACGCCTCGGCGCGCTCCCGTCTTTCAAGCACGATCACCGGCACGGCGGCGAGCTTCGGGTCGAACACGCGCTCGCCCGCGCAGTAGACGCTGTTGCCGTCCATCCGCGCCACGGCGCGGTCGCGCCGGCGGGCGTCCGGCGTGCTCACGCGCGCTGCCCGCGGGCGACGTGCCAGCGGATCGAGACGCGCACCACGTCCCAGATCACGCCCTCGCCGAGTTCTTCGAACGCGAAGGCGGGCGGGTCCGGGTTGCGGAAGGCGAGCCGCGGAACGGTGCCGTCGATCACGGGGCGCTTGCGGCTCATCTGGCCCTCGACCGCCGCGACGACGATGCTGCCGTGGTCGGCCTCGAGGCTCGACGCCGGCGAGGCCGCGATCGTGGATGCCGGCGCCCTCCGCGGTCGAGCCGGCGATGCGCCGCAGGAAGGTCGACCTTTTGCCAGTCGACGGCCTGCAGACCGGCCGGCGTGACGCTCCCGTCACGTTCACGCCAGCGTGAGTTTTTTGGGCGACAATCCGTAGCCACCTCGCGAGGCGGAAGACGATCAGGCGCTGTTGCCTCGGTGCCGCTCGTGGCAGGAAGTGGCTTCCACGGATCGTCACTCGCGCTCATGCATGAAAAAGCCCGCGCCGGCCGACCGGGCGGGCTCTTCCGAGACACTAAAGCATCAGGCGGCGCGGACGGTCGCCATGAAGCGTCCCACCTCGGCAGCGAGATGTTCGGACTGGCGTGACAGTTCGGAGGCAGCTCCCAGAACCTGGCTCGCCGCCGCACCCGTTTCCTCGGCCGCGCCGGCCACCCCGGCGATGTTGCTGGTCACCTCGCCGGTGCCCATCGCTGCCTGGCCGACGTTCCGAACGATCTCCTGCGTCGCCGCGCCCTGCTGCTCCACGGCCGCCGCGATCGAGGTGGCCACGTGGCTGATCTCCTGGATCCGCGTCGTGATCGAACCGATCGCCGATACGGCCTGACCTGTGGAGGCCTGAACCCGGGCGATCTGGCCGGTGATCTCCTCGGTGGCCTTGGCGGTCTGCTCAGCCAGTGCCTTCACCTCGGACGCCACAACGGCGAAGCCGCGGCCGGCGGCGCCGGCGCGGGCCGCCTCGATGGTTGCGTTCAGGGCGAGCAGGTTGGTCTGCCCCGCGATGGTCGAGATCATGCCGACGACGTCGCCGATGCGCGCGACCGACGCGCTCAGCTCCTGCACGAGAGCTCCGGTCTGGTCAGCCTCGCGGACCGCCACCTGCGCCATGTCGGCGGAGCCGTCGACCTGTCGGCCGATCTCCTGCACCGAGGAGCCGAGCTCCTCAGCGGCAGCCGCGACCGTGTTGACGTTGGCGGCGGCCTCCTCGGCGGCGGCCGCCACGGTGGTCGACTGGCTGGCCGTCTCGGTCGCCGTCGCCGTCATCGTCTGCGCCGTGGCCTGAAGTTCCGTGGCCGAGGAGGAGACCATTCCGAGGATCCCGCCCACTGCACGCTCGAAGCCGTCGGCGAGTTCGATCATCGTCCGCTTGCGCTCAAGCGCGGCGGCCTCATCGGCGATGCGTCGGATCTCGGCTTGCTCGGCGGCCTTCCGGGCCACCATAGTCTTGATGCCTTCGACGGCTTTGCCGACGGCACCGATCTCGTCGCCGCGGGAAGCTTCCTTGATCTCGGCGTCGATCTCACCCATGGCCATCCGCTGCAACACGCCGACGAGGCTGGCCAGTGGCCGGTTGATCCCGAACAGCACGATCGCGCCGAGGATGCCGAAAGCGACGAGAAGGCCCGACGCAGCGATGATCGTAAGGGTCAGCTTGATCTGTTCGGCGACGGCAACGGCGTGGTCCCTGGACGATCTGAGCTCTCTGGCGTTCGTGTCGGTCCGCATCTGGACGCCTTCCAGCACCTTAGCCCGCGCGGGACGGCCCTCGTCGATCGAGACCTTTCGGGCTCCTTCGATCTCGTTCTTCAGACCGAGAGCAATGGCGCGGTCAGCCGCCGCGAAATACGCGCCCATATCGGCCTTGATGGCTTCGTTCGTCGACCGCCGAGCGGGGGTGTCCGCGAGGGCGATAAGGTGATCGATCGCCTCGTAGGCGAGCTTCTGCTCCCGTTGGAAATGCAGGCGCTCGGCAGCCATCGTGGATGCGTCGGTCTGGATGATGATATTCTTCTCGGCGATCGTCGCGTTGCTCATAGCCAGCGCCATTTGCAACGCTGTGACGGCTCGAACGGCGGTCACGTCGACGATCTGTTGTGTGTTCCTCTCGAGTTCATCAATCGCCGAGCGCGAGAAAAAGACGATGCCAATGGCCGTCGCGAGCAGTAGCGCTACCGGTATCGCGATCTTGGCGCCCAATCGCAAGTTGCGAAACCAGTTCATTGCAGTCGCTCCGGCGCCCGAGATTGCAGAGAGCTCAAAAACTCGCACGATGCGAGTAGGGATGGAATAAGATGCCGGGGTAAAACTAAACACAGGTTAATGATGGCCGTTCTGTCCGCGATGACAAGTCGTAGTTATTTGAGGTTGTCTGACCTGGGAAATGTGAATGCCAATAAAAAATCTTTCTGCACCGTGGATTGAAGTGCCGAGTCATGCGTGATCTGACCGGCATTTTGGACCGGGCCGAGTGAGAGGCTACTGCACGGCCGCTGCCATGGGTAGCCGGAAGGCCAGATCTGGGTAGCTGACAGGCGCTGGTGGCCGATAGCCAAGGGACGAGTGCGGCCGGATGCAGTTGTAGGCGCTCTGCCAGAGGGCAATCACGGCCTGGGCTTCCTTGAGTGAGTAGAAGATCTCCTGGCGCAGGCACTCGTCGCGCAGCTTGCCGTTGAAGATTTCACAGTACCCGTTCTCCTGCGGTGAGCCCCGTGCGATATACTGGATCTGTGCTCCGGCTTTGGCGACCCATTTGCGGAGTGCCTTTGAGATCATCTCAGGGCCGTTATCGCAGCGGATGTGCTCCGGGATGCCGTGCAGGCACATGGCGTCGGCCAGCGCCTCGATCACGCCGAGGCTGTTGATCCGCCGCGACACCTTCAGCGCCAGGCACGCCCGGCTGTGCTCGTCGATCAGCGTCAGGATGCGCAAGCTGCGCCCGTCGTGGGTCTGCGCCTGCACGAAGTCGAAGCTCCACACATGGTTGCGGTAGAACGGACGCAGACGCACGCACGAGCCGTCATTCAGCCAGAGGCGGCTGCGTGGTCGGTGCCTTTGTGGGACATTGAGCCCCCCGCGACGCCAGATGCGCTGAACGCGGTCCTTGCCCACTCGCCACCCCGCGGCATGCAGCAGCGCGGTGACACGGCGATAGCCGTAGCGTCCGTACTCGGACGCCAGGGCGACGATGGCGCGGGTCAGCCCATCCTCATCGGCCAGCACGGTCGGCACATAGCGCTGCGTGCTCCGATGCTGGCCGACGATCCGGCAGGCGTGACGTTCCGACAGGCCGTACTTCTCCCGGATGCCAGCCACCGCCTGCCGGCGTCGTTCGGGGGCTATACGTTTCCCGAGGCGACGTCCGCCAGCACCTGACTCACCAAGGACAGGTCAGCCACGAGCCGCCGTAGCCGCGCGTTCTCGCGCTCCAGATCCTTCATCTTCCTGGCCTGATCGACCTGGAGGCCGCCGTACTCCTTGCGCCAGCGGTAATAGCTCTGCTCGGAGATCTCCGCCTCCTTGCACGCCAGCGCCAAGCTCTTGCCCTGGGTCGTCTGCACCTCGATTTGGCGCAGCTTCAGCACCACCTGATCCGCACTCGTCTTCTGACCTCGCCGCATGTCCAACTCCCTCGGTCCCAGCTGATCCTCTCAATCAGCGCGGTCCAAAGCCAGCCGGTCAGGTCAAGACCGTTATACCAACGTTCTACAACGGCGGCGGTCCACCATGAGATACGCCGCGTTCGGGCGTCACAAGCCTTTGCCGCCAGAGCAGAAATTGATGGAGCGGGCGATCGGGATCGAACCGACGACATTCAGCTTGGGAAGCTGACGTTCTACCACTGAACTACGCCCGCCGACATGGTCGGCACGGAAACGGTCTGTCGCGGAGCGTGAACTCCGAACGGCGCCGTGCGCTCATGTACAGCCACGATCTAGCAGTTCGACGGCGACGGCGTCAAACGGGTCCGTTATCGCCGGCCAGAATTCCAGGCTTCGCGGATGCCTGCCGCGCCGGTCGGGCCGGCTTGCCGGAACGCCCCGACGCCCCGGCCGTTTCGCTCGACGGAGCGTGCGTCGCGCCGGACCGAGACCCTGCTGACATCATGTGTGGAATCTGCGGCGAGATCTGTTTCGACCAGCCAGCGGACCCCGCCGCCGTCGACGCGATGATGGGATGCCTGCGACCGCGCGGGCCGGACGCCGCGGGGCTCTTCGGTTCCGGCCGGGTCGTCTTCGGCCATCGTCGGCTCAAGATCATCGACCTGTCCGAGGCCGGGCAGCAGCCCATGGTCGACCCGGCCCTCGGACTCGCGATCGTGTTCAACGGCTGCGTCTACAATTTCCGCGCGCTACGCGCCGAACTCGAGGCGAAGGGCTACAGCTTCTTCTCGACGAGCGACACCGAGGTCGTGCTCAAGGCCTATCACGCCTGGGGACGTGCCTGCGTCGAGCGCTTCGCCGGCATGTTCGCCTTCGCGATCCTGGAACGGGAATCCGGGCGGGTCGTGCTGGCGCGCGACCGGCTCGGCGTGAAGCCGCTCTACTACAGCGAGGCGAAGGGCCGGTTCCGCTTCGCCTCGTCGCTCCCAGCCCTGCTCGCCGCCGGAGACGTCGATACCGCGGTCGATCCCGTCGCCCTCCACCATTACATGAGCTGGCACGCGGGCGTGCCGGCCCCGCTCACCATCCTCAAGGGCGTGCGCAAGCTGGCGCCGGCGACGATCCTGACGATCGAGCGGGACGGGACGCAGCACGCGTCGACCTACTGGACCCTGGCGATCGGGCCCCGCGAGGCCGATCGCGGCCGGACGGAGGCGGACTGGCGCGAAGCCGTCCTCGACGCCCTCGGCACCGCCGTCGAGCGCCGGCAGGTCGCCGACGTCCCGACGGGGGTTCTCCTCTCGGGCGGCTTGGACAGCTCGCTGCTGGTGGCCCTGCTGGCGCGCGGTGGCCAGCGCGGCCTCAAGACCTTCTCGGTGGGCTTCGACGCGGTGAACGGCGTCGAAGGCGACGAGTTCAAGTATTCGGATATCATCGCCGAGACTTTCGCCACCGACCACACCAAGCTGGCGGTCGACGGCTCCCGGACGCTGGAGGCGCTGCCGGCAGCCATCGCGGCGATGTCGGAGCCGCAGATGAGCCACGACGCGGTGGCCTTCCTCCTGCTCTCGCAGGAGGTCGCCAAGCACGTGACGGTGATCCAGAGCGGCCAGGGCGCCGACGAAGTGTTCGGCGGCTACCACTGGTATCCGAAGCTGATGGGCTCGACGGACCCGGTCGCCGATTACGCGAAGGCGTACTTCGACCGCGACCATGCCGAGATGCGGCAGGCCCTGACGCCCGAAATGGTCGGCGGCGATCACAGCACCGACTACATCGCCACCTTCTTCGCGCGATCGCGGAGCGACAGCGCCATCGACAAGACCTTGCAGCTCGACCAAGAGGTCATGATGGTCGACGATCCGGTCAAGCGGGTCGACAACATGACGATGGCCTGCGGCCTCGAGGCGCGTGTGCCGTTCCTCGACCACGACCTCGTCGAGCTGGCGGCCCGCATCCCGGCGGAGCTCAAGGTCCGGGACGGCGGCAAGTACATCCTCAAGGAGGCCGCGCGGGCTGTCGTCCCGGCCGAGGTGATCGACCGCAAGAAGGGGTATTTCCCCGTTCCGGCGCTGAAGCACATCCGCGGCCCGTTCCTCGACTACGTCCGCGACGTGCTGGACCGGCCCGAGGCGCGCGCGCGCGGCATCTTCAACCGTGCCTACGTCGATCACCTGCTCGCCGATCCCGACGGCACGCTGACGCCCAAGGGCAACTCGAAGCTCTGGCAGGTGGCCCTTCTGGAGAGCTGGCTCCAGACTCACGGCGTCTGAGACGGGCCGCGGCACGCCTTTCGCGACGGATCGTGATCGAACGCGTGCTCAAGGTGCCGCGCTTTGTCCACGATCGTCCCGGATCAGCCGGTCGACAGACACCCGGAGAAGCCCGTCGATGTGCCGCTGGATCGCCTATGCGGGACGCACCATCCCGCTGGAGCACTACGTCACCGAGCCGTCCCACAGCCTCGTCTCTCAGAGCATCGCGGCGCTCGAATCGACCGCGGCCACCAACGGCGACGGGTTCGGCCTGGGCTGGTACGGCGATCACCTGGAGCCCGGCCGCTACCGCGAGGTCCAGCCAGCCTGGTCGGACGACAACCTCCGCTACCTGTGCCGGCACCTGCACTCGCACCTGTTCTTCGCGCACGTGCGCGCCGCGACCGGTACGCCGATCACCCGGCCGAACTGTCATCCCTTCGCCTGCGGCCCGTGGCTGTTCATGCACAACGGCTATATCGGCGACTGGAGCCGCCTGCGGCGGCCGGTCGAGGCACTGATCCCCGACGAGCTCTACCCGTCGCGCGCGGGGACCACCGATTCCGAGGCGATCTTCCTCGGATTGCTGGGTTGCGGCCTCATGGGGCCGGGGCCGCGCCGCGATCCAGTCGAGGCGACGGCGCGCGCGCTCGAGCGGCTCACGGACCTCGCCGGCGCGCATCCGTTCCGGTTCACCGCGGCGCTGGCGGACGGCCGCGATCTCTACGCGTTCCGCTACGCCGCGAACGACAAGGCGAACTCGCTCTACTACCGCGCCTCGGAGGGCGGCGTGGTCGTCGCCTCGGAGCCGCTCGACCGGGATCACGGCACCTGGACGACGGTCGCCGAGAACAGCGTGCTCGTCGCGCGGCGGGACGCGCCGGTGGAGATCCTGTCACTGGCCCAGTTCGGCCTGGGCGCGCCGTCGGTCGACGACTCGGTCCGCCGGCTGCGCGCCTGAGCGAAGGCGCCTAGGCGACGCGTGAGAGACTGCCGCTCTGCGACCCGAGCGTGCTGCGGGCAGAATCGTAGGCGCGATTGCGCAGGGCGGTCTCGCTCGGGAGCTGATCGATCACGTTGCCGGACGACGGATCGACCACCTGGAACACGATCGAGCTCGTGTCCGGGTCCTGGATGTAGCGCGCCTTGCCGCCGTTCGTGCCGATATCGAGCTTGACCGCGGGCTCGAGCGGCTTGGCGGGAGTCTGGGGCCGGGGAGCCTCCTGCGTCACGGCGGCGGCGGCCGTCGCTCCGAGTGCCTCGAGGCCCTGCGGCCCCGGCGTCGTGGATGTCAACGCTCGAATCTCCATCGCCGGTCTCCTGCGATCCTGTGATCGAAGGATTGAGGGGCGGTCCTGCCTAATCCTTCCTTAATGGCGACCGCCGGTCCACCGGATGCTGCGGCGGGATCGGAGATGCGATGAACATCGCGTTACCGTCGCGACACAAATCTGTGCTGGTTTTTCAACGAAGCCGACTCGGCGCGCGTCCGGTTCGTCTTCCCACAACGGGGCCGCGGTCCGCCCCGCGCTGCATGGAGCACGCGATGTACAGGATCTTCGCGACTCTCGTCCTGGCGGCGACGTCCGCGCTCGCCGCGCCGGATTCGCGCGCGCAGTTCATCCGCGAGAATCGCTGCGCCGTCGCGGAGCGCCTCGACGCCATCCACAGGCACGGCCCGGTCGACGTCTCGCGCGACCGCTTCATCGTCGTCGCGCTGCACGGACAGGAGCAGCGCTACGTCCAGTGCATCTTCCAGGATCGGGATACGCGGATGTTCTGCGAGGCCGCGTCGGGCGCCTACGGGCCGCCCGGCGGGGGCCGCTTGAGGCTGGATGCGACCGCGCGGGCGGCCCTGGCGGCGCTCCGCTACGTCCAGGCGGACCCGGCGGAGAACTTCGCCCGCCTCGTGGAACTGGGAACGCCGCCCGACCTCGGCATCGCCGCGGATCTGATGCTGGCGGCGCTGCACGATGCCTACGGCGCTCGCCCGGGCGACGTCCTCGATATCGAGGCCCCGTACGGCGGAACGCCCGGGCGGGGCTGCGGCACGCCCGAATCCTGAGCGGACCGGGCGTGCCGTCGTGTCACTCGGCGGCGTCGACGTAGAGCTTGCCGCCCTCGGCCAGAAACTCCTGCGACTTCGCCCGCATCCCGGCCTCGGCCTCGGCCTTCGACATCGCGGGCGCGGCGCCAACGACCTCGCCGGCCTCCTCCATCGCCAGCACCTCGGCGCGCAGGTCCTGCGTGATCTTCATCGAGCAGAACTTCGGCCCGCACATCGAGCAGAAATGCGCGACCTTGTGGGCGTCCTTCGGCAGGGTCTCGTCGTGGAAGCGCCGGGCCGTGTCCGGATCGAGGCCCAGGTTGAACTGGTCCTCCCAGCGGAAGTCGAACCGGGCGCGGCTCAGCGCGTCGTCGCGCAGCTGCGCGGCGGGGTGCCCCTTGGCGAGGTCGGCGGCGTGGGCGGCGATCTTGTAGGTGATGACGCCGGTCTTCACGTCGTCCCGGTCGGGCAGGCCGAGATGCTCCTTCGGGGTGACGTAGCAGAGCATCGCGGTGCCGAACCAGCCGATCATCGCGGCGCCGATGCCCGAGGTGATGTGGTCGTAGCCGGGGGCGATGTCGGTGGTCAGCGGGCCGAGGGTGTAGAACGGCGCCTCGCCGCACTCCTTGAGCTGCTTCTCCATGTTGACCTTGATCTTGTGCATCGGCACGTGGCCGGGGCCCTCGATCATCACTTGGCAGCCCTTGTCCCAGGCGACCTTGGTCAGCTCGCCGAGCGTCTCCAGCTCGCCGAACTGGGCGGCGTCGTTGGCGTCGGCGATCGAGCCCGGGCGCAGGCCGTCGCCCAGCGAGAACGACACGTCGTAGGCCCGCATGATGTCGCAGATCTCGTCGAACCGCTCGTAGAGGAAAGATTCCCGGTGCCCGGCGAGGCACCAGCGGGCCATGATCGAGCCGCCGCGCGAGACGATGCCGGTGACGCGCCGCGCGGTCAGCGGCACGTGGGCGAGCCGCACGCCGGCATGGATGGTGAAGTAGTCGATGCCCTGCTCGGCCTGCTCGATCAGCGTGTCCTTGAACACCTCCCAGTCGAGCTTCAGCGGGTCGCCGCCGACCTTCTCCAGCGCCTGGTAGATCGGCACCGTGCCGATCGGGACCGGGCTGTTGCGGATGATCCACGAGCGGATGTTGTGGATGTTGCGGCCGGTGGACAGGTCCATGACCGTGTCGGCGCCCCAGCGGATCGACCAGACCAGCTTCTCGACCTCGTCGGCGGCCGAGGAGGTGACGGCCGAGTTGCCGATGTTGGCGTTGATCTTGACCAGGAAGTTCCGGCCGATCGCCATCGGCTCCAGCTCGGTGTGGTTGATGTTGGCCGGGATGATCGCCCGACCGCGGGCGATCTCGTCGCGCACGAATTCCGGGGTGATGAAGGGCGGGACAGAGGCCCCGAAGCTCTGGCCGTCGGCCAGCGCGGCCTCGGCGCCCGCGAGCATCGTCTCGCGGCAGACGTTCTCGCGATGGGCGACGTAGATCATCTCCTCGGTGATGATCCCCGCGCGGGCGAACTCGTACTGGGTGACCATCTGGCCCGGGGCCGCCTTGCGGATGGTCCGCTCGGCGGGGCAGGGGGCCACGAGCTTGTCGCCCGCGAAGCCGTTATCCTCGGGCTTCACCGCCCGCGGCGCGACGGCCGCGTAGCCGCGCGCCGCGACCCAGGGCTCGCGCACGCCGGGAAGGCCGGCATTGAGGTCGATGCGGGCATCGGTCTCGGTGTAGGGGCCCGACGGGTCGTAGACCCGCACCGGTTCCTCCTTCGGATCGGAGAGGACGATCTCGCGATAGGGTACGCGGATGTCCGGCCGCCCGGCCGGGTTCGCATACGCCTTGCGCGATCCGGTCACCGGACCGGTGGTCACGGTCTCGGGGCTGCCTTTCACGTCCTTCGGGAGAACGGGTGCGTTCATCGTGGGCCTCTCCTCGTGCTGGAGTGGTCCGGTCCACGCGATGGCCGAGATGAGATGGGGTCGCGCAGGATGCGACCGCAGGTTCCCGTCCCTCCGCCGGTATGAGCCGGATCAGGTTCAAGGGTCAGGGCAGCGTGCCCAATCTCAGCCCTCTGCAGGGCCCCCCTCGGAACGGTTCCAGACTCGGGCTCGCGGAGGGCTTTGTCAATGCTGACCGGCGGCCGTAGAAAACACATCCCGTAAACCGTTCGTCCGAACGCACCCGTTCTCCCGCACCGCATGCGTCTCCTCGCCGGCCTCCTGCTCGCCGCGCTCCTCCTCTGCGGGCTGGCCTGCGCCGCACTCGCGCTCGGGCAGCGCCGGTTCCTCTATCCGGGCGCCTTCGGGCCGCAGAACCCGTGGACGACCCCGCCCGGCCTCGCGGCAATCACGGTCGCGACGCCCGACGGCGAGACTCTGCACGGCCTGTGGCGGCCGCCGCGGCCGGGCTGCGGCGTCGTCGTGAGCTTCCACGGCAACGGGTCGCGCCCCGAGCCGCACGCGGCCCGCTTCGCCGCGGAGCCCTGGCGGGCGCGCGGCTGGGGCGTGCTGACTTTGGCCTATCGCGGCTACCCCGGCTCGACCGGGAGTCCGAGCGAGGACGGGCTGATCCGCGACGGGCTGGCGGCGGTGGAGGCCGCGCGGGCGCGGGCGCCCGGCGCGCCGATCCTGCTCCACGGCCATTCCCTCGGGGCCGCCGTGGCCGTGGCCGTCGCCCAGCGGGAGCCGGCAATCGGGCTGTACCTGGAGGCGCCCTTCGACTCGATGAGCCACACCGTGCGGCTGCATGTCCCGCTAGCCCCGATCTGGCTCCTGCGCGACACGTACCGCTCGGACCTGCGCATCCGCGGTGGCACGGCGCCGGTGCTGATCGTGCAGGGCCGCGACGACACGGTGGTGCCGGCCAAGCTGGCGCGGAACCTCGCCGAGGCGGCCGGTCCGCGGGCGCGGATCGACGTGATCCCGGGGGACCACGTCTCCATCCTGGGCAGCCGGGATCGCGAGGCCGAGACGCTGTTCGGACCCCGCGTCGGTTCGGCCTGCCCGCAGCCGGTGGAACAGCAGGGGTAGGAGAGGGAGGCTCGCGTGGTCGGACGGCGCTCGCAGCGCTGGAGCGCCGAGGATCCGGACGCGCCGGGCGTCCCGGGCCTGCCGGACCCGGTCTGCCCCCTCTGCGAGCGCCCGATTCCGCGCCGCGCCCGCTCCAGCCTCCATCATCTCACGCCGAAGCTGAAGGGCGGGACCCATCGCGGCACGGTCCGGCTGCACCAGATCTGCCACTCGGCGATCCATGCCCGCTACAGTGAGGCGGAGATCGCCAAACGCCTCGCCGACGTCGAGGCCCTGCGCGCCGATCCGGAGATCGCGCGCTTCCTCGTCTGGGTCCGCGGCAAGCCCGACGATTTCCACGCCGCCACGCGCATGACCCGCGACCGGCGGTCGGCGCGGCGCAACACCTGACATCTGACCGGCCGGATTTACCGCGCGTTCGTCACATCCGCAGGTGGCGGCCGCCCCGTTCCTTGCCGTCAACCCGAACCGGTCCAGGATCGCGCCGATCGCGAGGGGTGGGTCGATGGCCGGGGTCGGGGATACGGGGGATCGGCTCGCCTGGGTCGATATCGCCAAGGGGATCTGCATCCTCCTGGTCGTCATGATGCACTCGGTCATCGGCACCGGCGAGGCCATGGGCGGCGAGGGCTTCCTCCACCCGGTCGTCGCCTTCGCGAAGCCGTTCCGGATCCCGGATTTCTTCCTGCTCTCCGGCCTGTTCGTGGGACGGGTCATCGACCGCGACTGGCGCCTGTTCTCCGACCGCCGGGTCGTCCACTTCGCCTACTTCTACCTGCTCTGGCTGGTGATCCAGTCGGCCGCCAAGTACGGCAAGATCGTCGGCGATGCCGGCCCCGCGGCCTTCGCGGCGCACCTCGCCCACGCGCTGATCGAGCCCTATTCCACCCTCTGGTTCATCTACCTTCTGGCGGTGTTCTCGGTGGTCACGAAGGCCCTGCGCCGCGTGCCCGGCGGCGTGCTCCTCGCCGGCGCCGCCCTGCTGCAGATCGCCGACATCCGCAGCGACGCGACCCTGATCGAGGAGTTCTGCGCCCGCTACGTCTACTTCGTCGCGGGCTACCTGTTCGCCGGGCGGATCGTCGCGCTCGCCGACGCGGCGCGCCGCCGCGTCCCCCTCGCCCTGTTCGGCCTCGCCGCCTGGGCGCTCCTGGAGGGCTGGCTCGCGCTGACCCCGTCCGGCCTGCCGGACCACCCGACCCTCGCCAGCCTGCCGCTGCTGAGCCTCGCCCTCGGCGCGGCCGGTGCCCTCGCGATCGTGGTGGCGGCCGCCCTGATCGGCCGCGCCGGCGGCCCGGTTGCCGAGGCGATCCGGACCTGCGGCCAGCGCTCGATCGTGATCTACCTCGCCTTCTCGCTGCCGATGGCGGCGACCCGGGAGATCCTTGTGCGCACCGGCGCGATCACCGATATCGGCCTCGCGAGCCTGACGGTCATGGCGGTGGCGGTGGTCCTGCCGCTGGTGCTGGAGCGGCTGGTCCGCGGGACGGCGCTCGACCTGCTGTTCGTGCGGCCGCGCCGGTTCCGGCTGGTCGGGTCCGGGCCTAAGCCGCGCCCGGCCCTGCAGGCGACCTGAGGGGCCTCAGCCGTCGAAGGCGATGCCGATCCGCCGGCTGCGCCGCCACGCCACGGTGGCCAAGCGCGGTTCGGTGCCCGCGCTGACACGAAGCGCGAAGCGGTCCGGCACGGCCTGATCGTCCTCGACCTCGATCTGCGCGCCGACCTCGGTGGCGTCCCAGACCAGGCAGCTCACCTCGCCGCCGTCGAGCAGCACGGCGCCGAACGTGAAGGCGTTCTTCCGGAAGGTGCCGCGGCGATTCTCCGTCATCAGCTCCTCCGTCCGGTTTCGCGGCTCCGCGGAGCCGGACGATGCCGGATCGCGGTTAACAGGGCAAATACGTTCCCGTGCCTGCCCTGCTCAACCGAGATCAGTACTCGTCGGGATCACCGCGGTAGCGGCGCGGCCCCGGCCCGTAATCGTCGTCGTAGGGGCGGCGCGGCGGCGGGCGGTCGTAGTCGCGGCGGTCGCGGTAGGCGTCCCGCCGGTCGTCGTAGCCGTCATTCCGGTAGCCGCCCCCGCCGCCGTAGGCACCCCCGCCGCCACCGCCGTAGCCACCGCCGCCGTAGCCCCCGCCGCCGTAGCCTCCGCCACCGCCCGCGTT
Source organism: Methylobacterium sp. NMS14P (assembly GCF_028583545.1). Taxonomy (NCBI): domain Bacteria; kingdom Pseudomonadati; phylum Pseudomonadota; class Alphaproteobacteria; order Hyphomicrobiales; family Methylobacteriaceae; genus Methylobacterium; species Methylobacterium sp. NMS14P. The sequence continues at coordinate 3,572,187 of NZ_CP087106.1, read as the reverse complement.
GATCCGCGGAGCGAACCAGCAGCTCTTCGCCTGGCCCGGTGCCGGATCGCCGAAGGTCTGGGTATTGCAGGGCACGACGCCACCCTGCGGAAACGGCCGGCCGTTCGTCCGGCCGGGCACGCCGTAATAGACGTTGGTGGGGTAGGGCATCCGGCAGACGCCGCCCTCCTGCGCGCAGCCGACCAGGTTCACCGTGTCCAGCTGATAGGCCTGGACCGGGGCGGGTGCCACCGCGCCGCCTCCCAGCGTGATGGCCCCGAAGGCCAGAGCGATCCGGATCTGCACGTGCCCGATTCCCCCGTCGTTTGCGGTGTGCGTGCCGAATAATCCGGTCGGCGGCTTCCGGCCAGCGGCCGCGCTCGCTATGGCGTCGCACGAGGATGCGCGCCGGCCGGTCCGCGGCCGGCGCGACGGCGATCGGGTGGAACGACCCGTCGGCGGACGGGAGGCGGCGCCTCGGGAGGCCTTGATGAGGGATGCGTCCGCGCAGGAGCTTCTGCTGCTCAGCGCGCTGCAGGAATGCCGGATCCAGCTCGACGCGGCGCGCAAGGACGAGGCGGCCCGCGTCGCCGTCCGGGGCGAGCTCGAGGCCGCGCTCCGCCGCGAGGCCGCTCTCGCGGCGGCGATCGTGGAGGAGCGTGAGCGGACGGAGGCCGTCCGCCTCGTGCTTCAGGCACTGGTGATGAGCGTCCGCCGGTTCGGCCTGCGCCGGCGCCTGTTCCGGGCGCGCATCGCCCGGCTCGGCCGCGAGACCCCGGATTCCGGCCCGCAGGCGGAGCGCCACTCCGTGCTGCTCGCCGAGGCCCGCCGGGTGCTCGGCGGGTCGTCCGCCGAACCGTGACGCCGGTCGCCGCCTGACCGCCTCGGGGCGCCGCTCCTCACGGCGCGCCGCCGGCCTCGCCGGGCGCCGCGGCCAAGATGATCAGGGCCACCAGAATGCCGAGCGGCAGGACGATGCTGCCGAAGGCGAGATGCGCGATCCCGAAGGCTCCGCACAACGCGCCCGCGGCGAAGGCCGCGATCGCCGGCAGCACGCGCAGGAAACGCTTCCGGGTCTGATCGCGCTGCTCGCCGCTCCCCAGGGCGAGGTCGGTCGCGTCGATGACGGCTTGGCTGACACTCACGGTCATGACCGTCGTGGGTGCGAGATGGCCGAGGGACAGGCGGCCGACGGCGTTCTGCAGGCCCATGGCCGCGACCGCGAGCATGCCGACGGCGATGGAGGCGGCGCCATCCGCCCCGCCGAGAGGCGACCACACGGTGCCGCACAGGCCGAACCCCGCGAGCAGCGCCACCTCGACGGCGAGGAGCCAGGGCAGGGGGTCGGAACCCCGCCGCTCCAGCAGCAAGGCCAGAACCCGCGCCGCCGCCACCGCCCCGACGAAGACGGGCAGCGCCAGGAGCTTGGCCAGCACGCCGCTGGAGCTCGCGATCAGCTCGGCGCCGATCAGGACGAAGTTGCCGGTGACGTGGGCGGTGAAGAGGCCGGTCAGGGCGATGAAGGCCGCCGCATCGACGAAGCCGGCGACGAACGCCAGGGCCGCGCCCGCGGAGGGGCCGTTCCCCAGAGTCTGCGAACGCGCGGGACGGGTCATCGTCTCACTCGGCGAACGGTGTCGCCATCGTGCCGACCGGCATCCGCGGGTTGGCGAAGTAGTCCGGCCAGCGATCGCAGAGGTACAGGATCACGACCAACACGGTGGCGGTCGCCAGCAGGGAGGCGAGCACCTCCGTGACCTGTACGGCCCACCGGCCGAGCGTCGGGATCGCCACGAGGCCACCGACGAAGAGGGTGGTCATGATCACGGGTGCGGACATCGGACGAGGCTTCGCGGTGCGGCTCTGAGACGGGTCTGTCTCGAATCCTAACGCGGCGCTGGCCCGCGGCGTTACCGATATCGGTTATCATGAACCATGATAGGCAACCTGAACGTCGAGCTGCTGCGCTCGTTCCTGGCCGTCGTCGAGAGTAGCAGCTTCACGGCCGCGGCCCAGGCGCTCGGGCTCCGGCAATCCACCGTGAGCGGGCACATCGCGCGGCTCGAACACGCTCTCGGTCGCGCGCTCCTGACGCGGGACACGCACCGGGTCGCCCCAACGCCTGACGGCCAGGCCATGATCGGCTTCGCCCGCGATGTGGTCGACGCGCAGGACCGGCTGCGCGCCTTCTTCTCGCCGGGTGGCCTGCGCGGCCGCATCCGGCTCGGCGTCTCCGAGGACTACACCCTGTCGGCCCTGGCGCAGGTCCTGGCCCGCTTCGCCGCTCGGCACGACGCGGTCGATCTCCAGATCACGGTCGGGCTGAGCCGCGCCCTCTACCAGGGCTACGATTCGGGCGAGTTCGACGTGATCTTCTGCAAGCGTCGGCGCGGCGATCCGCGCGGAACCCTGACCTGGACCGAGGACCTGACCTGGGCGGGCAGGCCCGGCTTCGTCCCGGATCCGGCCAAGCCCTTGCCTCTGGTGCTCTACCCGCCGCCCTCGATGACCCGCACCCTGGCGCTCGACGCCCTCGAGGCGGTGGGCCGGTCCTGGCGGGTGGCCTGCACCAGCGGCAGCCTGATGGGCCTGCGGGCCGCCGTCGAGGCGGGCCTAGGCATTGCGCCGCACTCGGCCAAGGTCATGCCGCCGGGCCTCGCCGCGATCCCCGAGGCGGTCGGCCTGCCTCCGCTCGGCACGGTCGAGTTCGTCGTGCTCGGCCCGGGCCGCCACCACGTGGCAGCGACCGCGTTGCAGGAAGCGATCCTGGCGAGCACGGGCGAGCTTCAGGGCGCCGCGCACTAGCGCGGCGCCGTGCCGAGGCGCGGCGTCCGGTTTCGATCCGACCGGTCCGGCGCGGTCCTTAACGGAATGGCCAGCCTTTTTCCGCACCGTACCGCGAAGCGGTCACAAACGGTTACGACAAGGATGTCCGGCTGTGCCGGCTCCCGTGTCAATTCCGGACGGGGCGCGAAACCGCCGCATTTGGCGTGCGGAGACCGTCCTCCGGCGCGCCTCACAGACGCGCGTCGTGGCGGAACATTCGAAGACGGGATGCATGGCCAAGGGTCGGGGCAGGATTGAGCCGAACTTCGACGTGCCCGAGGGGCGCGCGCGGGATCGCGGCGAACTCGACCTGCGCCTGACCCGGGAGGACCGTCCCGGGGCAGGAGACGGCGTGGCGAAGCGATCGGGCGGCGGGGCGCGGCAGCCGAACAAGGCGCCGACACGGACCACGGGGCGGGCGAAGGCCTCGGGTCGCGGCCGACGCCGGCGCTCCTGGCTCGGCCGCATCGTCTACGGCGCCGTCGTCCTCGGCCTGTGGGGGGTGATCGGGCTCGCCGGGCTCATCGCCTATCACGCCTCGCAGCTGCCGCCGATCGACCAGCTCGCGGTGCCGAAGCGGCCGCCCAACATCGCCATCCTGGCGAGCGACGGCTCCCTGCTCGCCAATCGCGGCGAGACCGGCGGCCGGGTCGTGTCGATCAAGGAGCTGCCGCCCTACCTGCCGCGCGCCTTCGTGGCGATCGAGGACCGGCGCTTCTACCAGCATTTCGGCGTCGATCCGGTCGGCATCGTGCGCGCCATCGGCCAGAACCTGACCCGGCGCGGCGTCGCGCAGGGCGGCTCGACCCTGACCCAGCAGCTCGCCAAGAACCTGTTCCTGACGCCGGAGCGCTCGGCCTCTCGCAAGATCCAGGAGGCGATCCTCGCGCTCTGGCTCGAGCACAAGTACACCAAGGACGAGATCCTCGAACTCTACCTGAACCGCGTCTATTTCGGCGCCGGCGCCTACGGCGTCGAGGCGGCGGCGCAGCGCTATTTCGGCAAGCCCGCCAAGGAGGTGAGCCTCGCGCAGGCCGCGATGCTCGGCGGGCTCGTGCAGGCGCCCTCGCGTCTCGCCCCCAACCGCAACCTCCCGGCCGCCCAGGCCCGCGCCGCCCAGGTGCTCGCCGCCATGCAGGAGCTGGGCTTCGCGGCGGCCCAGGACGTGAAGGTGGCGCTCGCCCAGCCGGCGAAGCCTGCCAACGCCCGCGGCGGCGGATCGGCCAACTACGTCGCCGATCTCGTGATGGACGTGCTCGACGATTACGTCGGCAAGTTCGACACCGACATCACGGTCCAGACCACCGTCGATCCGAGTCTCCAGGCGGCGGCCGAGAAGGCGCTCACCGACGAGCTCAACGCCAAGGGCACGCGCTTCAACGTCAGCCAAGGGGCGCTGGTCTCGATGCGGCCCGACGGCGCCATCCGCGCCCTGATCGGCGGCCGCGACTACGCGCAGAGCCAGTTCAACCGGGCCACGACCGCCAAGCGTCAACCCGGCTCCTCGTTCAAGCCCTTCGTGTACCTCGCGGCCGTGGAGCACGGTGCCACGCCCGACACGGTCCGGGAGGACGCGCCGATCCGGATCGGCAACTGGGCGCCGGAGAACTACTCCCACCGCTACGAGGGTCCCGTCACCCTGCGGACGGCGCTCGCCCAGTCGCTCAACACCGTCGCGGTGCGCCTCGGCCAGGAGGTCGGGCCGAAGACCGTGGTCCAGACCGCGCAGCGGCTCGGCATCACCTCGCCGCTCCAGGCCAACGGCTCCATCGCCCTCGGCACGTCCGAAGTCACGCTCCTGGAGATGGTCGGCGCCTACGGGGCCTTCGCCAACGGCGGCATCGGCGTGATCCCCTACGTGGTCACCGCCGTGAAGAGCCAGGACGGGAAGGTCCTCTACAAGCGCTCCGACAACGGTCTGGGTCGGGTCATCGACGCCAATGCCGACGGCATGATGAATGCCATGATGCACGAGACCTTCGTCAGCGGCACCGGCAAGAAGGCCGACATCCCGGGCTGGGACCTCGCGGGCAAGAGCGGCACCACCCAGGATTACCGCGACGCGTGGTTCATGGGCTTCTCGGGCAGCCTCGTGACCGGGGTCTGGCTCGGCAACGACGATGGCGAGCTCACCAAGAAGGTCACCGGCGGCAACCTGCCGGCGGAGATCTGGAAGACCTACATGACCCAGGCCCTGAAGGGGCAGACGCCCGTCCCGCTCCCGGGCCTCAACCGCTGGCGCCGGCAGCCGGAGACGACCGCCTCGGTGGCGAGCGCCGCCCCGACCGGCCCGGGCGGGCTCCTCGGTCAGATCCTCGGCGAGCCGGAGGCGCCGGCGCCGCGTCAAGCCGCGCCGGCGCGGCGCGCCCAGAAGGACGACCGCAACTTCATCGAGAAGCTGTTCGGCATCGGCGACTGACGCGCCGCGTTCCGCGGGAGGCACGCGTCGGCGCGCGTCACGGGCAGGAGGCGGCCCGCGACGCGCATCGTCCTGTAGCTGCCGACGATGGCGGGGTTCCGGTCCCTGACGGGCGCGCGGCGCCAGCACTTACAGGCGCACTGGCCTGTATTTGTATTAGCAGCGATTTGGCGCTTCTTAATGCTGCTAATGACCCCTTTTTCAATCTTCACCGACTTAAGATCGGGTCAGCAGCAAGTCCGTCAACCGCAATGGCGCGGCCGGCGGCAGCCCGATCGAGCCCATGCTCCTGCGCGCGACCGCCACAGCGATCCGAGCCCATCTCGACGATCGCGCCTCGCGCCTGATCGCGGCGGGCGGCACTTGCCTGCTGCTCTGCCTGACGCTGCTCGGCGTGTATCTGTGCCTCGATCTGCGCGACGTCGCTTGGCACAACGCGCGCCGCAACGCGTCGAACCTTCTGGCGGTGATCGAGGAGGGTGTTGGCCACAGCCTGCGGGTCTACGACCTCTCGCTGCAGAACTCCGCACGGCTCGCGAGCCGGGCCGACATCGCGGCCCTGGATCCGGACATCCGGCGCCTAGCGCTGTTCGACACCGCGGTGGCGGGATCCGGCCTCGGTCCGATCGCCATCACGGACGCGGCCGGCGACGTCCGGCTGACGAGCGATCGAACCCTGCAGAACCGACCCAACTTGGCGTCGCTGCCGGAATTCGAGATCCATCGCGCGAATCCCGATGCGGGCCTGATCCTGGCCGGACCGACCGAGTCCCGCCTGACCGGGGAGCAGATCATCCGATTGACCCGGCGGATCCGCACGCCGGACGGCTCATTCGCCGGAATGGTCGCGGGATCGATCAAGCTCGCGCATTTCCAGGCCCTGTTCGAGCGTCTGCACTTCGACGACGGCATCGCCCTGAACGTCTTTCATCGGGACGGAACGCTCCTGATCCGGGCGCCGGCACGGCCGCAGGCGCTCGGCCAGAGCATCAGCGCGAGCCCCGGCTACAAGATGTACCGTGCCAAGCCGCGCGGGGAGTTCCAGGGGCGCTCCTTCCTGGACGGCGTCGAGCGGGTCTACAGCTTCGCCGACCTCGACGACCTGCCGCTGATCGTGACCGTGGCGACGGATGTCGACAGTATCCGCGCCGTCTGGATCTACAAGGCGGCGATCGTCGGCGTCCTGATCCTGTGCCTCTGCGTGCTCTCCTTCGGCCTGACAGTCCTGCTGCACCGGGAGGTCGGGCGACACGTGGCCGCCGAGGCCTCCACCCGCGAGGCCAACGCCGCGCTCGCCGTGCTCGCCCGGACCGACGGCCTGACCGGTCTGCCGAACCGGCGCAGCTACGACGAGCACTTCGCCCTGGAGTGGAAGCGGGCCGCCCAGCTCCGGACGCCTCTGGCGCTCATGATCGTCGATGCCGACCACTTCAAGCAGTTCAACGACCGCTTCGGTCACCAGCGCGGCGACGAGGTGCTGAGGGCGGTGGCGGATTGCCTGCAGCGGACCCTCGACACCGCTGGACTCAGCTTCCGGATCGGCGGCGAGGAGTTCGTCGCCCTGCTGCCGGGCCTCGACGCGACGGCCGCCAGCGTGGCGGCGGAGCGCATCCGCCGCGCCGTGGTGAACCTCCGCATCCCCCACGCTCCGGAGGTCGGGGGCAGCGCCACGGTCAGCATCGGCATCGCCAGCGCCGACCCGGGCGGTGGCGATCCGCCCGAAGGCCTGTTCACGGCGGCGGACGCGGCCCTCTACGCGGCCAAGAAGGCCGGTCGCAACCGCGTTCGCGCCGCCGCGCCGGTGGATCCGGTGACCCTGGCGCTGCGGGCCTGAGCCGGCCCTTGGATCAGAGCATCGGCAGCATCCGGGGGCGCGGTCCCCGCGGGAAATGCGCGTCGATCAGGGCGATCTCGGCCGCGCCCAGGTGCAGGTCCGCCGCGCCGGCATTCTCGATGGCCCGGTCCGGGCGACCGGTCTTGGGGATCGTGAACGTGCCCGGCAGCCGGGTCAGGTAGGCGAGGGCCACCGCGTAGGGCGTCGTGCCGTGATTCTGCGCGATGCCCGCCAGCACGCGGCCGCCGGCGCTGGCCGGATCGGGGAAGTCGCCGCTGCCGAAGGGCGAGTAGCCGACCATCGCGACGCCGTGCTTCTCGCACCAGGGCAGCACGGCGTGCTCGATGGCCCGCTCGTTCAGGTGGTAGAGGACCTGATTGCACGCGATCCGGTCCGGCCCCGCGATGGCGAGGGCGCGATCGAGATCCTCGACGTCGAAGTTGCTGACGCCCCAGGACAGGATCTTGCCTGCCCGGCGCAGGTCCTCGAAGCCCGCGATCGTCTCCTCCAGCGGGTGCTGGCCCGGCCAGTGCAGCAGGTAGCAGTCCAGCCGATCCGTGCGCAGGCGGCGGAGCGAGGCCTCGCAGGCCCGCGCGACGCCCCGGCGCGTCGCGTTGCCCGGCACCACCTTCGAGACGAGGAACACCTCCTCGCGGCAATCCGCGGCGGCGGCGGCGACGATCGCCTCGGCGTCGCCGTACATCTCAGCGGTGTCGATATGGGTCATGCCGGCGTCGATCCCGGCCCGCAGTGCCCGGATCGCGTCCGTCCGGTCCGAACTGTCGATGTGCCACGTGCCCTGGCCGATCACCGGCACAGAGACGCGCGTCGCGCCGAAGCTCCTGGCGTACATGGCAGCGCTCCCTCTTCGCTGTCACAGGGGTTGCAGGCGGCGGTCCGGTCGTGTCCCGGGCCGCCGGCGTATCACGGCTCGTCCGCGCAACAACCCGGCACGCCTTACTCGCGCCATCTTGGGGCGTTGAGCAATGGCATGCGGCCACCCGCGGCGCTAAACTTTAGGCCCAGGCCCGAAGTGAGGCGGTGCGGGCTTGCCGAGCCTGCGCTGCCCCGCGCAGCGCCGCCGCGCAGGGCCACTCGACACCCGGACCCACCGCACGGTCCGTCGGCTGGCCATGCTGGAGATGCCTCGATGCTGCCGGCTCACCGGATATTCTGGGGTCTGATCCTGCTGGCGGCGGCCGGCGCGGGGTTGCTCTACAACATCATCTTCGCGGCCGGCGCCTCGCCCCTCGCCGGATTCACCTACGGCCTCTGCATGGGCGCCACAGTGCTGGCGTTCGACCGCGGGCTGATCCTCGCCGGCCTGCAAGCGCGGATCCGCCGGCTGCCGGCCTGGCTCTACGTGCTGGCCGCGGAACTCGCCTACGTGCTGATGATCATGGCGGGGAACGCGCTGGGCGGGCTGGTCGTCTGGGCGTTCGCCCTGACACCGGACGACCTCACGACCGCGACCCGCATGACCGCGCGGGTCCTGGCCTACGCCCTGGCCGTGTCGGGCCTGCTGGTCTTCGTCATACGGATGCGCGACCTGATCGGCGGCGAGGTGTTCGTGAACTTCATGATCGGCCGCTACCACAAGCCGGTTGCGGAGGAGCGGGTCTTCCTGTTCCTCGACGTCGTCGGCTCCACGGCCTTCGCGGAGACCCACGGCGACCTGCGAGCCCAGGAATACCTCAGCGCCGTGTTCGCGACGCTCGCCGAGCCGGTGCGGCGCAACGGCGGCTCGGTCGACGACTACATCGGCGATCTCGCCATGGTGACGTGGCCGATTGCCCGCGGCCTGAAGGACGCGCGCTGCGTGACCTGCGTGTTCGAGGTGCTCGACCGGATCGAGGCGGACGCCGAGGCCTGGACCGCGCGGTTCGGCACGGTCCCGCGGCTGCGGGCGGCGCTGCACGGCGGCTCGGTGGTCACGGCCGAAGTCGGGGTCGACCGCCACAAGATCGCGTATTTCGGCGACGCCGTGAACGTGACGTCGCGGATCGAGGCCCTGTGCCGCCCACTCGGCGTCGGCATCCTGATCTCGCAGGATCTCCTCAACCGCCTGCCGCGCCTGCCGGCCGGGGTGCGCGCGCGCTCCCTCGGCGCCCACGCGCTTCGCGGCCGCGGTGCGCCACTCTCCGTCGCGACCCTGGAGCGCGGTCCCGCCGAGACCGCGCCCGTGGCGGATCTGTCGCCCCGACGCGCCGCGGTCGCCCGCTGATGGCCGGGACGCGCACCGGGCGGGCCAACGCCCTGATCGCCGTGAAGATGGCGCTGCGCTTCGGGCTGCCGCTGATCGGGCTCGTCGTCTTCGGCCGCGCCATCGTGCTGTCGGTCGGCGGCGATATCGAGCACGGGCAGTTCGCCTTGGGCGTGCTCCTGATCCTGGCGGGCTTCACCTCGAAGCTGGTGCCTCGCCCTTGAGTGCCTCGCTCACGAGTGACCCGCCCATGAGTGCCGCGCCGCGCCCGCCGATCTACCTCGACGCCGATGCGTGCCCGGTCAAGGACGAGACCTACCGGGTCGCCGAACGCTACGGCCTGACCGTCCACGTCGTCGCCAACAGCGTCCTGAACCTGCCGCGCGAGCCCTGGATCGAGCGGGTGGTCGTCGGCCCGGAACTCGACGCCGCCGACGACTGGATCGCCGCGCGGGCCGGACCCGGGAGCATCGTGCTCACCGCCGACGTCCCGCTGGCCGCGCGCTGCGTTAAGGCCGGCGCCACGGTCCTGGCATTCACCGGCAAACCGTTCAGCGAGGCCGGGATCGGTCTCGCCCTCGCCACGCGCGACCTGATGCAATCGTTGCGCGAGGCCGGCACCATCACGGGCGGGCCGAAGCCCTTCTCGCGCGCCGACCGGTCGGCCTTCCTGTCCGCCCTCGACCGGGCGGTGAACCGGATCCTGCGCGAGCGGCCGAAGCCGGTCTGAGCGGCCGGCCCCGGGTCGAAGGCTCCTCGCGCGTGGGACGGCTCAGGCCTCGGCGGCCGGGACGAGGGCCTTGAGCGCCTCGTTGATGCGGTCCTGCCAGCCCGGCCCGTCCTTCTGGAAATGCGCGAGCACGGCGCTGTCGAGGCGCAGGCTCACCACTTCCCGCGAGCCCGGGATCGCCGCCGGCCGCGGTACCGCCTGCGGCGGCGGGGCAGCGGGCTTCGGGCTCGTGGCGGCCCGGAACGCCGCCTCGGCTGCCGCGCGCGGGTCGGTGAAGCGGCGGCGATTGCGGTCTTCGGCCATCGACCTCTAGCCCTTCGCGGACGACTTCTTCGGCGCGGCCTTCTTCGCGCTGCTCTTCGCGGCCGCCTTGGCTTCCTTCTCCGCCGCCTTGGCCTGCGCGTCCGCGGCCTCCTTGGCGAGCCGGAGCGAGCGCAGCCGCACGGTCCGCTCGTCCATCGCCTTGATGGCCGCGTGATGCTCCGCCATCGCCTGGGCGCCCTCGCGAGCCATGCGTTCCGCCCGTTCCGCGCGCTCGGCGCGGTTCTCGGCGCGGGTCTTGGCTTCCGCCTCCGCGTCGCGGGTGGCATTCACCTCGTCGAGGTCGTACTCAGTGTCGTCGCTCATCCTGTCCCTTTCACCCCGGCTCGACGGATCCGACCCGGCGCAGCCTGCGCGGGACGGGGTCTGAGCGGGTCCGGCCTGTTCTGACGGGCGGAGGGCGAGGCCGGATCGGCGCCCTCCCGCATCGCCGTCAGGCGCGCGGGGAGGGCAGGTTCACGAAGGCTTTAGCATGCCCGCGCGGCCGATGGCGAATCCGGATCGCCGGCCGGGACTGACGGCGCACACTATTCGTATGCGTCCGCTGGACGATCCGGCCCGGGCCCATGTTCAGCCGAGAGGAACTGGGCCCGATCGTCGCTCGATCAGCGCACGCGGAAGTTGAGCGGAATGGAGATCGAGAGGCTCGACTGCGTCACGCCGGATGGCGCGGCCGGCATGGAGCCGCGCACCGCCGCGAGGGCCGCGCTATCGATCTGGCCGACCCCGCTGGATCGGGCCACGCCCGCACCCGTCACCTGGCCCGAGCGCATCACGGTGAACCGAACCACTGCGGTCCCGCCGCCGGTGCCGACGGCCGCGTTCACGTTCATCCGGCTGTGGATCGCCGCGCTGATCGCGCCCTGCCACTGCCGCATGGCGCTCGGGTCGTTGCCCGCGGCGGCCCGCCCGGCCGCGTTCTCGCGCGAGGCCGACGCCGAACTCCGCTCGGCGCCCGCCCGGGCTTTGGCCTCGCGCGCCTTGGCCTCGCGCGCCGCCTTGGCCTTGGCCTCGCGGATCTCCTCCAGGCGCTCTTGCCGCGCCTCCTCGCGCTTCTGCTCGCGGAGCTTCTCCTCCCGGACCTTGCGCAGCTTGGCTTCCCGTTCCGCCTTCAGCTTGGCCGGATCGGGCGTCGGCTTCGGCGGCTCCTCGGTCTTCGCGACCTCCGTGGGCGGCGGTGCCAGCGGCTCGGCGGCCTCCGACGCGGAGGTGATCACCTGGCTCTGCGCCTCCACGGGCTGAGCCTCTTGCGGCATCTCGACCGCCTGGGTGTCCTCCGGGTTCACCTCGGTCATCTCGGTCGGCGGCGGCTGGACGGCCTCGTCGGGCGGCGCGTCCACCGGCTTCGTCTCCGGCGGCGCCTCCTGGCTCATCTGCTGTTCCGCCGGGGCCTCGGTGGCCGCGTCGGTCATGAGCGGCGCAAGGTCGACGGTGATCTGCTGCTCGCCGGGCGGTGCCGGCGGAGACAGCCGCAGCAACATCACCGCGGCGAGCACGCAGGCGTGCAGGCCCAGAGCAACCAGGAAGGCGGCCAGCAGCCCGGACGGGCGGCGCTCACCGAGACCGGCCGGCATATCCGTCGACGTGTAGGTGCTCATCGGCTCAGCGCGCGGTCCCTGCGGGAGCGGCGGCGGGTGCGGCCGGAGCGGCGCCGCCGGGCGACTGCGCGATCAGCGACACCTTGGTGAAGCCCGCCTGCCCGACGAGCCCCATGACCTCCATGACCTTGCCGTAGGGCACGTCGCGGTCGCCGCGCACGAGGATGACCTGATCCTTGTCGGCGGCCGCCATCTCGCGCAGGCGCGGCACGATGCTCTCCATCGTGAACACCTCCTTGGCGATGGACGGGTTGCCGTCCTTGTCGACCGTCACCTCGGCGGGCTTCTTCGACTGCGCGACCTTGGGGGCCGCGGTCTTCGGCAGCTGGACCGGCACGCCGGTGGTCATCAGCGGCGCGGCGACCATGAAGATGATCAGCAGCACGAGCATCACGTCGACCATCGGGGTGACGTTGATGTCGGACATCGGCACGTCGTCGAGGTCGTCGTCGTCGTTCGCGCGAATGGATCCCATCGCCATGGGGCGTCTCCGGTACCTTTACGTTCGGCTCTCTGGGGGCGGGCGCGGCCGCTCTACTCGGCGGCCGCGCGGTGGGCGCCGGCGCGGTCGCGCGCGAGGCGGTTGCCCAGAACCGAGATGTAGGACGAGAAGGTGCTCTGGATGCCGCTCACGTCGCTCGCGAGCTTGTTGTAGGCCATCACCGCCGGGATCGCGACGACGAGACCGATCGCGGTCGCGAACAGGGCTTCCGCGATGCCCGGCGCCACCACGGCGAGCGAGGTGTCCTGGCTTCGGGCGATGGACGAGAACGAGTTCATGATGCCCCAGACGGTGCCGAACAGCCCGACGAACGGGGCCGTGGAGCCGGAGGTCGCCAGCAGCGACAGGCCGGTGCGCAGGCGCTTCACCTCGATGGCGAGGGCGCCCTTCATGGCCCGCTCGATGCGGTCGCGGCGCTCGGCCCGGGTCTCGGAGGAATCCTGATCGCGCCACGCGTCGATCGCCGCCTTCACCACGTGGCCGGCGATGCCGCGATGCTCGCCGTCGAGGCTGCCGCCGGAGCGGACCAGGTTCGCGAAGGCCTTGGCCTGGCGCCGCGCGGCGGCGAGCCGGATCACCTTCTCGAACACCACCGTCCAGCAGGCGATCGAGGCGATCACCAGCAGGATCATCACGCCCTTCACGATCGGGTCTGCCTGCAGGAACAGGCCGAGGAACGAGAAGTCGTGGGCCGCCTCGATCGGGGCTTGTGTCGGGTCCATCGCGGGCTCCTGGCGTCCTGGTCTCACGCGGCCTTGCGCCGCCATCGTCTCGGGGTGCGGCGAAAGCCGCAGGCCGCCCGGCGGCCCTCGCCGCCGGGCGGTTTGGTCTCGTCGACCGTCACACCACCCGCATCAGCGGTCGAACGGGAGGCCGGCCTTGCTGTCGGTCTCGGTCCGCTCGAGGCAGGCCTCGCGGCCGGAATCGCCGCCGTCGCAGGTCAGAACGTCGTTCAAGAGGACGCGTCCGACCTTGTTGCAGGCGATGCCGGGGAAATCGAAGATCTTCACGGTGGTCTTCTTCGGCGGCAGCGGCCCGAGCTCGACGGCCACGCGCTTCTGCGCGACGCCCTCGGGGTCGAAGGCGAACAGATCCACCTTGTAGGCCTTGAGGCCCGACCCCTTGTTGTCGATCACCATGGTGATCCGGCAGGCCTCACCGGCGGTCTCGACCTTGTTGAGCTGCAGCTTGATCGGCGCCTTCTCGGAGGCGTCCTGCGCCAGGGCCGACACGACGAGGAGCGCCGAGAGCGCGAAGCAGGCCGCCGTGTCGAGGGCGATGCGCCCGATCCGACGGCGGTACAGGGGAGCGCGCAGGGCAAGCACCGTGACAAGGTCCTCTTCGAGTTTGCGCCGTCCGGCGGCTGGCGCCGCGCGGAGCGGGGTGACGGGGAGTCGGATCAGTGCAGCACCGTCCCGGCGGGGCAGGTGGCCGGGGCGAGGCGCTCGGCCGCCGCCTCCAGCGGCCCGACCGCGGCGCGGACCGCCGCGACGAGGCGCGGCGCCGCGTCCTGGCCGGTGATCTCGGCCGCGGCCGCCTCTAGATCCGCCCAGAGTCGCTGCCGGCCCCGGTTGATCAGCTTCACCAGCGCGCATTCGTGGCCGGTCACGCGGCAGCAGCTCGCCGGCATGAACGACCAGTCACCGTCGCGTTCCGCGCGGAGCGCCCGGATGATCGCGACCACGCAGGCGACGAAGCGGCAGCCCTCCGTCGGGCCGAGCAACTGCTCGGCACCGTCGAAGGCCGCGTTCCAGCAGGCGACGTCGCTGGTCATGTAGCCGGCGGCCACGAAACGGGCCACCGACAGGGCCAGGATATCGGCCTCGTCGCCGCACACGTCGGCGACGCGCCGCATCGCCGCATGGTCCGACGGGGTCATGGGCGTGCTCACGGCTCCGGTGCCTCGCGTCGCGTAAAAAGATCGCGGCGATCAATCTCGAGACCGGGATCGTCGCCTGTCGCGGCAGTATCCAGGCCCGCCGTCCGGATCAAGGCCCGGACAGAAAATCAGAGCAGTTCCAAACTGTTAGAAGAAAGCGTGGCCGTTCCAGGCTTTGCCTATCGATCCCGCACATTTTTGCCGAAACATCCCGGATATGCGCGACGCGCGACCTTCCGACGAAACCCACCTCCTCCCTTGATGGCCCGGAAGGCCTTGGCCATATCTCGAAGTTGCCGGCGTCGTCGCGTCCGGCGGAGTGCTGCCTCGGGCGGGCTCCTGTCGACGAGGTGCTCAGGCATCCCGGGATTGCGGCAGATCCCGGGGTCGGAGGCTTCGCTTTCTGGATGATGGCCGCGATGACTCGATCCTCGCCCTTCGGGCACCCGTTCCTGCTCGGCTTCGACGAGATCGAGCAGGCCCTCGACCGGGTCTCCAAGGCCGCGAACGACGGCTACCCGCCCTACAACATCGAGCGTCTGCCCCGCACCGAGAGCGAGCCCGAGCGGCTGCGGATCACCCTGGCGGTGGCCGGCTTCACCCGCGATCAGCTGGACGTGATGTTGGAGGAGAGCCAGCTCGTCGTGCGCGGCCGGCAAGTCGACGAGCGCGAGCGGCACTTCCTCCACCGCGGCATCGCGGCGCGCCAGTTCCAGCGGGCCTTTCTGCTCGCGGACGGCATGGAGGTCCTCGGCGCCGACCTCGCCAACGGCCTCCTGTCGATCGACCTGGTCCGGCCGGAGCCGGACCGCATCGTGCGCAAGATCGATATCGGCGCCCGCGGCTGACGCCGACCGATTGATTGGCGGGCGCGGATCCCCACATCAAGGCGGAGCCGCCGGTGCCTTCAGGATCGGCGGTGGACGCTCTGCCACCCCAGGAGGGCTTTATGACCGATCTGAACCCGTCTCCTCTGACTCCGGCCGATCTCGATCCGGCCGAGTTCCAGCCCGCCGATCTCGCGGCGCTGGGCGAGGGGCACATCGCCTACGTCCGGCCGATCCGGTCCGACGAGGTCCGCCGCTTCTTCCCGCAGGCCCCCGAGCTGACGCCCGGCCTCGACCTGTTCGCCCTGCTGTCGGCGAGCGGCGCCCCGATCATGCTCGCGGACTCGCGGGACGTGGTCCTGGCCAACGCCGCCGCGCACGACCTGCAGCCCGTCAGCCTGCACTGACCGGCCCGACCGTGAGGCCGGTCAGGCGACCTCGGCCACCGCCGCCACGAGCCGCGCGATATCCCGCGGCCGCGACAGGCGGTGGTCGCCGTCGGCGATCAGTGTGAGCACGGTCCCCTCGGCCGGCAGACGGTCGATCGTCTTGAGGGCGTGTGTGTAGGGGACGTCGGTGTCCCGCATGCCCTGGAGGATGTGTACCGGGCAGGCCGGATCCACCGGGCCGCCCAGCATGCAGTGGCGGCGGCCGTCGTCGATGAGGGCCCGCGTGATCGGGTCCGGCTCAGGCGCGTAATCGCTGGGCTTCCTGAGGACGCCGTCGCGGATCAGCATCGCGCGGGCCGCCTCGCTGAGACGGTTCCAGATCAGCTCCTCCGTGAAGTCCAGCGCCGGCGCGATGAGCACCAGCCCAGCCGTTGCCTGCCCGCGGGCGACCCGGTCGCGGGCCGCTAGGCAAGCGATCCAGCCACCCATCGACGAGCCGACTAGGACCGGGGCCTCCGTCACGTACGCCGCGAGGACGGCCTGCGCGTCCTCGAGCCACCACGAGATGGTGCAGTCCGTGAAGGTGCCGCTCGAGGCGCCGTGCGCGGCGTAGTCGAACCGGACGAGCGCCCGGCCCGTCCGCGCGGCCCAGGCATCCAGCGCCGTCGCCTTGGTGGCGGTCATGTCGGAGCGAAACCCGCCGAGCCAGACCACGGGTGGCCCACCGCCCGCGCGCGCGCGCACGGCGATGCGGCGGGCGGCGTCACCCGCGCCGACGGTGAGGAACTCGGGGGCCGTATCCGTCATCGTTCTCTCCGATATCCCTGTCTCGACGTAGACGAAGTCCGGTCCTGAACGGTTCGGCTTCAACTCTCGTTTACCGGACCGTAAAGCCCGGCGGCGATGCTGGATCAATGGCAGCGAGCATTTGGCAGATACCGGCCGGGGGCCTGCGCGTCCTCGCCGAGGGCCCGCGGACGGGCGAGGGAACCCACGCCCTGTCGGGTTTCCCGGCGGAAGTCGGGGCGCTGGCGGGCGCCCGCATCCTGCAGATCATTCCCGAACTCGACGCGGGCGGCGCCGAGCGCACCGCGGTCGATGTCGCGGGCGGCCTCGCGGCCGTGGGCGCCCGCGCCCTGGTGGCGACGGAGGGCGGACGTCTCGTCGGCGAGTTGCAGGCCAAGGGCGGTCACTGGCTGCGATTCCCGGCCGCGTCGAAGAACCCGGCGTCGATGGCGGTGAACGTCCTGCGGCTGATGGCGCTCTGCCGCCGCGAGAAAGTGCAGATCATCCACGCCCGCTCCCGCGCGCCCGCCTGGGTCGCCCTCGGGGCGGCGCGCCGGCTCGGACTGCCGTTCGTCACGACCTATCACGGCAGCTATTCCGGCCGGACCGGCGTGAAGGTGCTCTACAACTCGGTGATGGCCCGCGGCGACGTGGTCATCGCCAACTCGCACTACACCGCGGACCTGATCCATAGGCTCCATGCCGAGCAGGCCGGCGACCGCGTGCGAGTGATCCACCGGGGCACGGACCTCGCCGTGTTCAACCCGGTGGCGGTCGGCGCCGCCCGGGTCGAGGCGCTGCGCCGGAGCTGGAACGTGGCGCCGCACGAGCGGGTGATCCTGCTGGCCGCCCGCCTCACCGCCTGGAAGGGCCATCGCGTGCTGATCGAGGCCGCCGCGCAGATGCGCGACCGCAGCGTTCCCGATCTGGCCGTGGTCCTGGCCGGAGATCCGCAGGGCCGCGCCGCCTACGAGCGCGAGCTCGACGCGCTGATCGCCGCGCGCGGCCTCGGGGGCATCGTCCGCCGGGTCGGGCACTGCACCGACATGCCGGCGGCCTTCCGCGCCGCCTCGGTGGTGGCGGTGCCGTCCGTGGAGCCCGAGGCCTTCGGGCGCTCGGCCGTGGAGGCGCAGGCGCTCGGCGCCCCGGTGGTCGTCTCGGATCTCGGCGCCGTGCCGGAAACGGTGCTGGCACCGCCCGAGACCCCCGCAAGCCAGCGCACCGGATGGCGCGTGCCGCCCGGCGACCCGGCCGCGCTCGCCGCCGCCCTCACCGAGGCGCTCTCCCTCGGCGCGAGCGCCCGCGACGCCCTCGGCCGGCGGAGCCGCGCGCATGTCGAGGCGCACTTCTCCCTCGAGCGGATGGTCGGCGACACTCTGGCGGTCTATGCCGGGCTGCTCGGCCGGTCGGCCTGACGGCTGCACCGGAGCCGGTCGCGAATCGCGACGCGGCGGCCGATTATTTCCGGCGCCGCGAGGGTAGCCGGTTGACTCTGGCCGCGGTTCCACCAACGTTGTATGTCCGGATGAGACCGGAGCGGCTGGCGGTCAGGAGATCCTCCTGAAAATCCGCCGTTTCGCCGTTGCAGCAGGAGACCTAAGCCATTCGTAGACCGATGAGAGCCATGCCGGCCCCGCAGAAGGACGGGCCGCGCGCCAACCGCGACATTCGCGGTGTGCGGGAAGTGCAGCTGATCGACGACACCGGGCAGAACCGCGGCGTCGTTCCCTTCTTCGACGCCCTCAATCTGGCCGAGGAGGCCGGTCTCGATCTCGTGGAGATCGCGCCGAACTCCGTGCCGCCCGTCTGCAAGCTGCTCGATTACGGGCGCTTCCGCTTCAACGAGCAGAAGAAGCAGAACGAGGCCCGCAAGCGGCAGAAGACCGTCGAGGTGAAGGAGATCAAGCTCCGTCCCGGCATCGACAAGCACGACTACGACACTAAGATGAAGTCGGTGCACCGCTTCTTCGAGGAGGGCGACAAGGTCAAGGTGACCCTGCGCTTCCGCGGTCGTGAGATGGCTCACCAGGATATCGGTCTGCGCCTCCTGGAGCGCGTGAAGAGCGAGACCGCCGAGATCGCCAAGGTCGAGAGCGAGCCGATGCTCGAAGGCCGGCAGATGATCATGATCCTCGCGCCGCGCTGAGCGGCCCGGATCCAGATACGCGAGACCCGCGCCGCCTCCTCACCGGGGCGGCGTTGTCTTTTTCAGCGCTTCCGATCGGCGGCGCCGCGGATTATGGGCAGCCCATGGCCCTCGTTCCCGATGAGATCGAACGTTACGCCCGCCACCTCGTCCTCGCCGAGGTCGGCGGCCCCGGTCAGGCCCGGATCAAGGCCGCCCGGATCCTCGTCGTCGGGGCGGGTGGCCTCGGCGCGCCGCTGATCCAGTACCTCGCCGCCGCCGGGATCGGCACGATCGGCCTCGTCGACGACGATACGGTCTCGCTCTCCAATCTCCAGCGGCAGGTGATCCACGGGACGCCGGATCTCGGTCGGCCGAAGGTCGAGAGCGCGGCCGACGCGGTGGCGCGCCTCAACCCGCACGTGACGGTCGTCCGGCACCCGTTCCGGATCGACCCGGACAACGCCGTCGACCTGATCGCCGGGTACGACCTCGTGGCGGACGGATCCGACAATTTCACCACGCGCTACGCCGTCTCCGACGCCTGCTTCCGCGCGCGCCGCCCGCTGGTCACGGCGGCGCTGGGCCGCTTCGACGGCACGCTGACCACGATCCGGGCGCACGAGACCGGGCCGGACGGGACCCCGAACCCGACCTACCGCTGCCTCTTCCCCAACCCGCCGCCGCCCGGCAGCGTGCCCGCCTGCGCGGAGGCCGGCGTGCTGGGCGCACTGGCCGGCGTCATGGGTTCGCTGATGGCCATGGAGGTGCTGCGCGCCGTGGCGGGCTTCGGCGAGCCCCTCGTCGGGCGCCTCCTGATGGTCGACGCCCGCGCCATGCGGTTCGAGACCTTGAGCTACGGCTGGGATCCCGAGAACCCGCTCAGCGGCAGCGGCGCCTCATCCGCCTAGGGGCACCGTCGGCATCCACGGCCCCTCCGCCTCCGCCTTGCCGAGACAGCACTTCTTGAACTTCTTGCCCGAGCCGCACGGGCAGGGATCGTTGCGGCCGACATCCTTGAACGGGTTGCGCTGCGGCTCGCCCGCACCCTCCTCGGCCCAGTCGAGGGCTTCGACCGGATCGTCGAGGTAGCCGTACTGGTAGGGGCCGAGCCGGTCCAGGTCGTCCGGTTTGGTCTCCGCCTTGCGCAGGGCCTCCTTGAACCAGTCGGCGTCGCTGACCTCGTCGGTCAGCCGTCCGTCGGCGCGGGCCGCGGCCGCGCGGGGCGCGAGGTCCCGGAAGCCGAGATGCGCGATCGTCTCCTCCCAGCCGACCCAGGCCGGACCGTCCTCCACGGCGGCCTGCGCGTCGTCGAACCGGACCAGCAGATCGTGCATCGCGGCCCGGTCGATCCGCCCCTCCAGCGTCAGGAAGGTGCAGGCGCACATCAGCGCCATGCGCGCGTGATCGTCCACTGTGCTGTCCAGGATCAGCCGGAACAGCGGCTGCGGCTCGCCGTCGAACAGGCTCGCCACGACCTTGGCGAGGGTCGCCGTGACGGCATCGCCGAGCACGGCGTCGAGGGTCTCCTCATCGTGCCGGAGCAGCCTGAGGAGCGGCGCGAGGGCGCGCGTGTCCCGGGCGTGGGCCATGACGTGCAGGCCCCAGAACAGGAGGTTCGTCTCCTCCGGCGCCAGCTCGCGCCCGTCGGCGGCCGCCTCCAGCAGCGGCAGCGTCGCATCCGCGATGGCGGACGGGTGGTTGAGGGCCTCCCGCAACGCCGCCTTCGGCCGGTACTCGGCCGCCGCGAGGTCGTCGATGAGCAGGGCGATCCGGTCCATGCGTTCCTCAGGCCCGGAGGGTCGCGCCCGTCCGGCGGGTGACCTCGGCGACGATCCTGGCGCTCACCGCCTCGATCTCCGCGTCGGTCAGGGTCCGCTCGACGGGCTGGAGGCGCACCGCGATCGCCACCGACTTCGCGCCGTCCGGCACGCCCGGTCCTTCGTAGAGGTCGAACACGTCGACGCCGGTCACGAGCTTGCGCTCCGCGTTCTGGGCGGCCTTGACGATGTCGCCCGCCGGGACGTCGCGGCCGACCACGAAGGCGAAGTCGCGCGACAGCGGCTGGAATTCTGACAGCGCCAGGGCGGCCTTGGCCTTGGTGGGCTTGAGCTTGGGCAGCGGCAGGGCGTCGAGGACGATCTCGAAGGCCACGAGGGTCCCCTTCAGGTCCAGCGCCTGCAACGTCCGCGGATGCACCTCGCCGAACCAGCCGATCTCGGTCTTCGGACCGAAGCGCAGCGTGCCCGAGCGGCCGGGATGCAGCCAGGACGGGCCGCCCGCCGTGATCTGGAGGCCGCCGGTCGGCACGCCGAGGCTGCCCAGCAGGGCGAGGGCGTCGGCCTTGGCGTCGAAGGCGTCGACGGCCGCGGCTCTGCCGTCCCAGTGCCGCCCGGCGCCGGCCAGGGTCGCGCCGCCGCGGCGGACTGCCGCCGCGCGGATGGTCTGGCCCCCCGGCTCGTCCGAGGCGAAGCACTGGCCGACCTCGAACAAGGCGGAGTCCGGGTAGCCGCGGTCGGCGTTGCGCTGCGCCGCGCGCAGGAGGCCCGGCACCAGGCTCGGCCGCATGTCGGACAGCTCAGAGGCGATCGGGTTGGCCAGCACGAGGTCGGCCCCGCCGCCGCCGAACAGGACGGCGTCGTCGTGCGGTACGAAAGACCACGTGACCGCCTCCATGAGGCCGCGGCTCGCCAGGGCGCGCTTGGCCAAGCGGGTCCGCTTCTGCATCACGGTGAGCAGCGGGCGGCCGATCCCGGCGAGCGGCGGCAGGGGCTTGGCCACGATCCGGTCGAGCCCGGCGATGCGCACGACCTCCTCGACGAGGTCGGCCTTGCCCTCGACGTCGGGCCGCCAGGACGGGGGCAGCACCGTCACCCGGTCCCCGGTGCCGGAGACGTGGAAGCCCAGCGTCTCGAGGATCTGCTGCATCTCCGTGCGCGGCACGTCCAGGCCGGCGAGGCGGCGGACCTCGGTCCAGGGGAAGTCGATGCTGCGCTCGGATTCGGGCGGCGCGCCGGCGACGTGCGCCTCGGTCGGTGTTCCACCGCAGAGATCGACCACCAGCCGCGTCGCGAGGTCGAGGCCGGGGAGCGTGAAGGCCGGGTCGACGCCCCGCTCGAAGCGGTAGCGCGCGTCGGTGATGATGCCGAGGCGGCGGCCAGACTGGGCGATGTTGGTCGGGTCCCACAGGGCCGACTCGATCAGCACGTCCGTGGTGCCGGCGTCGCAGCCAGAGGCCTCGCCGCCCATGATGCCGGCGATGGATTCGACGCCGTATGCGTCGGCGATCACCACGGTGTCGTCGGTGAGCGCGTGGGTCCGGCCGTCGAGGGCGCGCAGGCTCTCGCCGTCCCGCGCCCGCCGCACGGTCAGCGTGCCGGCGACCTTGGCGGCGTCGAAGACGTGCAGCGGCCGCCCGCGGTCGAAGGTGACGTAGTTGGTGATGTCGACGAGGCTGTTGATCGGGCGCAGGCCGATGGCGCGCAGACGCGCCTGCATCCAGGCCGGCGACGGGCCGTTCCGGACGCCGCGCACGAGCCGCAGGGCGAACAGCGGGGCGAGGTGCCGGTCGGCCGGATCGAGGGCGAGCTCGACCGCGACCGGGCAGGAACCCTCGCCGCGCAGGGCCGGCAGCGCCTCGCCCTTGAGTGTGCCGAGGCCGGCGGCGGCGAGGTCGCGGGCGATGCCGTGGACCGAGGTGCAGTCCGGCCGGTTCGGCGTCAGGTTGATCTCGATGACCGGATCGTCGAGCCCGGCGTAGAGCGCGTAGGCTTGGCCGACCGGCGCGTCGGTCGGGAGCTCCAGGATGCCGTCATGGTCGTCGCCGAGCCCGAGCTCGGCGCCCGAGCACAGCATGCCGTGGCTCTCGACGCCGCGGATCGTGCCCACCGACAGGGTGATGTTCTTACCCGGGACGTAGGTGCCGGGCGGCGCGAAGACCGAGACGAGCCCGGTCCGGGCGTTCGGGGCGCCGCAGACCACCTGCACGGGCGCGCCCGCACCGGTGTCGACGGTGCAGACCCGGAGCCGGTCGGCGTTCGGGTGCTGCTCGGCCGTCAGGATCCGGGCGATCACGTAGGGCTTGAGCGCGGCGGCCTTGTCCTCGACGCCCTCCACCTCGAGGCCGATCCGCGTCAGCGTCTCGGCGACGGTGTCGAGGGAGGCCTCGGTGTCGAGGTGGTCCTTGAGCCAGGAGAGGGTGAATTTCATGATGGACCTTCGAGAGCCCGGTGTCGGCTCGACCGTCGGAGGAACAGGATCGCGGGGCCATCACCGGGGCCGGAGGGCCGCGGCGGGGCCGGTGCGGCTCAGCCGGTGAGGCCGCCCACTAGGCTCGGCACGTCGAGCGGGCGGAAGCCGTAATGGTCGAGCCAGCGGACGTCGGCCTCGAAGAACGGGCGCAGGTCCGGCATGCCGTATTTCAGCATGGCGATGCGGTCGATGCCGACGCCGAAGGCGAAGCCCTGCACGGCGTCCGGGTCGAGCCCGCAATTGCGCAGCACGTTCGGGTGGACCATCCCGCAGCCCAGGATCTCCAGCCAGTCGTCGCCCTCGCCGAAGCGGATCTCGCCGCCCTTGCGCGAGCACTGGATGTCGACCTCCGCGGAGGGCTCGGTGAAGGGGAAGAAGGACGGGCGGAAGCGCATCTTCACGCCCTCCACCTCGAAGAACGCCTTGCAGAACTCCTCCAGCACCCATTTCAGGTTGGCGATGTTGGCGCTCGTATCGATCACCAGCCCCTCGACCTGGTGGAACATCGGCGTGTGGGTCTGGTCGGAATCGTGCCGGTAGGTCCGCCCCGGGATGATCACGCGGATCGGCGGCGTCTGCGCCCGCATGGTCCGCACCTGCACGGGCGAGGTGTGGGTGCGCAGCACCTTGCGCTTCCCGTCCCGGTCCGGCGCCAGGAAGAAGGTGTCGTGCATCTCGCGGGCCGGGTGGCCGGGCGGGAAGTTGAGGGCGGTGAAGTTCAGCTCGTCCGTCTCGATGTCCGGACCCTCGGCGACCGCGAAGCCCATGTCGGCGAAGATCGCGGTGATCTCGTCGATGACCTGGGAGATCGGGTGGATCCGGCCGCGGACCTCCGGGGCCTCGCGGACCGGCAGGGTCACGTCGACCCGCTCGGAGGCGAGGCGGGCCTCCAGGGCAGCCTCGGCCAGCTCGGTCTTGCGCGCGGTGACGGCGCCCTGGACCCGGTCGCGCAGGCCGTTGATCAGCGGGCCGCGCTCCTTGCGCTCGTCCGGCGTCATCGAACCGAGGGTCTTCAGCAGCTCCGAGACGCTGCCCTTCTTGCCGAGCGCGGCGACGCGGACGGCGTCGAGGGCCGCCTCGTCGGACGCCGCGCCCACCTGGGTCAGGAGATCGCGTTCGAGGGTGTCGAGATCGGTCATCGCTGTCTTCGAGCAGGGTTGGCGGAGTCGGCCGTCGGGCCGTGCTCTCGCGCGTTGTGCGCCCGGGCGCAAGCGCGGGGCGCGGGACCTCGTAAACGACGAAGGCGCGGCTCCCTGGGGAACCGCGCCTTCCGTCCGTCTCGCCTCAGGCCTGGATCAGGCGGCCTTGGCGGTGTTCTGCGGCAGCGCGGCCTTCGCCTTCTCGACGACGGCGGCGAAGCTCGCCGGCTCGTGGATCGCCAGCTCCGAGAGGGCCTTGCGGTCGACGACGATGCCGGACTTCGCCAGACCGTCGATGAAGCGCGAGTAGGTCAGGCCGTGCTCGCGGACCGCCGCGTTCAGGCGCTGGATCCAGAGGGCTCGGAACGTGCGCTTCTTGTTCTTGCGGTCGCGGTAGGCATACTGCATGCCCTTCTCGACCGCCTGCTTGGCGATGCGGATCGTATTCTTGCGCCGGCCGTAATAGCCCTTGGCGGCCTTCAGAACTTTCTTGTGCTTCGCGTGACTGGTCACGCCGCGCTTGACGCGGGCCATCGGTTATCTCCTGGATTCGACGAAAGACAGTGGCAACGGGTGTCGAAGGACTTACCGCGCGTTCGGCAGGAAGTACTTCTTCACGTTGGCGGCATCGCCCTCGAACAGGGTCGTGGTGCCGCGCAGGTTGCGGATCTGCTTGGTCGTCCGCTTGATCATCCCGTGGCGCTTGCCGGCCTGGGCGTACATCACCTTGCCGGTGCCGGTGATCTTGAAGCGCTTCTTCGCGCCCGATTTCGTCTTCAACTTGGGCATTTGGCTCTCCGTTGCGCGAAATGATCTCTGGCCGATCCGGGAGGATCGGATGAGGTTCGCGCGCTGATGCTTCTGGTGGAGCAGCACGAGCCGCCACGGCAGCCCTATCGGCCGGGCGGTTCGACGCGGGGCGGCTTATGACAGAAAGCTGACGCCGCGGCAACGGCCGCGGGGCGCCGTGACGGGCGGGGCACTCAGACGGCCATGAAGGTCTGTGCCGTCGTTCCGCCGCGCCGCCGGCGAGCCCAGACTCCAGGAACGCGGTCCGTGTCATGCAAGGCGCCCGGTGCGGTTATGGATTCCGGGCCCAGCTGCGCAGTCACGGAATGACGGTGCGGTCGCTGTGGCCGCCGAGGGGCGGGTCGGCGCGCTGCCCACCCCGCTGATTCGGGGGAATCCGGGGACAGCTTGCGCGCTGCACAAAACGGCGCGCGACAGCGAGGGGCGCCAGGAACCATAACCTTGGCCGTCCGTTTCATTCATGTCCCGCTCAGGCCGGCAGGGTTAGACCCCCCGTCAAATTCGGCCAACCAGGAGACACTTCGTGCGCATTGCCCAGATCGCTCCGTTGTCGGAGGCCGTCCCTCCGAAGTTCTACGGCGGCACCGAGCGCGTCGTCAGCTGGATTACAGAGGAACTGGTCCGCCAGGGCCACGAAGTCACGCTGTTCGCGAGCGGTGACTCCGAGACGACTGCCAAGCTCGCGGCCTGCACGCCCGAGGGCCTGCGCCTGCTCGGCTACCGCGATCACACCGCCAGCCACCTGGCGATGCTACATCAAGTGCACCGCCGCGCGCACGAGTTCGACATCCTGCACTTCCACATCGACCTGCTTCAGTATCCGATGTTCGAGGATCTGAACCACAAGTGCATCACCACGATGCACGGTCGCCTGGACGTGCCCGACTTCATGCCGGTCTACCGGACCTTCACGGGCATGCCGCTGGTCTCGATCTCCGACAACCAGCGCCTGCCCATGCCGCCGACCTCCAACTGGCTGGCGACGATCCATCACGGCCTGCCGGCCGAGAACTGCCCGTACTACCCGGACGCCAAGGGCGGCTACCTCGCCTTCCTCGGCCGGATCTCGCCCGAGAAGCGTCCCGACCGCGCGATCGAGATGGCGATCCGCTCCGGCACGCCGCTCAAGATCGCCGCCAAGGTCGACAAGGCTGACCAGGATTACTGGGACGAGGTCATCGAGCCGATGATCCATCACCCGCTGATCGAATACATCGGTGAGATCAACGAGGAGCAGAAGAAGGACTTCCTCGGCAACGCCCTGGCGCTCGCCTTCCCGATCGACTGGCCGGAGCCCTTCGGCCTGGTGATGATCGAGGCGATGTCGGCCGGCACGCCGGTGATCGCGTTCCGCAACGGCTCCGTGCCGGAGGTGATCAAGGACGGCGTCGGCGGCGTGCTCTGCGAGAACATGGACGACGCCGTGGCCGCGGTCGCCAAGGTGAAGACCATGAGCCGCGCCGGTGTGCGCCGCCACTTCGAGAGCGCCTTCACCGCCGAGTGCATGGTCAAAAAGTACGTCGCCGCCTACGAGGACCTGCTCGCCCGCGGCGCCGACGTGATCAAGCTGCCGAAGTCCGGCTTCATGCCGCAGTACGGCGAGGTCAACGGTTCCGCTCGGCCGGCGATCCCCGTCGCCGCCATGCCGGCCTGAAAGCCGGCACCGGGCTTGCGAGGCGGGTCCGGCTCGGCCTAGCGTCTTAAAGGCGACTCATCCGTAGGGTGAACAAGGGCTGCTGCATCGACGGGATGCAGCAGCCCTCTCGATTCGCACCTCTCACTTGCACCCGGAGATGCCCTGCATGGCGGCGGACAGAACGGCAGCGGCCCACGATGCGAAGGCCCGGACCGCGGCGAGCGCCGGAAGCGTGGCGCACGGATTTCAGGACGCGGACGACGTCCTTCCGACCTACCACATCGAGGCGCAGACCTCCCTGGTCGAGCGGCCTCTGCGCTCGCTGAAGTTCGGCGAAGCCTTCGGCGTCCTCGATTCCTACGGCGATATCGGCGTCCAGCCCGGCCCTGAGGGGCTCTACTTCCAGGACACGCGCTATCTCTCGCGCCTGGAGGTAACGGTGGAGGGTCAGCGCCCGCTGATGCTCTCCTCGGTGATGCAGGACGATAACGGTGCGCTCAGCGTCGACATGACGACGCCCGACATCCGCATCGACGCCCACGACGAGACCTCGATTCCCCGCGAGACGATCGCGATCGAGCGCACCAAGTTCCTGTTCCGCGGCGCCTGCTACGACCGGATCGGCCTGCGCTCGTTCGATTCGAAGCACCGTCGCCTGCGCATCGCCGTGACCTTCGACGCGGATTACCGCGACCTGTTCGAGGTGCGCGGCACCGACCGCAAGGAGCGTGGCAAGCGCGGCGTGCTGGTGGCGAGCGACCGGGAGGTCCAGTTCCGCTACGTCGGCCTCGACGAGATCGTGCGGACCACGGCACTCCATTTCGGCCCGAAGCCCGACGTGATCGAGCCCGGCCGCGTCGTCTTCGACGTTTCGCTGCCGCCGGAGGGTCGGACGTCCCTGTTCATCCGCGTGACCTTCGAGGCGCACCGGGCCTTCACCAAGCCCCCGACCGACACGATGGTCGGCGAGGACGCGGCCGCCAAGCTCACGCTCGCGGCCAATGCCGGCGGTGCCCGGCGCGAGCTCAAGGACCTCGGGGAAGGGACGATCTTCGCCCGCGCCTACCGCGATTCGCGGCGCGATCTGCGGGCGCTCACGGCGGGGATCACCACGATCATCTCGTCGAACGATCAGTTCAACGAGGGCCTGTGCCGGGCCACGGCCGACCTCTACATGCTGGCGACCCGCACCCCGGAGGGCATCTACCCGTTCGCCGGCATTCCCTGGTACTCCACGGTGTTCGGGCGCGACGGCATCATCACCGCGATGATGGCGCTCTGGATCGACCCGAAATTCGCCCGGGGCGTGCTGCGCTACCTCGCCTCGACCCAGGCCAAGGCGGTCGATCCGGCCGCCGACGCGCAGCCCGGCAAGGTCCTGCACGAGACCCGGCGCGGCGAGATGGCGATGCTCGGCGAGGTGCCGTTCCGGCACTATTACGGCACCATCGACGGCACGCCGCTCTTCGTGATGCTGGCCTGGGAGTACTACGCGGTCACGGGCGACCTCGAGACCGTGCGGGCGATCTGGCCGGCGCTGGAACTCGCCCTGGAATGGATGGACCGCTACGGCGACCGCGACGGCGACGGCTTCGTCGAGTACGCCCGCGACACCGACAAGGGTCTCGAGAACCAGGGCTGGAAGGACAGCCACGACTCGATCTTCCACGCCGACGGCCACTTGGCCAAGGGCCCGATCGCCCTGTGCGAGGTGCAGGGCTACGTCTACGCGGCCAAGAACGGCATGGCGAAGCTCGCGGCTCTGCTGGGGCACGATCCGATGGCCGAGCGCCTCACGCAGGAAGCCGCGGCGCTCCGCGAGAAATTCGACGCGGCGTTCTGGAACGAGGAGATCGGCACCTACGCGCTGGCGCTGGACGGCGCGAAGAAGCAGTGCGCGGTGCGCTCCTCCAATGCCGGCCACGCCCTGTTCACCGGCATCGCCAAGCCGGAGCGGGCGGCGCGGGTCGCCGAGACGCTGCTGTGCAAGGACGGCTTCAACGGCTGGGGCGTGCGCACGATCGCCAAGGGCGAGGCGCGCTACAACCCGATGTCCTACCACAACGGCTCGATCTGGCCGCACGACAACGCGCTGATCGCGATGGGTCTGGCGCGCTACGATCGCAAGCACGAGGCCGCGCGCATCTTCCAGGGGATGTTCGACACCTCGCTCTACCAGGACCAGAAGCGGCTCCCCGAGCTGTTCTGCGGCTTCATGCGCCGCAAGCAGCGCGGCCCGGTCTCGTACCCGGTCGCCTGCAGCCCGCAGGCCTGGGCGG
Source organism: Methylobacterium sp. NMS14P (assembly GCF_028583545.1). Classification (NCBI taxonomy): domain Bacteria; kingdom Pseudomonadati; phylum Pseudomonadota; class Alphaproteobacteria; order Hyphomicrobiales; family Methylobacteriaceae; genus Methylobacterium; species Methylobacterium sp. NMS14P. The sequence continues at coordinate 3,543,654 of NZ_CP087106.1, read as the reverse complement.
CGGCGGCGCCGTTCGCGTTCCTGGCGGCCTGCCTCGGCCTCGAGCTTGACCACGAGCGCAACCGCGTCCGGCTCAAGAACCCGATCCTGCCGGGCTTCCTCGACGGGGTGACCCTCTACAACGTCAAGCTCGGCGGCTCGCGCCTGGACATCCGGTTCCAGCGCTACGACGACGACGTAACCGTGTCGGTGCAGCGCCGCCACGGCGACGTGCAGGTCGTGGTCACCAAGTAGGGCCCGGGACGGGAGTTCCGGGGCGGCCCGCTTCGGGTTAAGCGGGCCGCGCGGCACGTCGCGCCGCCGAGGACGGGTTCATGCCGGCAGATCATCACGCCCCCGACGCGGCCCTGCGCCTCGCGCAGGACCTGATCCGGTGCCCGTCCGTGACGCCGGACGATCGGGGCGCCCTCGATGTGGTCGCCGACGCGCTCCGGCCCGCCGGCTTCGCGGTCGAGCGGCCGGTCTTCTCGGAGCCCGGCTATCCCGACACGCCGAACCTCTACGCCCGCGTCGGGCGATGCGGTCCGTGCCTCGTCTTCGCCGGCCACACCGACGTGGTGCCGGAGGGCGAGGGCGCGTGGCGCCACGACCCCTTCGCGGGCGCCGTGGTCGACGGGATGCTGTACGGCCGGGGCGCCGCCGATATGAAGGGCGGCGTGGCCTGCATGCTCGCGGCGACCCTCGCCTTCCTCGACCGGCGCGGGCCCGAGTTCGGCGGCTCCATCGCGTTCCTGATCACGGGTGACGAGGAGGGGCCCGCGGTCAACGGCACCGTGAAGCTCCTCGACTGGGCGCGGCGACGCGGCGAGCAATTCGACCACTGCGTCCTCGGAGAGCCAACCAACCCGGGCCGGCTCGGCGAGATGATCAAGATCGGCCGGCGCGGGTCGCTGACCGGCAAGCTCACCGTGCTGGGGCGTCAGGGCCACGTCGCCTACCCGCACAAGGCCGAGAACCCGATTCCGGGCCTGCTGCGCCTCGCCTCGGCGCTGGTCGCCGAGCCGCTGGATCGCGGAACCGCGCATTTCGACGCCTCGAATCTCGAGTTCACTACGATCGACGTCGGCAACCCGGCCACCAACGTGATCCCGGCGACCGCCCGGGCGACCTTCAACGTCCGCTTCAACGACGACTGGACCGCCGAGAGCCTGGGCGCCGAGATCCGCCGGCGCCTGGAGCAGGCGGCCGGGAACGCGGTGCGCTTCACCCTCGACCTTCAGCCCTCGAACGCGCCGGCCTTCCTGACGCGACCGGACGCCTTCGTGACACTGGTCGCCGAGGCGATCCGGGCCGAGACCGGCCTGACGCCGACGCTCTCCACGACGGGGGGCACCTCGGACGCGCGCTTCATCAAGGAGGCCTGCCCGGTGATCGAGTTCGGCCTCGTCGGCGAGACGATGCACCAGACCGACGAGTGCGTGGCGGTCGCCGACCTGGAGCGGCTGACCGCGATCTACGGGCGGGTGCTCGAGGCCTACTTCCCCGGACCGTAGTCGACGCCCACGAAGGTCAGCCCGGCGGCCGGCGCCAGAGGACCGCACCGACGCTTCTCGCCCGAGGCGAGGATGTCGGCCACGCCGTCCGCCGAGAGCCGGCTGCAGCCGGCGAGCATCAGCGTGCCCACCATAGCCCGCACCTGATGGTGCAGGAACGAGCGCGCGGACGTCGCCACCACGATCTCATCGTGGAGCGCCATCGGCGCGCGGGCGACGTCGAGCTGCTCCAGGGTGCGGATCGGGCTGTTCGCTTGGCACTCGGCGGCCCGGAAAGCCGAGAAGTCGTGGCGGCCGACGAGGCGCTGGGCGGCGTCGTGCATGCGATCCGCGTCGAGGGGCCACGGCACGTGCCAGACATGGGCCCGCGTCAGCGCCGCCGGGCTGCGCCGGTTGAGGATGCGGTAGCGATAGTGCCGGCGGATCGCCGAGTGGCGGGCGTCGAAGCTCTCCGGCACGATCTCGGCGGACAGGATCGCCACCGGCCGCGGCCGCAGATGGGCGTTCAGGGCGTCTCGCACCGTGTCGGTCCGCCAGTCCTTGGCGAGGTCGAGATGGGCGACCTGATGGATCGCGTGCACGCCGGCATCGGTCCGGCCCGCGCAGGTGAGGCGGGCGTCCTCCCCGGAGAAGCGCGTGACCGCCGCCTCGATCGCGCCCTGGACCGTGGGATCCTCGGCCTGCCGCTGCCAGCCGCAGAACGGGCCGCCGTCGTACTCGATGACGAGCTTGTAGCGGGGCATCAGGCGGCCCCCTCGAGGTCTTTCGAGGACGCTCCGATGTTCGATTTCGCGATATGACACAAAGCTCTGGAATGATGTGCGCGCGATCGTCCTTGCGAGCGCAGCGAAGGAATCCAGTGTCGCGCCGAGCCTCGCCAGGGTGCGCTGCCCTGGGTCGCTTCGCTGCGCTCGCGATGACGGGTTGGGCCGAGTGCCGAAGACCTTGAACGGGCCACGCGCATCAGCCGAGGCGGGCGCCGGGCGTGAGACGGGCGCCCCGGACGAACTCCGCTCCGCTGGCGCTGCCGCCTTTTCCCGCGCGGCGCAGCTCCAGAAGCCGAACGGCGCCGTCGCCGCACGCGACAGTTCCCTCGGCATCGCGCAGCGTCCCCGCCTCGCCTGCGCCCGCGGCCGGTATGGCGCGGAGCACCTTCACGCGCTCCGGCCCCTTGCCGAGATCGACCTCGAAGAACGCGCCGGGGAACGGCGACAGCCCGTTGATCCGGTTGGCGACCTCATCCGCCGGCCGGGACCAGTCGATCCGCGCCTCGTCGTTGGTGATCTTGTGGGCGTAGACGACGCCGTCCTCCGGCTGTGGCGCGAAGGTCAGCGTGCCCGCCGCGAGCGCCGCGAGGGCCCGCGCCATCAGGTCGGCGCCGAGGGGCATGAGCGCGTCGTGAAGGGCGCCGGCCGTCATGCCCGGGGTGACCGGCAGCCGCGCCTCGAGGGCGACCGGGCCGGTGTCGAGTCCTGCCTCCATCCGCATGACGCCGACGCCGCTCTCGGCGTCGCCCGCCATGACGGCGCGCTGGATCGGCGCAGCGCCGCGCCAACGCGGCAGCAATGAGCCGTGCAGGTTGAGGCAGCCGTGCTTCGGCGCGTCGAGGATCGCCTGCGGCAGCAGCATCCCGTAGGCCACGACCACCGCAACGTCCGCCCGGTGCGCCGCGAAGGTGTCGGCGGCTTCGGGCGTGCGGAGCGTCGCGGGTGTCAGGACCGGCACGCCGAGCGTGTCGGCGAGCGCGTGGACCGGCGAGGGACGCAGGCTCATGCCGCGGCCGGCTTTCGCGGGCGCGCGGGTATAGACCGCAACGATGTCGTGCCCGTCCTGCGCGAGCCGCGCCAGCGTCGGCACCGCGAAGTCGGGTGTGCCCATGAAGACGACGCGCATGGCCGGCTCAGGCCGCGTCGCGCTTGGCCGCCTTGGTGAATTTCTTGACCACCCGGTCGCGCTTCAGCTTCGACAGGTGGTCGATGAACAGCACGCCGTTGAGATGGTCGATCTCGTGCTGGATGCAGGTCGAGAGCAGGCCGTCGGCCTCGATCTCCTGTTCCTGGCCGTCGAGGTCGCGGAACTTCACGCGCACCCGGTCCGGCCGCTCCACTTCGGCGTAGTAGTCCGGGATCGACAGGCAGCCCTCGTCGTAGACCCGCTTCTCCTCCGAGGACCAGACGATCTCGGGATTGATGAACACCCGCGCGTCGCGGACCCCTTCCTCCTTCGACGTGTCGATCGTGACGACGCGCTTGGCCACGCCGATCTGGATCGCCGCGAGCCCGACGCCGGGAGCGTCGTACATCGTCTCGAACATGTCGGCGACGAGGGTGCGGATCTCGGCGGTGATCGGCCCGACCGGCTCGGAGCCCAGGCGCAGGACGGGATCGGGGAGGATGACGAGCGGGCGGATGGTCATGGCGGAAACCGGCAGGGAAGGCGCCGGGACGGGTCCGGGCTCAGCGTCGAATAGGATGCGGCCGAGGACCGGTCAAATACCGGTTCGCTGCCTGTCGCCGACCCTCAGAACGCCGTCCGGCTGCGGATCGCCGCCGACAGGGTACCCTCGTCGAGGTAGTCGAGCTCGCCGCCGACCGGGACGCCGTGGGCGAGTCGCGTGACCTTCACGCCGCAGTGCCGGATCGATTCCGTGACGTAGTGGGCCGTGGTCTGGCCGTCGACGGTCGCGTTGAGCGCCAGGATGACTTCCGTGACCTCGGGCCGGGCCACGCGCTCCACGAGGCTCGCGAGATTGAGGTGCTCTGGCCGGACGCCGTCCAGCGCCGAGAGGACGCCGCCGAGCACGTGGTAGCGCGCCTTCACGGCCCCGGACCGCTCCAGCGCCCAGAGGTCGGACACGTCCTCCACCACAACGAGCGTCGTCGGATCGCGCTCAGCGTCGCGACAGATCGTGCACGGGTCCGAGGTGTCGACGTTCCCGCAGCTCGTGCACACGATGATCCGGTCGGCCGCCACCCGCATCGCGTCGGCGAGGGGCCCGAGCAGCGTGTCGCGCTTCTTGATGAGCTGTAGGGCGGCCCGCCGCGCCGAGCGCGGTCCGAGGCCCGGCATGCGGGCGAGAAGCTGGATCAGGCGCTCGATCTCGGGGCCGGCGACGGCTTGGGGCATCGTGCCTCTGGGGCGAGGAAGGGATTGCGGATCCGGACGGGGATAGACGGCGCCGGGCGCCGCGCAAGGGTCCAGGGGCGGGTGAGTACCCGCCTGTGTGGTATATGGGTATTCCGAAGCCGCTCCGCCGGCGGCATTATGCTGCGTGACGGACGGAACTGCTTACAGACCTGGGTTCCTGAGTCCACGACTGTGGTCTAACCTGTTTGTACACGTTGCGGGCTCCCGGCGGGGCCCCTTATGACAGCGAAGCTTCGCCGCCTACTCGAGAGTGGGATGGAGAGCGGCCGGGAACGGAGATCCAGCGTGCGGCGGTCCTGTACGACCGCACGGACGTCTCCCGGGCAAACCCGGACGGCGGTGCCGCCCGGCTCAGTCGCGTCGACGGTCGAACAGGGGCCCGGGAGATACGATCTTGACCAACATCGGTGATCACAACGCGGCCCACGGCGCCGAGGCGGCCGGCTTCCGCGACCTCAAGGCCGTCCATTGGAATTTCGAGGCGCCGCGCCTCTACGAGGAGGCTCTGTCCCGCAAAGAGGCGCAGCTCGCACGCGGCGGCGCGATCGTAGCCACTACCGGTAGCCATACCGGCCGCTCGCCCAAGGACAAGTTCGTGGTCCGCGACGCCGGCACCGAGAACGAGATCTGGTGGGACAACAACGGAGCGATCACGCCCGAGCAGTTCGAGACCCTCCGCCAGGACTTCCTGAAGCACGCCGAGGGCAAGGAGCTGTTCGCCCAGGACCTCTACGGCGGCGCCGATCCGGCCTACCGGGTCAAGGCGCGGGTGTTCACCGAGTTCGCGTGGCACTCGCTGTTCATCCGCAACCTGCTCATCCGGCCGGACCGCTCCGAGATCGCGTCCTACGTGCCCGACATGACGATCATCGACCTGCCGAGCTTCCAGGCGGATCCCGCCCGGCACGGCTGCCGGTCCAAGACCGTGATCGCCATCGACTTCTCGAAGAAGCTCGTGCTGATCGGCGGCTCCGCCTACGCGGGCGAGATGAAGAAGTCGGTCTTCACCTACCTGAACTACATCCTGCCCGGTCAGGGCGTGATGCCGATGCACTGCTCGGCCAACGCGGCGCTCGACGCCGAGGGCGGCTCGGCGATCTTCTTCGGCCTCTCTGGCACCGGCAAGACGACGCTGTCGAACGACTCCTCCCGCCAGCTGCTCGGCGACGACGAGCACGGCTGGGCGAATTCCGGAATCTTCAATTTCGAGGGCGGCTGCTACGCCAAGACCATCCGCCTCTCGCGCAACGCCGAGCCGGAGATCTACGCCACCACCGAGCGCTTCGGCACGGTGATGGAGAACGTGATCATCGATCCGGTCACCCGCGCGCCGGACTTCGACGACGCGTCGCTCACCGAGAATACCCGCTGCGCCTACCCCCTGGACTTCATCGCCAATGCGAGCGCTACGGGCCGTGCAGGGCATCCGAAGAACATCGTGATGCTGACCTGCGATGCGTTCGGGGTGATGCCGCCGATCGCCAAGCTCACTGGCGCAGAGGCGATGTACCACTTCCTCTCGGGCTACACCGCCAAGGTCGCCGGCACCGAGCGCGGCCTGACTGGTCCGGAGGCGACCTTCTCGACCTGCTTCGGCGCGCCGTTCATGCCGCGGCACCCGAGCACCTACGGCAACCTGCTGCGCGACCTCATCGCCAAGCACGACGTCGATTGCTGGCTGGTCAACACCGGCTGGACCGGCGGCGGCGTCGGCACCGGCCGGCGGATGCCGATCCGCGTGACGCGCCGCCTGCTGAGCGCCGCCCTCGACGGCTCGCTGGCGCAGGCCGAGTTCCGCCGCGACCCGTACTTCGGCTTCGCGGTGCCGGTCTCGGTTCCCGGCGTCGAGCCGCATATCCTGACCCCGGTGAAGACCTGGGCCAACAAGGGTGCCTTCGTGGAGACGGCGGCGCGGCTGGTGAAGATGTTCGACGACAACTTCAAGCGGTTCGAGGCCCATGTCGACGCCGACGTGCGCGCCGCCGGGCCCACCGCGCAGGCGATCGCCGCCTGAGAATCGGACGGGCGGCTCTCCGGGCCGCCCGTCCAATCTGGTTCGAAGACCGATATCACCTCACCGCATCGTCATTCCGGGGCGCCGCAGGCGAGCACGGAATCCTGACGTACGGTCGGCGCGAGGCCTTGCCAGGCCGGTGGGGCGGGATCCCGGGTTCCGCTACGCGAGCCCCGGGACAACGGCGCCCTCGCGGTCTGGGGACCAGTCCGCTTCCGCGCTCCCTAGAACGGCAGCTTCATGCCCGGAGGCAGGGGCAGGCCCTTGGTCAGCTCGGCCATGCGCTCCTGCATGGTCGCCTCGGCCTTGCCGCGGGCGTCGTTGCAGGCCGCCACGATCAGGTCCTCCAGGATCTCGCGCTCGTCCGCCACCATCAGGGACGGGTCGATGCTGACGCCCTTCATCTGACCCTTGGCGGTCATGGTGACCCGGACGGAGCCGCCGCCGGAGGCGCCGCTGACCTCGATCTCGTCCATCTCGGACTGCAGGTTGGCCATCTTCTCCTGCATGGCCTGAGCCTGCTTCATGATGCCCATCAGGTCGCGCATGCGGCTCTCTTTCCGTTTCCTCGTCTGATCTGGGTATGGCGCCGTCGCGGCGCCACCCTGCGCCGCGCGCGCGTCAGGCGTCGTCGTCCTCGACCTCGCCGACCCGCGCGGCATCGCCGTCCCCGAGGATCTCCTGCTCGGCGGAGGGCAGGGCCTCGGGCGCGGTCTCGCGCACGTCGACGATCTCGGCCCCGGGGAAGCGCGTCAGCACCTCGCGCACGAAGGGGTCGGCGGCGGCGTTCTCCCGGCGGGTCTCCGTGGCGGCCCGGGCGGCCGCGTCGAGGGTCGGGGCGCCCTCGTCCTTCGACAGGGCCACCACCCAGCGCCGCCCGGTCCAGCGCTCGATGGCGGCGGCGATGTCGTTGGCGAGGCTCGACCGGCCGCCGGAGGCGAGGCGGAACTCGATCCGGCCCTCCTCGAAGCGCACCAGATGGACGTCGCGCTCCAGCGCGGTCCGCAGCAGGATGTCCCGGTTGGCGTCGGCCAGCGCGATCAGGTCCTCGAACCGCCCGAGGCGCGGCGTCGGCGGTGCCGAGGCCGCCGGTCTCGGAGCGGGCGCACCGATGGGCGCGCTCACGGGGGCACCCGCGGGCGCGCTCACGGCGACGGGCGCCGTCACGGGCGCCGCGACCGGGGCGGCCGCCGCCACGGCCGTCCGGGGTGCGGCGGCGAGCGCCGCGGAACCGCCGCCGCGCAGGTCGGGGATCGGCGGCAAGGGCGGCCGGCCCGACACGGCGGGGGCCTCGTCCGCGGGCGCGGCGGCCGCCTCGGCCCTGAGCTGGCGCAGGGCCTCGTCGGGTGTCGGCAGGTCGGCCGCGTAGGCGAGGCGCACGATCGCCATCTCGGCCGCCGCGAGCGGCCGGGGCGCGGCCTGGACCTCGGGAATCGCCTTGAGCAGGATCTGCCACGCCCGCGACAGGGCGCGGATCGAGAGCTTGTCGGCGAACGCGGCGCCCCGGACGCGCTCGGTCTCGCTGAGGGTCGGGTCGGCAGCCGTCTCCGGCACCACCTTGAGCCGGGTGACGAGATGCGTGAAGGCCGCGAGGTCGGAGAGCACCACCGACGGGTCCGCGCCGGAATCGTACTGCGCCCGCAGCTCGGCGAAGGCCGCCGGCACGGATCCGCGCATCACCGCCTCGAACAGGTCGAGGATCCGGGCGCGGTCGGCGAGGCCCAGCATGTCGCGCACGCTCTGCGCGGTGATCGTGCCGGCGCCGTGGGCGATCGCCTGGTCGAGCAGCGAGAGCGCGTCGCGCACGGACCCTTCCGCGGCTCGCACGATCGCGCCGAGAGCCTCGTCCTCGACGGTGACGCCCTCGGCCGCGCAGACCTTCGCGAGATGGGCGTGCAGGGTCGGCGCCTCGACCCGGCGCAGGTCGAATCGCTGGCAGCGGGACAGGATCGTGACCGGGACCTTGCGGATCTCCGTGGTGGCGAACACGAACTTCGCGTGCGGCGGCGGCTCCTCGAGCGTCTTCAGGAAGGCGTTGAACGCCTTCTCGGAGAGCATGTGGACCTCGTCGACGATGTAGACCTTGTAGCGCGCCGAGACCGGCCCGTAGCGGATGCCGTCGATGATCGCCCGGACGTCGTCGATGCCGGTATGCGAGGCGGCATCCATCTCCAGCACGTCCATGTGCCGGGATTCCATGATCGCCGCGCAGTGGAGGCCGAGCTCCGGCATCGACACGGTCGGGCCGGTATCCGCCTGGCCGGCGCGGGCGTAGTTGAGGCCGCGGGCCAGGATGCGCGCCGTCGTGGTCTTGCCGACCCCGCGGACGCCGGTGAGCATCCAGGCCTGGGGAATGCGGTTGGCCGCGAACCCGTTGGCCAGGGTTCGCACCATCGCGTCCTGGCCGATCAGGTCACCGAAATTGGTGGGGCGATACTTGCGCGCGAGCACCCGGTAGGGCGTCGCCGCGGTGGGGGGCGCTGGAAACCCGGGCAGGCCCGGCTCGTCGTCAGGCGTGCCGGTCGTAGCGTCCATGCCGTGTCTGGGTCTGGCTGCCGCGCGCCGTGGAATGAGGTGGGAGGCTGGACGAAGACCCGCTCGGTCTCGTTAGGGCTGCTTCCTTCCGGACCTGACCCGGTTGGCGAGTGAAACGTCCCTCGCCAACCCCCCGCCGGCTATATGGCCGGGCCTCGCTCCGAACGCAAGCGCTGCCTCTGCGCCGCCTACTCGGCCTTGCGCTTGACGATCGCCAGGGTCTTCGGATCGAGCTTCAGGTCGAACTGCTTGCCGCTCGCGTCGATCGCGTCGTCGACCTCGATCATGCCGTCGTCGAGCTCGATCTCCTTCCACTTGGTGAAGCCCTCCTGCTTGAGCACGGCTTCGACCTTGGCCTGCTGGTCGGGCGGAAGTTTCTCGTCGGCCTGGGCGGCGAGGCCGGTGCCGGCGATCAAGGTCAGGGCGAGAAGGGGCGTGGTCAGGCGCATGGCTGTCTCCGGTCCGGCCTCTGTTTCCGGCTGTGAACAGGCTTGCGGCAGCGGAGTTCCACGGCGGCGATCCCCTTGAGCCGCTCCCGGATCTGCCGCACATCTTGGCCGTACCGGAGCGCGGCGGCGAGGACTTGGCATCGATGGTCACCCGCGTCGCCACCGTGGCCTTCGAGGGCATCGAGGCGCGGGCGGTGGACGTGCAGGTCCAGATCGTCCCGGGCTCGGTGGTGTTCACCGTGGTCGGTCTGCCCGACAAGGCGGTCGCGGAGTCGCGCGAGCGGGTCCGCGGCGCGCTGATCGCCTCCGGGCTGGCGCTGCCGGCCAAGCGCATCACGGTGAATCTCGCCCCGGCGGATCTTCCCAAGGAAGGCTCCCATTTCGACCTGCCGATCGCGCTCGGCGTCATGGCGGCGATCGGCGCGATTCCGGCCGACGCGCTGGCCGGCTACTGCGTGCTGGGCGAGCTCGCCCTCGACGGCAGCATCACGGCGGTGAGCGGCGTGCTGCCGGCCGCGATGGCGGCCGGTGCCCGGGGGCTCGGGCTCATCTGCCCGGCCGCCACCGGACCGGAGGCGGCCTGGGCCGGGGGCGATCTCGACGTGCTCGCGCCGCGCTCGCTGATCCAGCTCGCCAACCACTTCAAGGGCAGCCAGGTCATGGAGCGGCCGGAGCCCGCCGTCGCCGCGCCGACCGGGCCGCTGCCGGACCTCGCCGACATCCGCGGGCAGGAGGGTGCCAAGCGCGCCCTAGAGATCGCGGCGGCCGGCGGCCACAACCTGTTGATGAACGGTCCGCCGGGCTCGGGCAAATCCATGCTCGCGGCCCGCCTGCCGTCGATCCTGCCGCCGCTCACGCCGCGCGAGCTGCTCGACATCTCCATGATCCAGTCGGTGGCGGGCGCGCTGAAGGACGGCGCCCTCTCCAACCGCCGGCCGTTCCGGCAGCCGCACCATTCCGCCTCGATGGCGGCCCTGGTGGGCGGCGGTCTCGGTGCGCGGCCCGGGGAGGTCTCCCTCGCCCACGGCGGGGTGCTGTTCCTGGACGAGCTGCCCGAATTCGCCCCGCAGGTGCTCGACAGCCTGCGCCAGCCGATGGAATCCGGGGCGGTGATGATCGCCCGGGCCAACCACCGGGTCACCTATCCGGCGCGCTTCCAGCTGGTCGCGGCGATGAACCCGTGCCGCTGCGGCCAGGGGCTCGAACCGGGCTACGCCTGCCGGCGCGGGCCGAACGCGCGCTGCATGGCGCAGTACCAGGCGCGGATCTCCGGCCCGATGCTCGACCGCATCGACCTGCGCGTCGAGGTGCCAGCGGTGACGGCCGCCGACCTGATCCTGCCGGCGCCCGCCGAGGGTTCCGGCGAGGCGGCCGCGCGGGTGTCGGCGGCCCGCGCGCTCCAGGGCGCGCGCTACGCCGCGCGCGGCCTGCCGGATTCCACCACCAACGCGACCTGTCCGGGCACGCTGATCTCGGACGTCGCGAGCCCCGACGCCGACGGGACGGCGCTGATCCGCCAGGCGGCCGAGAGCATGCGCCTCTCCGCCCGCGGCTTCCACAGGACTTTGCGTGTCGCCCGGACCCTCGCCGATCTCGACGGTGACGCGCAGGTCCGCCGGGTGCACCTCGCGGAGGCGCTGTCGTACCGGGGCCGCGGCGACGGCGCGGCGGCCGCCGCGTGAGCGCCGGTCCGGACGGCCCGACCGACCTGACGGTGGCGATCGGCCAGCACAGCAGCGCCGGCCGGAAGGCGGCCAACCAGGATTTCAACGGCACCCTGGTCCCGGTTCAGCCGGCCCTGGGCCTGAAGGGCATCGCGGTGGCGCTCGCCGACGGGATCAGCAGCAGCGCCGCCGGGGCCGCGGCGAGCGAGACCGCGGTCAAGAGCTTCCTCAGCGACTACTACGCCACGCCCGACACGTGGTCGGTGAAGACCTCGGCGCAGCGCGTGATCGCGGCGACCAACTCCTGGCTCTTCGCCGAGACCCGGCGCGGCGCCGACCCGAACGACCTCGACCGGGGCCACGTCACGACCTTCGACGCCCTCGTGCTGAAATCGCGCGTGGCCCACCTCTTCCACGTCGGCGATGCCCGGATCTGGCGCGTCTCCGGCAAGTCCCTCGAGCAGCTCACCGAGGACCACCGCGTGGTGGTCTCCGCGGCGGAATCCTACCTCGGCCGGGCCCTCGGGGCGCAGGCCCGCCCGGAGATCGACTACCACGCCGTCGGCATCGCGGCGGGCGACACCTTCGTGCTGACGACCGACGGCGTGCACGAGCATGTCCGGCCCCGCGACGTGGTCGCGGCGATCGCGGCGGCCGAGACCCTGGACGCGGCCGCGCGGGCGATCGTGGAGATGGCCCTGGCGGCCGGAAGCCCGGACAACCTGACGATCCAGATCGTGCGGGTCGAGGCGGTGCCGGCGGGCGAGCCGGCCGACCTCCTCGGCGAGGCCGAGGGGCTGGACCCGGCGCCGCTCCTCGACCCGCCCGCGGAGCTCGACGGATTCCGGCTGCTGCGGATCCTGCATTCCGGTCCCCGCAGCCGCGTCTATCTGGCTGTGGAGGCTGGGACCGGTGCCCAGGTCGCCCTGAAGGTGCTGTCCCTCGATCTGCGGGACGACCCGGCGCAGCGGAAGCGCTTCGTCATGGAGGAGTGGATCGCGCGGCGGATCGACAATCCCCACGTGCTCAAGGCCCATCCCCGGGCCGGCCAGCGCAGCCACCTCTACACGGTGATGCGCTACGTCGAGGGCCAGACGCTGACCCAGTGGATGCGCGACCACGAGGCGCCCGAACTGGAGGCGGTGCGGGGGCTGGTCGAGCAGCTCGCCCGGGGCGTGCAGGCCTTCCACCGGCGGGAGATGGTCCACCAGGACCTGCGGCCCGACAACGTCCTGATCGACGCGGCGGGGACCGTCCAGATCATCGATTTCGGGGCGACACAGGTCGCCGGCGTCGTCGAGGGCGACCCGGGGATCGACCCGACGGAGATCCTCGGCACGGTGCAGTACACGGCGCCCGAATGCTTCCTCGGCGCCCCGGGGACCGCCCAGTCCGACGTCTTCGCGGTCGGCGTGATGACCTACCAGATGCTGACGGGGCGGCTGCCCTACGGCGACGCGGTGCCCCGTGCGCGGACGCGCGCGGCGCAGCGACGGCTGCGCTACGCCTCGGCGCTGACCGTGCGCCCGATGCTGCCCGTCTGGGTCGACGGGGCGCTGCGCAGGGCCGTCCATCCCGATCCGGAGCGGCGCTACGCGGCGCTGTCGGCCTTCGTCCACGACCTGCGCCACCCGAACCCGGCCTTCACGGATGGCCGGCGGGCAGCGCTGCTGGAGCGCGACCCGCTGCTGTTCTGGCGCCTGCTGTCGCTGGTGCTCGGGCTCGTCGCCCTGGTGCTCGCGGCGATCCTAGTCGCGGGCCCGCGCCGGTGAGTCCCGGCGCGCGCCTCAGGGATCCAGCTCGGGATAGCGGCGGAAGATGCCGTCCTCGTTGAACGGGATCCGGCGCGCGCTGGCGAGGTAGGCGGCGAGTCGCGGGCGCTGCGCCACGGTCTCGTGGAGCCGCGCCACCTGCGGGGTCCTCCTGAGGGCCGCGGCGGTCGCCTTGGGGAAAGCGTAGAGCAGGCCGTCGACGAGCTGGAACAGAGACAGGTCGGCGTAGCAGAGGTCCGCGCCGACGAGGCGGCGGCCGCCGTTGGCCGCCAGCACGCGCTCGAAGTAGCCGAGATATTTGGGGATGCGCTCGCCGCGGAACTCGGCCGCCCGGCGCAGCGCCTCGGGCTTCTGATCCGCGTAATACAGGCCGACGCCGACGGGATGGTGCGTGTCGTGCGCCTCGTCGACCGCGTCCGCGACGGTGAGCTGGAGCTGGTGGGTCCAGATCCGGTCGGGCTCCGCCACGCCGACGAGGCCGAGGCGCGGCCCGAGGTAGAGCAGGATCGCGGCGCTCTGCCCGACGACGACGTCGCCGTCGCGCAGGAAGGGCGGGGCCAGGGGCGGCCGCGGATCGGCCGGATCGGACAGGCGATCGAGCATCGGCCCGATGCCGCCGGACTCGTCGTCCTGGCGGGAAACGTCGACGTAGTCGGCGCCGGCGTCCTCGAGGGCGAGGCGGACGAACTCGCCGCGCCCCTGGATCATCGGCCAGTAGTGGAGTTCGTAGGGCATCGCCGCCTCCGGGTCGGGGAAGACGCCGCGGCCCCGGTCAGTTCCCGCTCAGTTGTTCTCGGCCGGATCCTCGGCCGAGGCCTTCTCGACCGGCGGCTCGGCGCTGGCGACGGCCTTGCGGGCGAACATCGGCTGGAGGCGCTCGGCGAGCTGCTGGTCCAGATGCTTGACGTAGGCGCCCTTGAAGTAGCGCTCGCCGGTCTTCGCGCCATACAGGCTGTCGTGGGCCTGGATCATCGCGGCGACCTCCGGGCGGCACAGGAAGCCCGTGATGCCGACGGCCTCGTACCAGCGGCCGGCGCGCGCCTCGGCGGTGGCCTTCGGGTTCGACAGCACCGTGTCGGCGAAGCACGCGGTGGCGGCCTGCCGCAGCGGCGCCAGCACCTTCTCGGCCTCGGCCGCGTTCACCTTCGGGGCGACCGGGTGCCGGTGAGGCCGCGCCTCGGCAGCCGAGACGAGCGCGAGGACGGCGAAGGTGGCGAGGATCGAAGTCTTCATACGGGCGGCCTCGTCGGGTGTCCGAACCGTGTTCAGCTCTCGCTCATGATTGCGTCGGGATCGGGGCTGTCGGCCCGGTCCGGGTGCCCGATTCTGGGCGAGATCCGGACCGTTTCGCGACGGCCACGACCGGGCTCAGCCGCGCCGCTCCGCGTTCCAGTGTCCCCGGCAGATGAGGGCTCCGGACGCGACCCAGGTTCCGGCCCCGAACCCGTCCGAGCCCAGTCGTCCCCGCACGTCGGCGGTGGCGGCACCGTTGGAGATCGTGCCGCGGATCGCGCCGTTCCGGGCGACGCCGCCCTCGACCGTGAAGGCCGTCCCGACGAAGCGCGCCCGCCCGCGCTCGATCCGCACCGGGTAGCGATAGGCGCGGTCGCAGGTCCCCGTCTCGGTGATGATCTCGACGCTCCACGTGCCGTCGAACCGGTCGGGCTGGGCGGCCGGGCGCGGGGCGGCCGCGGCGGGAAGCGTGCCGACGAGGAGCAGGGCGACGGCGAGGCGGGGCGTCATGCGGATCCGGGGCGAGGGCTTCGGAGGGACCGGCGCCCCGTCAGCGCGGCGTCTGCGGCGCGGGTGTCCGCATGGCCGCGCGGAGCGCCGCGTTGAGGAGGGCGAGCAGGTCGCAGCCGACATGCAGGAAGGCGGCCACGCCCGCCTGCTTCAGGGGCTCGGCCAGGTCCGTGGGCTTACCGGCGAGGTAGACCGGTCCGGCGCCGGCCTCGGTGAGCGCCTTCGCCGTCGCGACCGCGCGCTCGGCGTAGATCCCGTCCGTGGAGCAGATGCAGGCGAGGCTGGCGCCGGACTCCCGGAACGCCGCCGCCGCCGCCTCGGCGTCGGGGAAGCCCTCGTTCGACAGGGACTCGAGCCCGCCGGCCGCGAAGGCGTTGGCCGCGAAGGTCGCGCGGGCGTTGAAGGCCGCCACCGGGCCGAGGTTGGCCAGGAACACGACCGGTCTGCGCCCGGTCTTGGCGAGGAAGGCGTCCGAGGCGTCCCGCAGGGCCTCGTAGGGCTCCGCGAGGCGCTGGGACGGCAGCGCGTCGCAGGCGACCGCCGAGCCCGCGCCGAAATTGGAGCCGCGCCCCGCCGCGGCGGGCGCCACGTCGAGAACCGTCACCGACTTCTCGGGGAGATTCGGGAACTCGCTCGCACCCGTGAGCGGTTCGCGACGGGTCGCCACCGCCTTCGCGCGGGCCTCGCGGGTCAGCTCGATCCGCCGCTGGAGCTTGCCGACGCTGAGCGAGGCGACGATGCCGCCCTCGGCCTCGATCGCCTGGAAGGCCGCCCAGCCCGCCTCGGCGAGCTCGGCCGTCAGGGCCTCGAAGCCGCCGGCGCCGGCCGCGGGGTCGCTGACGCGCGCGAGATGCGATTCCTCGATGAGCACGATCTGGCTGTTGCGCGCCACGCGCCGGGCGAAGGCGTCGGGCAGGCCAAGGGCCTGCGTGTAGGGCAGGATCACGACGCTGTCGGCGCCCCCCATGCCGGCCGAGGCCGCCGCCATGCCGGCGCGGAGGATGTTCACGAACGGGTCGCGCTTGGTCATCATCCGCCACGCGGTCTCGGCGTGGAGCCGCAGCGGCTGCGGATCGAGGCCGCAGGCCTGCTCGACCCGCGCCCAGAGTCGCCGCATGGCGCGGAACTTCGCGACGGTGACGAACTCGTCGGCATCGGCCGCAAGCAGCACGGCGATGCGGTCGCGGGCGCTCGCCAGGTCGTGGCCGGCCGCCTCCAGGACGCGCAGGTAGGCGACGGCGGTGGCGAGCACCGCGCCGAGTTCGGCCGCCTCGCCGGCGCCGCCCTCGTGGTAGGGCCGGCCGTCGGCCAGGAAGGCACGGCCGCGGAAACCCGCGGCCTCCAGCTCGGCCACGGTCTCGGCAAGGCGCGGGGCGATGTCCTTCCAGACGGCTCCGAGACTGCCGGTGGCCGCCAGGACGCCGACGGGATCGAGCCCCAGATCGACGTCGTAGGTCGAGAGATCCTCGCCGCGGCGCTCCGCCAGCGCCTTGACCAGCCGGGCCACCTCCAGGCCGCGGCCGCCGGCGTCGATCCGCAGGGCGATCAGCGGCAGCATCACGCCCTTCAGCGCTGCGTCCAGCTCCTCGACGCTCGCCGCTGTCAGACCGTAGCCGCGGGCGCCCGGTGCGCCCGCGAAGGCGAGCACGAGGGCATCGGCCCCGCCCTCGAGGTCGGTGAGCGCCTGCGTGTTGGCGGCTCCGAGGTCGGGATGGTCGACACGCTGGGCGATCCGCCAGGGTCCGGGCTCGCGCACCGGCTGCGCCGCCGGCTCGGCCGGTCCGTAGAGGGGTTCGATCCGCAGGCCGTCGGCCGTGCGCGACACCAGCCGCTTCTCGAAATCGGCCCCCTTCAGGACGCCTTCGACGAGGCCGAGCCAGCGGGCCCGGTCTGCTGGCTCGAAGAGGTCGGCGTGCGGTCTGTCTTCCATCGGTACGTCCCAGGGCGCGGCGTCTTCTGCGCCGCTTTCATGCGTTTGCCTCGCACGCCGCTCCGCCGCTGGCAATCGCCCGATGGTTTAGGAAAGCTCAACCCGGGGATCACCGATTTTTGAGTGACGCGGCGGAGGCGAGGCGAGGGGCGCCCGCCGATCCGGATCGGCGTTCCGGGGCCCCGACGGCGAGCCCGGAACGACCGCACGGAGCGCGACGCCCTCCGCGTCAGCCGAGGATTATCAGGCCTGCGAAGCCGAGGGCGCCGACGATGATCCGCCACCACGCGAACAGCCAGAAGCCGTGGCGGGAGACGTAGTCGAGGAGAACCCGCACCACGAACAGCGCCGAGACGAACGACACGATGAAGCCGATCACGATCAGGCCGACATCGTTGCTCGAAAGGTACTTGTAATTGTCGAGCAGGTCCTTGGCGAAGGCGCCCGCCATGGTCGGCATCGCGAGGTAGAACGAGAACTCGGTGGCCGAGCGCTTGTCGGCGCCCATCAGCATCGCGCCCACGATCGTGGCGCCCGAGCGCGAGACGCCGGGGATCATCGCCAGGCACTGGAAGATGCCGATCTTCAGGTCCATCGGCAGCGAGAAATCGTAGACGTCGGTCTTCTTCACCTCGAGGTCGGTGTCGTCGATGACGAGGAGCACGAGGCCGCCGGCCACGAGGGTCGCGCAGACGATCCACGGGTTGAACAGGTAGGCCTTGATCAGCTTCGAGAAGAGGCCGCCGATGATCGCCGCCGGCAGGAACGCCACCAGGATGCCGAGCACGAAGCGGCGCGCCTTCGGGTCGGACGGGACCGCGGTGGCGATCCCCAGGAGGCGACGGAAATACACCAGCAGGATCGCCAGGATCGCGCCGAGCTGGATCAGCACCTCGAAGGTGTTGTTGGGCGAGTGGAAGCCGATGAAGTGCCCCACCAGCAGCTGGTGGCCGGTGGAGGAGACCGGGATGAACTCGGTCGCCCCCTCCACCAGGGCGAGCAGCACTGCCTTGCCGATGCTTGCCGGATCCATCGCGACGCCTTGTGCCGCGGGCGCGGAGGCCCCCGTCGGGCCACCGCCTGCCACGCGAAATGGTTGTACCCGAGGCTTCGCCGATCAGGGTTGACGGGCAGTTACCGGGTCGGGCCGCGCGTGTTAAGGGCTCGGCAACGGTCGGGCAATAACGCTCGGTCCGAAGTCCTGCGCGCCGAAGACCCGCGCATCAGGACCCACGACGAGCGCGGGACCGGCCGCGCTGGCAGACCGAACGTCCCGCACGGCCTCGATGGCAACCCTCTACCATTTCCCCTTCTGCGCGAATTCCCGATTCATCCGTCTCGTGCTCGCCGAGATGGGCATGGAACCGACGCTGTTCGAAGAACGGCCGTGGGAACGGCGCGACGACTTCCTGCTGATCAACCCGGCGGGCGTCACGCCCGTGCTGCTGGAGCAGAACGGCCTCGTCGTGCCCGGTGCCGGCGTGATCGCCGAGTACCTCGACGAGACCCGCGGCCTCGGGCTCTCGGGGCGGCGGATGCTGCCGGAGGACACGGTCGAGCGCGTCGAGGTGCGGCGCCTGCTCGACTGGTTCCTGGTCAAGTTCGAGTCCGAGGTGACCGCCTACCTCGTCAACGAGAAGATCTCGAAGCGCTTCATGTCGGCCAACGAGGGCGGCGGCCCTCCCGACATGAACGCGATCCGCGCGGCGCGCTCCAACGTGCGCTACCACCTCAAGTACATCGGCTACCTCATCGCGCGGCGGCGCTGGCTCGCCGGCGACAACCTGACCTATGCCGATCTCGCGGCGGCCGCCCATCTCTCCTGCGTCGACTACCTGGGCGACGTGCCCTGGGACGAGGACGAGATGGCGCGGAACTGGTACGCTCGGGTCAAGTCGCGGCCCTCGTTCCGCGCCCTGCTCGCCGACCGTGTGGCCGGGATGGCGCCGGCCGCCCACTACGCGGATCTGGATTTCTGAACGCCCGACGGACCTATCACGGCGCCGACCTGCGCCGCCTCGTCGAGACCCGGGCCCGGACGCTCGGGTTCTGCGGCCTGCGCGTGACCCGGCCCGACCGGCTCCCCGACCTGCCAGGACGCCTGTCCGCCTGGCTCGCCGAGGGCGCGCAGGGCACCATGGACTGGATGGCGGAGCGGGCCGACCAGCGCGCCAGCCCGATCGCGCTGTGGCCCGGGGTGCGCAGCATCCTGGTCCTGGCGATGAGCTACCGGCCGGAGCACGATCCCCTCGACCTCGTGGCGCGCCGCGACCGCGGTGCCGTCGCCGCCTACGCGCAGCGGCGGGATTATCACGAGGTTTTGAAGGGCCGCCTGAAAGAATTGGGCGGGTATCTGTCGGCCAAGGGCGACGTGCGGGTGAAGGTTTTCTGCGACACCGCCCCCGTCATGGAGAAGACCCTGGCGGAGGCGGCCGGCCTCGGCTGGCAGGGCAAGCACACGGTGCTGATCTCCCGCGGCCACGGCAACTGGCTGCTCCTCGGCGCGATCTACACGAGCGCAGAATTCGAGCCCGATACCCCGGAGCGCGACCATTGCGGCTCCTGCCGCGCCTGCCTCGACGTCTGCCCCACCGACGCCTTCCCGGCGCCCTACCGGCTCGATGCCCGCCGCTGCATCTCGTACCTGACGATCGAGCATGCCGGGCCGATCCCCGCGGCCTTCCGGCCGGCGATCGGCAACCGGGTCTTCGGTTGCGACGATTGCCTGGCCGTCTGTCCGTGGAACAAGTTCGCCCGCACCGCGGCGGAGCACCGGCTCGCCGCGCGTGCGGACCTGGCGGCCCCGGCGCTCGCGGATCTCGCGGGCCTCGACGGCGCGGCCTTCCGCGCGTTCTTCGCCGGCACGCCGGTGAAGCGCACGGGGCGCGACCGCTTCCTCCGGAACGTCATGATCGCGATCGGAAATTCGGGAGACCCGTCGCTGGCGGAGGCCGCCGTCGCGCGGCTGCGCGACCCGTCCGCGCTGGTGCGCGGCATGGCGGTCTGGGCCTGCGCCCGGCTGCTGGCGCCGGAGGCCGTGCGCGCGCTCCGTCGGCAGCACGGCGATGACGAGACGGACGGCCACGTGCGCGACGAGTGGCGGGCCGCCACCGGCTTGACGGAACCGCGGGCGGACGAGACATCCGCCGCATGAATCTCTTCGTCTTCGGGCTCGGCTTCACCGGCCGCCACTTCGCCGAGCGGGCACGGGCGCGCTTCGGGACCGTCCGCGCCACCGTCACCGACCCCGCGGCCGCCGACCGCGTCGCGGCGGAGACGGGCTTCGCCATGCGCGCCTTCGGGCCGGAGGCCGACGATCCCCGGATCGCCGCGGATCTCGCCGACACGGACGTGCTCCTCGTCTCGGCGCCCCCCGGTGAGGCCGGCGACCCGGTGCTGGCCTGCCACGCCGACGCCGTCGCGGCGAGCCGGATCCGGTGGATCGGCTACCTGTCGACCATCGGCGTCTACGGCGACCAGGGCGGCGCCTGGATCGACGAGGCCACGCCGGCGACCCCGCGCAGCGCCCGGTCCAAGGTGCGCCTCGACGCCGAGGCGGCGTGGCTCGCGCTCGGCGCCGCGACCGGCAAGGCGGTGCAGGTGTTCCGGCTGTCGGGCATCTACGGACCCGGGCGCAACCCGATCGTCAAGCTGCGCGAGGGCCGCTCGCAGCGCATCGTGAAGGCCGGGCAGGTCTTCAACCGCATCCACGTCGACGACATCGCCACGACGCTGCTCGCCTCGATCGACCGGCCGCGGCCGGGGGCGATCTACAACGTCACCGACGACGAGCCGACCGCGCCCCAGACCGTGACCGAGCACGCGGCGGCCCTCACAGGCCTGCCGCTGCCGCCCGAGATCGATTTCGAGACCGCCGACCTGTCGCCGATGGCGCGCAGCTTCTACGGCGAGAACAAGCGCGTGCGGAACCGGCTGATCCGCGACGAGCTCGGCGTCGCGCTCGCCTACCCGACCTATCGCGAGGGGCTCGCCGCGCTCAAGGATCAGCCCTGATCAGGCCTCGAGGTGGCGCGGCCGGACGAGGCGGCGGAGCAGGCCGTCGCGCGGGCCGACCATCATCGAGACGACGTAGAGCGCGCCGGCGGCCAGCACGATGGCCGGTCCGCTCGGCACGTCGTACCGGTACGACAGGCTGAGCCCCGACACGCTCGCCAGGGCGGCGATCAGCATCGAGACCGGGATCAGCCCGGCCAGGTCGCGCGCCCAGAACCGGGCCGCCACCGCCGGCAGCAGCATCAGGCCCACCGCCAGCAGCGTGCCGAGGGCCTGGAACCCGCCGACGAGGTTGACCACGACCAGCGCCAGGAAGGCGAGGTGGACCGGGCCGCCGCTGCGGCTGACGCTCCGCAGGAACAGCGGGTCGACGCATTCCATCACGAGCGGCCGGTAGATCAGGGCGAGGGCCAGCAGGGTCAGCGTGCTGATGCCGCCGAGCAGCCACAGGGCGGCGTCGTCCAGCGCCAGGACCGAGCCGAACAGGAAGTGCATGAGGTCGATCTGCGATCCGCGCAGCGACACCAGCAGCACGCCGGCCGCGAGCGAGATGAGGTAGAAGGCCGCGAGGTTGGCGTCCTCCCGCACGACCGTCGCCCGGGTGACGGCGCCGGCGAGGAGGGCGACCGCGAGACCGGCGACGAGGCCGCCCAGCGTCATCGCCGGCAGGGACAGGCCGGCGACCAGGAAGCCGACCGCGGCCCCGGGCAGGATCGCGTGGCTCATCGCGTCGCTCATCAGGCTCATGCGGCGCAGCGTCAGGAACACGCCGATGGGCGGCGCCGACACCGACAGCGCGAGGCAGCCCGCCAGGGCCCGGCGCATGAAGCCGAACTCCACGAACGGCGCGAACAGGGATCCGAGCGGATCGGTCACGCGGCGTCCTCGTGGTGGTGATGGCCGGCGCCGCCGTGGTCGTGCGCGGCCGCCGCGACCGCCCGCGGACCGGCGCAGATCGCCGCGCCCTCGTCCCAGGCCTCGGACAGGTTGCGGGCGCGGGCGAGGTTCTCGGCCGTCAGGACGCGCGCGGTCGGTCCCCAGGCCACGGGCTCCCGGGCCAGCAGCAGGGTCGTCGGGAAGTGCGCCCGGACCTGCTGGAGGTCGTGGAGGGCCGCGACCACGGTCCGCCCTTCGGCGTGCCACGCGCGGATGAGCACCAGGAGATCGTCCACCGTCCGCGCGTCGATGCCGGTGAACGGCTCGTCGAGGAGCACGACGGGGCAGTCCTGCAGGATGAGCCGGGCGAACAGCGCGCGCCGGAACTGCCCGCCCGACAGGGTCCCGATCGGCCGCGCCGCGAAGCCGTCGAGCCCGACCGCCGCCAGCGCCGCCTCGATGGCCGGGCGCCGCCGGGTGAGGCTGCGCCACGCCCCTGCGCGCCGCCACAGGCCCATGCCGGCGAGATCCATGACGGTGAGCGGGAAGCTCCGGTCGATCTCGTCCACCTGCGGCATGTAGGCGAAGGCGCCCGCGCGCTCGATGCGGCCGTCCAGGCAGCGGATCTCTCCGGCCATGCCCTTGAGGAGCGTCGACTTGCCGGCCCCGTTCGGACCGACCAGGGCGAGCAGGTCGCCGGCCCGCACGGACCCGTCGAGGTGGTGGACCGCCGGATGGCGGTCGTAACCGAGGGTGAGGCCGACGAGGCGGATCGAATCCGGGATCGGGCCGCTCATGTGGCGAGCGCCCAGGCGATGGTCAGCCAGACCAGCGCCGAGAAGAGCGCGGCGAGCGCCAGCCGCAGGCCGATCCCGCTCTGGAACAGCGATCGCCGCGCCGCGTGTCTCGGGCTGGGAATGGTCGGCACGGAGTCCTCGTCGCGCGCTCGGGCCGGCGCGGGCACCACGCGGGCTACTGGTGCGGTGCTGGGCCGGGGTGATACACTGTAACAAACCCGCGGGACAACCTGCGGATCACGTCTGGAGCAATCATGCACCGTCACGAGGGTCACGACGCGTGCCACGCCGGCACCGGTGACACGCTCGCGCGGGCCGAGGCCCTGTGTCGCGAGCGCGGTCTTCAGTTCACGCCCCTGCGCCGGGAGGTTCTGGTGGCCGTGGCCGAGGCCGGGAAGGCTCAGGGCGCCTACGACATCGCCGAGCGGCTGAGCGCGCCGGGCAAGCGCGTGGCCCCGGTCTCGGTCTACCGCGCTCTCGACTTCCTCATGGAGCAGGGGCTGGTCCACCGGATCGCGAGCCGCAACGCCTTCATCCCCTGCGCGCACGACCACGCGCCCGGAGAGGGGGTCATCTTCCTGATCTGCCGCACCTGCGGGGGCGTCGACGAGGCCTCGTCGGAGGAGGTCGAGGGCAGCCTCGGGCGCACGCTCGAGCGGGCCGGGTTCACACCGACCCACAGCATCCTGGAGGTCGAGGGCGATTGCGGCGCCTGCCGGGGCCGGAAGCAGGCCCCCTGAGGAGCCCCGCCCGGGCCGAGCCGCCCGGCCATCCGAGCGCGCCGCGCGAACCGGGAGCGCCGGACGACCGCCGGGTGGCGGTCAGAACGCGTTCTGGTAGGCGCGGCGCGAGACGACCGTCTGGATCATGATCTGGATGTCGAACCAGATCGACCAGTTGTCGATGTAGTGCAGGTCGCAGGCGACGCGCCGCTCCATGGCGAGGTCGGTCTGCGTCTCCCCGCGGTAGCCGTTGACCTGGGCCCAGCCGGTGATGCCGGGCTTCACGTTGTGGCGTCGCGCGTAGAGGGCGATCCGGCGCTCGAAGCTCCGGTCGTGCGCCAGCGCGTGCGGACGGGGTCCGACCAGCGACATCTCCCCGCGCAGGACGTTGATCAGCTGGGGCAGCTCGTCGAGATTCGTCCGGCGCAGGATCGCGCCGATCCGGGTGATCCGGCTGTCGTTGCGGGTCGCCTGCCGGAAGGCGGCACTCGGATCCGCCCGCATCGACCGGAACTTGAACACGCCGAACGGCTGCTGGTTGAAGCCGTAGCGCTTCTGCCGGAAGAAGACGGGACCGGGGCTGTCGAGCTTGATCGCGACCGCGATCGCGGCGAGCAGCGGCGACAGCGACACGAGGGCGATGGTCGCGACCGTCAGGTCGAGGGCGCGCTTGAGCATGACCTCGCCCACGTTGAGCGGCCGGCGGCCGATGTTGATCCCCGAGACGCCGCCGACCCGGGCGACCTGCAGGTCGGGGAACCGGTCGAGCACGGCGCCGGGACGCAGGTGCAGGGCCGAGGGCACCCGCAGGAAGGCGTCGATGCAGCGCTCGACCTCCGCGGTGTCGGCCCAGGGCACCAGGACGAAGACGTCGTCCGGCCGCAGGAAGCGCACCACCGAGACCGCGAGGTCGAGATCCTCCTGCAGCTGGTCGTGGCGCGTGGCCGCGTCGGCGCCGGGATCGACGCGCCGCAGGTAGCTCGTCCCGATGATCCGCGAGCCGAGCTGGTCGACCTCCTTGCCGGCGTAGAAGCGCGCGATGTCCTCCTCGTAGCCCACGAGGTGGATCCGGCTCGCGGTGGCCGAGCCGGCGCTCAGCCGATCGCGGACGAGCCGCCGCACGGCGGCCCGCGCCCCGATCAGGACCGGCAGGCCGGCGGCGAAGATCCCGAGCGAGACGAGCCGCGAGTAATCGTTGGTCGTCTTCGTCATGAAGCTCACGACCAGCACGGCGGCCCAGGCGATCAGCCAGAGGGAGACCGCGCGCTGGACGCCCGGCTTCTGCGCCATCACGTTCTCGAGGCTGTACTCCTCCCGGAGGACGTTCGTGGCGACGATCACCAGGGCGAGCAGCGCAGACAGCCGCAGGCCGCGGACGAGGCCCGCCCAGACCGTGCTGTCCTGCGCGAGGACGTGGTAGGCGCACTCGATGCCCAGCGTCACCGCCAGGATCGCCGCGATGTCGGTGACAGCGAGCGCCATGGAGAGGGCGATGCGCGCCAGCGCACGACCGCGGCGCGGCAGCAGGGCCGACCACACATTGCGGCGGCGCTCCGCCGAGGTCGGCAGCGCCTGAAACGTCTCCGGAAGCCGATCGTGAAACATCTGACCCGCAACGTCCCGTCTTAGTCGGACTCTGTACCAGTCTGAGACACGAAAGGTTTCAGCGCCGCCTGGTGACGGTGACGGAGCAAGCCGCGGGCCCCGCGGGTTCACGATCGCAGTCACGAAGGAAGGCTGCGACCTAGGGCGAGCCCCCGGACGTTGCAATACATGATTAATGCTGAGTGACTGTTCGGCGCATCCGGCAGGCGCCAGATTCGATAGGGAACCGTTTGCGCCGGAGTTATTTCAATTCACGCGGGTTTCTTCGTTCGCGGGTTCAACCGCGTCGGAGCCCCCGGATGACCCCGGCCGCCGAGGGCCGGGGTCGGTCTCGATCAGGCGTCCGCGTCCTGGCGAGCCTCGGTGGTCCCGCCGACCGTCTGGATCGCCTCGAAACCCTCGAATTGCGGGTGGCCGAGATAGAGGGGCTTGGTCGAGGGCACGCGGCCGTGCGCCTTGCGGAACTGCTCGGATCGGGTCCAGGCCTCGAAATCCGCGCGCGACCGCCAGATCGTGTGCGAGGCGTAGAGCACGTGATCCTCGTGCTCGGGTCCGCGGAGCAGGTGGAACTCCACGAAGCCGGGCATCTCGCCGAGGTGGCTGTCGCGGCCGAGCCAGACGGCCTCGAAATCCGCCGTCGCGTCCTTAACGACCTTGAAGCGATTCATCGCGATGAACATGCGTGTCTCCTGCGCGGTACCGAACCTACATGCGTCTGTGCTCCTAAGGGGAACGCCCGCGCGGCGACAAGGCGCACCTCGAAAGCAGGCGAGAGCTCAGCGTCGACATTTGAGCAACAATGTTGCAAAGATGTGTGGGCTTAAACTAGAAGATGTAACCTTCGACTTGCGAAGCTTGACAACTTGGTGTCCTACTGCGCCGCGGTTCACCTGTGCCGGGATCAGGGCTATAGCCGGATAGCGGCACGGAGTACCGGCAACCTGGCGTGCAGGACATGCGACTAAGGGGCGGACGGTGAAGCGGCGCGACAGCGAGGCGAAGACACCGCGTCCGCAGGAGGATGCAGCCCACGCCATGGAGAAGGATACCTCCGGCCAGACGATGCCGAAGCAGACGACCGACGTCGATCGCCTGGTCGGCATCCGGATCACCGCCCTGCGCAAGGCTCGCGGCATGAGCCAGACCGCGCTCGGCAACGCGGTCGGCGTGACCTTCCAGCAGGTCCAGAAATACGAGAAGGGTCAGAATCGCGTCGGTGCCGGCCGGTTGCGCGAGATCGCGCGCCTCCTCGAGGTTCCGGTCTCCGCGTTCTTCGAGGAGAGCGAGCCGCGCGAGAACGCCCAGGAGGATGTCTTCGGCTTCCTCAGCGCCCACGGCGCCATCGAGCTGCTGCGCGCCTACGCCCAGATCGAGGACGAGCAGATGCGCCGCGACGTGCTCGCGCTGGTCCGCAGCGCGGCGCGCCTGGCGCAGAACCGCGCGCCGGCGCCGACGACGGATCCGGCCTGACAGGCGCGGCAGGCCGGCGTCACGGCGGATCGGTCGCGATCAGGTGGAAGAAGCTGCCGGTGACGGGTCCGACCCGGTGGCCGGCCAAACCCAGATCGACACCTTCGGCATCCGAGACGCGGGCGAGCGCCGTCGCCTCCGGGGCGATCGGCGAGAGCTCGCTGGCATAGTGGAACTCGTGGCCGACGAGGCGCGCGCCCGCGGCGCCGAGCATGCCGGATCCGCACAGCCGCGCGACGCGGTAGCCGAGATGCAGCTTGCGCCGGTGATACGAGGTCGCGACCGGCAGGAGGCCCGCCATGGGATGGGTGGCGCCGTCGGCATCCTGGAGCGTCTGCCCGAGGACCATGTAGCCGCCGCACTCCCCGTGGACGGGCCGGGTCCGGGCGAAGCGGCGCAGGCCGTCCAGGAACCGGGCCGCACCGGCGATCCGACCCGCGTGCAGCTCCGGATAGCCGCCGGGCAGCCAGCAGACGTCGCAATCCTCGGGCGGTCCTTCGTCGGCCAGCGGCGAGAACGGCACGAGCTCGGCGCCGGCCATCCGCCAGCCGGTCTCGAGATGCGGGTACAGGAAGCTGAACGCCGCGTCCCGGGCGACCGCCACGCGCTGTCCGGGCGGCCGGGGCAGCTGGCCGCCGGAGGCCGGCACGGCACCGCCCGCGCAGGCCGTCACGGCGTCGAGGTCGATGCCCGCCTCGGCGAGGTCGGCGAGGCGATCCAGACGGGCGGCGAGATCCGCGGTCTCGCCGGCCTGCACGAGCCCCAGGTGGCGCTCGGGCAGGACGAGCTGCGCGTCGCGCATCAGCGCCCCGAGCACCGGCAGCCCGGCGCGCTCCATGCCGGCCTCCACGAGGCGCCGGTGGCGGGCGCTCGCGACCTTGTTGAGGATCACGCCGGCGATCCGGATGCGGGGATCGTAGAGGGAGCAGCCGAGCGCCACGGCGGCGGCCGATTGCGCCGCGCCCGACACGTCCACCACGAGCACCACCGGCCAGCCGTAGCGCGCGGCGATGTCGGCATTCGCCCCGGTCCGGTTCTCGGCCGCCCGGACACCGTCGAACAGGCCCATCGACCCCTCGGCGATCACCAGATCGGCCGCCGCCGTCGCGCCCGCCAGGGCGTCGAGCAGCGGCGTCGCCATGGCGAAGCTGTCGAGGTTGAAGCTCGGATGGCCGGTCGCGGCCTGGTGGAAGGCCGGGTCGATGTAGTCGGGACCGCACTTCGCGCCGCGCACCCGCAGGCCGCGCCGCGTGAGCGCGCGCATCAGCGCGAGGGTGACGGTCGTCTTGCCGGAGCTGGAGCGCGGCGCCGCGACGAGGAGGCCGGGGGCGCTCACGGGCGGGTCCCGACCGTGCCGCCGGGCCGGTAGCGCCGGTCGTAGTCGGGCGCGTAGAGCGCGCTCTCGCGGAATTCCGCGGCGCCCAGCGCCGGTCCGACCAGGATCAGGGCGGTGCGCTCCAGGCCGGCCTCCGCGACGAGCCTCGGCAGCGCGGCGAGGTCGCCGACGAGCGCCCGCTCGTCCGGCCACGAGGCGCGGAACACCGCCGCCGCGGGGCAGGCCGGGCCGTAGAAGGGGATCAGCTCGGCGGCGACGGCCTCGACCACGTGGATCGACAGGTGGATCGCCAGCGTCGCGCCGGTGGCCGCGTAGGCCGCCAGCGTCTCCCGCTCGGGCATGGCGCTCGCCCGCCCGGAGGTGCGGGTCAGGACGACGCTCTGCGCCACGCCCGGAACGGTCAGCTCCCGGCGCAGCAGCGCGGCCGCGGCCGCGAAGGCGGGGACACCGGGCGTCACCGTGTAGGGAATGGCGAGCGCGTCGAGCCGGCGCATCTGCTCGGCCAGGGCGCTCCAGATCGACATGTCACCGGAATGCAGGCGCGCCACGTCCTGGCCGGCCGCGTGCGCCGCCCGGATCTCCGCCACGATGGCGTCGAGGTCGAGCGGCGCCGTGTCGACGATCCGGGCGCCGGGCGGGCACCAGCCCAGGATCTCGGGGGCCACGAGCGACCCGGCGTAGAGGCAGACGGGGCAGGCGGCGATGCGGTCGCGCCCGCGCACCGTGATCAGGTCGGCCGCGCCGGGGCCGGCGCCGATGAAATGGACGGTCATGGTTCCCGTGTCGTGTCGTATCGGACGGCCAGGGCGCAAGTGGCGCCGCCGCTCGCGATCCGGGGCAGGGCGAGGCGGCTCCGGGGGCCCGCGCCGGCGAGGGCCGCCGCCTCGGCCAGCGAGCCGACGCCGCGCAGGCGCTCGATCCGCGCCGAGCGGGTGACGACCTCGGCGTCGCGCGCCTCCAGCGCGGCGGCGGGGATGGGATGCGGCGCCAGGCCGAATCCGGCTGCCGCCGCGCGGATCGCCGGGTCCGCGGCCCGGTCGGCCGCCGTGGCCACGGCCGCGAGGCTCGACCGCGCGGCGCCGACCAGGGCGAGGGCGCGGTCGATCAGTCCCGCGATTTCCTCAGCATCTGTTTCCCGGCGGAAGCCGATGCCGGCGACCAGGGCTCCGGTCACGGCTTGGTCCAGGCCCACTGGGTCACCGGCATGGCGGGGCGCCAGCCGTGCATCCCTCCGACCGGGCTCGCCCGCTCCACACCGTAGCGGCGGAGCGTCCCGCCATGCGCCGCGAAGGCCGCGAGCAGTGCGGCCTCGCCCTCGAGGGTCACGGCGTTGGCCACGCAGCGACCGCCGCTCCGCAGCGCCGCCAGCGCCTCAGGCAGGACCCCCGGCTCCGACACGCCGCCGCCGATGAACACCGCGTCCGGCGCGGGCAGGCCGGCGAGCGCGCCGGGGGCCGTGCCGGCGACGACGGCGAGGTCCGGCGCGCCGAGCGCGACGGCGTTGCGGCGGATCCGCTCGGCGCGGTCCGGTCTCCCCTCGATGGCGGTGGCGCGCAGGCTCGCGTGGCGCAGCATCCACTCGATCGCGATCGAGCCGGCGCCGGCACCGACATCCCAGAGATGCTGTCCCGGATGCGGCCGCAGCGCCGACAGCGTCAGAGCCCGGATCTCGGCCTTGGTCAGCTGCCCGTCATTCTCGAACAGGCCGTCGTCGAGGCCCGGCGCGAGGGGCAGGGCGCGGCCGGCACCCGCCACCGCGAGCGCCACCGTGTTCAGCGGATCGATGTCGACTTCGTCGAACGCGTCGGCGCGGGCCGTGCGGACGCGCTCGCGCGGCCCGCCCATCGCCTCGAGCACCGTCAGCGTCGACGCGCCGAAGCCCCGGTCGCGCAGCAGGGCGGCGAGGGCGCCGGGCGTCGTGCCGTCCCACGACAGGACGAGCAGCCGCGACCCCGGCTGGAGATGCGGGACGATCCGGGTCAGCGCGCGGCCGTGCAGCGTGACCAGCGCGCACTCGGCGAGCGGCCAGCCGAGCCGGGCGCAGGCGAGGCTGAAGGCCGAGGGCTGCGGGAAGGCGCGGATCTCGCACGCCGGCACCAGCCGGGCGATCTCGGCGCCGATGCCGTAGTGGAACGGGTCGCCCGTGGCGAGGAGGCAGGTCGGCCGGCCACGCCGGGCGAGGATGTCTGGATAGGCCTCGTGGATCGGGCTCGGCCAGGGCCGCGTCTCCGCGTCGAGCGGCCCCGCGAGGGCGAGGTGGCGCCGGCCTCCGTAGACGACGCGGGCGGCGTCGAGCGCGGCGGCGGCGGACGGCGTCAGTCCGGCCCGGCCGTCCTCCCCGATCCCGACGATCGACAGCCACGGGACGCTCGACAGCGAGTCAGCGCTCATGGACAAGGCGCCCATGAACAAGGCGCCCATGAACACGCCGCCCTGGATTACCGGCACGATGCGGATCCTGATCCTCGGCGGGACCGGCGAGGCGAGCGCCCTGGTGCGGTCGCTCGCCGGCAGGCGGGATCGCGCCGTGACGCTGTCGCTGGCGGGCCGGACGGCGGCACCGAAGCCCGAGCCGGTGCCGACCCGGATCGGCGGGTTCGGCGGCGCCGAGGGTCTCGCCCGCTACCTGGAGGCCGAGGCGATCACCCGCCTGATCGACGCGACCCACCCGTTCGCCGCGCGGATGTCGGCCAACGCCGCGCGCGCGGCGGCCCTGACGGGGGTGCCGCTGCTCGCGATCCGCAGGCCGGCCTGGAACCGCGAGCCCGGCGACGACTGGATCGAGGTCGACGGGATGGAGGAGGCGGTCGCCGCCCTCGGCGCGGAGCCCCGGCGCGTGTTCCTGACGATCGGCCGGCAGGAGGCCGGGGCCTTCGCGGCGGCGCCCCAGCACAGCTACCTGGCGCGGACGGTCGAGCCGCTGGGCGGGATCCTGCCGGTGCCGCATCTCACCGCACTGGAGGCGCGCGGACCGTTCGACGCCGCGTCCGAGGCGGCGCTGATGCGGGCGAGCCGGATCGAGATCGTGGTCAGCAAGAACGCCGGCGGCGCGGCGACCTACGGCAAGATCGCGGCGGCGCGCGGCCTCGGCCTCCCGGTCGTGATGGTGCGGCGGCCGGGCAAGCCCGACGTGCCGAGCGTCGCGGACGCCGCCGGCGCGCGCCGCTGGCTGGACGCGGGCGATCACGCCGGTCCCTCGACCTTGCGGGCGGTGTAGACGAGCGGCGTCCGGCCCGCGCGCGGGATCAGCCGCGTCGTCGAGGCGCCCAAGATCACCATCGTGGCCATGTCGGTCGGTACCGCGGCCGCCTCGGCGAGGGTCGCGACCCGGATCGCCTCGTCCGGGCGGCTGACCGCGCGGGCGAACATCACGGGCGTGTCGGGCGCGCGGATCCCGGCCGCGATCTCCAGTGCCGCCCCGAGCTGCCAGGGCCGGGCGGTGGAGATCGGATTGTAGAGCGCCACCACGAAATCCGCGCGCAGCACCGCCTCCAGCCGCGCGGTCACGACCGGCCAGGGCTTCAGGTTGTCCGAGAGCGAGAGCGCGCAGAAATCCCCGCCGAGCGGGGCGCCGAGCCGGGCCGCGGCGGCGAGCATCGCGGTGATGCCCGGCTCCACCGTGATGGCGAGGTCGCGCCAGCCGGGCTCGCCGTACTCGACCGCCTCGAACACCGCCGCCGCCATGGCGAAGACGCCGGGATCGCCGCCGGAGACGACCGCGACCCGGCGCCCGGAAGCGGCGAGCTGCAGCGCGTGGCGCGCCCGGTCGATCTCGACGCGGTTGTCGCTGGCGTGCCGGACGAGGCCGGGACGCTCGGGCACGCGGGCCACGTACGGGAAGTAGCCGACGACGTCCTCCGCCGCGTCCAGCGCCCGGCGGGCCGACTCGGTCAGCAGGGCCGCGTCGCCCGGCCCGAGGCCGACGACGGTGAGGCTCCCGCTCACGGCCGACGGCCCTCTCCGGGCAGGAGCACCATCGAGAAGTAGGGCGCGTCGTCGTCGGCCTTGTCGGCCAGCATCACGACCCGCTCGCCCGCCATCGTGCCGCGCTCCACGTAGACGGCGCGCGCCAGCAGCCCGGCCGCCGACAGGGCGGCCCGCACCTTCGGCAGGTGGCGCCCGAGCTTCATCACCACGGCCGCGTCGGTGCCGCGCAGGCGCTCGGTCAGGGCGTCGAGCGACAGGGTCGCCGGCAGGACGGTGAGGACGTCGTCGCCCCAGGTGATCGGCGTGCCGGCCCGGGTCCAGCAGCCCGACATGCCGGTGACGCCCGGAACCACCTCCACGGGAAAGCGGTCCTTCAGGCGCCGCCACAGGTGCATGAACGACCCGTAGAAGAACGGGTCGCCCTCCGACAGGATCGCGACGTCCCGCCCGGCACCCAGGTGGTCGGCGAGCTGCCCGGCCGCGTCGTCGTAGAAGCCGGCGAGCGCCGCCACGTAGTCCGGGTGCTCGGGGTGGATCTCGGTCGTGTAGGGATAGGCGAGGGCCATCTCGCGGGCCGGGTCGCGCAGGATCGCGTCCGCGATGGTGCGGGCGTTGCCCCGCCGTCCGCGCTTGCAGAAATGCACCAGGACGGGCGCGCGCATCAGGATGCGCTGCGCCTTCACGGTCAGCAGCTCCGGATCGCCCGGGCCCATCCCGACGCCGTAGAGCGTGCCCGTGACCGCGGCCGCGGGGACTTCCTCGGTCGGGCCGTCGAGGCGTTCGAAACCGTCCATCACTCGACCTCGCTGGCGAGCGCGTTGACCGCCGCGGCCGTCATGGCGCTGCCGCCGCGCCGCCCGTGCACGACCACGAAGGGCACGCGGCCGTCCCGTGCCAGGGCCTCCTTCGACTCCGCTGCGCCGACGAAGCCCACCGGGATGCCGATCACCGCTGCGGGCGGCGCCACGCCGGCGTCGAGCAGCTCCAGGAGGCGGAACAGGGCGGTCGGGGCGTTGCCCACCGCCACGACGCTGCCCGGAAGGTGCTCCCGCCACAGCTCCATGGCGGCCGCGGATCGGGTCGTGCCGAGGCTCTTGGAGAGATCCGGCACGCGCGGGTCGCCCAGTGTGCAGATCACCTCGTTGCCGGCCGGCAGGCGGGCCCGGGTCACGCCGTCGGCGACCATGCGGACGTCGCACAGGATCGGCGCGCCGGCCTGGAGGGCCGCGACGCCGGCCGCGGCGAAGTCGGGCGCCATCTCCACGTCGGCCGGCAGGTCGGTCATGCCGCAGGCATGGATCATGCGGACGACGACGCGCTCGGCCGCGCCCGACCAGCGCCCGAGATCGGCCTCGGCGCGGATCATCGCGAAGGAGCGCGCGTAGATCGCGCCGCCGTCGCGGATATAGTCGTAGCGGGACGGGGACTCGTGGGCCGCGGCCGGCTCCGATCCTGTCTGGCGCAGGGCGTTCTGGCTCGCGCTCATGCCGGTCTCCTGGTCCTCCCGCATGCCGAAGGGGTGATCTCCGGCGCGAAGGCGGCGGAGAGCCCGTCGATCTCGGCCCTTCCTAGCCGCTCCAGCACGGCCTCGATAGGGAGATCCATCGCCGGCTCATCGCCGGGCGCGCCCCCGACCAACACGCCGTAGAGCCCGTCCCGGCCGACGAGGGTCAGGTCGGCCGGGCCCGGCCGCGCGCAGCCCTTGGCGCAGCCCGAGACGTGCGCGGCGCGGCCCGAGGCCGCCAGAGGGCCGAACGCCGCCGCGAGGCGCGCCGCGTCCGCGAGCGTGGGGGTCGATCCGGAGGCGCAGCCCGGGGCCCCCGTGCAGGCCGCGATCGCGCGCCGCGGATCGTCGGGGACGACGATGAACTCTGCCGCGAGGGCCGCCGTCGCGGCCGCCGCCGCGTCCGAGGCGGTGGCCGGCACCAGCAGCACGAACCCGCGCGTGGCCGAGAGGCGGATCTCGTCCGCCCCGATCGCCGTCGCCCTGGCGGCGACCCGTTCGAGCGCGTCGGCGGTGCAGCGCCCGAAGGGCGCGTCGATGGCGACGCTCCGGAGGTCCCGTGCGCCCGCCGGACGTGCCGGCTCCCGTCCCGGCGCGAAGCCACCCCGCGCCTTCGCCGAGCCGGCGGATGGCGCCGGCCTTCCGGAGCACAGCGCTCCGGTCAGCGCGGCCATCTCGCCGTCCGACAGGTCGCGCATCCGGCGCCGGCCGGTCCGCGCGAAGACGCCGAGCAGGGCCGCCACGTGGCCGGGCGCCGCGTCCTCCGCGCAGGTCAGGAGCGTCCGCGGGGTCTCACCGTGCGCGACCGCGATCGCGACGCGGCCCGGCCCCTCGGCGACGACGCTGAGATCCGCCTCCGGGACCGCCCGGCCGGGGCGGCCCTCCACGACGACCAGGGTCTTGGCCGGCAGCCCGGGGATCGCGAGCCCCGCGGTCTCGATGGCAGCGGCCAGGGTCGGCACGTCGACCGTCTCGTCCGGATCGTGGCCCGCCAGGGGGCTGGTGAGTGTCAGGCGCTGGGGGCCGCCGTCGGCGCGCACGTCGCCGAGGCCCTGGGCCGCGAGCCAGGCGGCCAGCGGCGCCCGCGTCGCCTCGGTGACGCCGCGAATCTGGAGATTGGCCCGCGCGGTGAGATCGAGGTGGCCGTTCCCGAAGCGCCGCGCGCCCTCCGCCACTGCGCGGGCCTGATCCAGGGTCAGGATCCCGAGCGGCGGGTGCACGCGCGCGAGCAGCCCGTCGCCGGTCGGCATGGGTCGCGCCAGGCCGGGGCACCAGCCGCGGCGGGCCGGCGCCTCGGGTAGGACGCGCCGATGCGGGGCGGCGCTCACTCGGCGGCCTCGCGCATCAGTGCGTCGGCCGGGAGGGCGTTGCGCCGGCTGTGCCAGAGGCCGCGGTCCCGCGCCTCGTCGAACCGCTCCAGGATCGCCCGGGCCGCGGCGGGATTGGCGGCGCGCAGCCGCTCGAACACTTCGGCGTCGGCGATCCAGGCCGCGTAGAGCGCCTCGAAGCCCGAATCCGTCACCGCGTCGCTCGCGGCGGCCAGGACGAAGACCGCGTCGAGCCCCTGGGCGAGTTCCTGCGCGCCCCGGTAGCCGTGGCGCAGCTGGGCCGCGATCCAGCGGGGATCGGCCAGGCGCCCGCGGATCAGGCGGACGGCGTCCTCCCGGGCCGTCCGCGCCTTCGGCCGTTCCGGCACCGAGACGTCGAGGCTGTAGAGGGCGGGGCTCGCTCCCTCCAGCGCAGCGGCCGCCGCGAAACCGCCCATCGCGTCGACGGCGGCGTCGCCGTCGAACAGGTCGCGCTCGGCCACGTCGAAGGCGTGGAGATAGGCGTCGGCCGCCGCGACCCTGGCGGCGAAATCGGCGTCCGGCCCCTCGCGGTCGCCGTAGGCGTGGCCGCTCGCGGCCAGGTAGGCGCGGCCGAGGTCGGCGCGGCCGTCCCAGGCGCCGTCGAGGGCCGTGGCGGCGGTGCCGGCGCCGTAGCGGCCGGGCGCGGCCCCGTAGACGCGCACGGACGCGTCACCCCGCCGCCGCGCCGCCGCCAGGGGATTCTCGTCGTCGGCCTCGTCCCGGTCCGCCACGGCGCGGGCGGCGCGGTCGAGCAGCGCCAGCGTGTCGGGGAAAGTGTCGCGGAACGCGCCTGAGACCCGCACGGTGACGTCGATCCGCGGCCGGTCCAGCATGGCGAGGGGCAGGATCTCGAAGCCGGTGACGCGGGTGCTGGCATGGTCCCAGACCGGCCGCACGCCCATCAGGGCCAGGGCGTGGGCCACGTCCTCGCCGCCGGTGCGCAGGGTCGGCGAGGCCCACAGGTCCATGATGATCCGGGCCGGATAGGCGCCCTCGTCCTGGAGGTAGCGGGTCACCACGGCGGCGGCGGCCTTCTCGCCGAGGAGCGCGGCTGCGCGGCTCGGGATGGCCCGCGGGTCGAGGGTCGCGAGGTTGCGCCCGGTCGGGAGCACGTCGGCCCGCCCGCGAGACGGGGAACCGGAGGGGCCGGGCCGGACGAACCGCCCGTCGAGGGCGGCGAGCAGGCCGGCGCGCTCGGAGTCCGCGCTCGCCGCGACGGCGTCCGCGGCCCCGTCCGGCGCGCGGGCGAAGACGTGCAGGCCGTCGCGGAAGACGGTCTCGCCGAGATCGCAGAGATGCGCGTCGAGTCGCGTCAGCGCCTCGTCCATCGGCGTGTCCGCGCCGATCCCGGCGCCGTCGAGCAGGCCTGCCGACTCGGCCTCCTCCAAGATGGCGCGGGCGATGAGATCGGCCCGGCGGGGGTCGAGCACGCTCGCGGCGGAGTACTCCTCCACCAGCTCGCGGAGCCGGGCCGCCTCGGGCGTCAGCGCGTGGACGGCGGTGTCGGGCGTGAGGTGACCGAGCGCGACCCCGCCGAGACGGCGCTTGAGCGGCGCGGCCTCACCCGGATCGTCGACGATGAACGGGTAAATCACCGGCAGCCCGCCGACGCAGAGCGCCGGGAAGCAGTCGGGTGACAGGGCCACGGCCTTGCCCGGCAGCCACTCCGCGGTGCCGTGCGTGCCGAGCTGCACCAGGGCGTCGAAATGCTGCCGCAGGCCGAGATGGAAGGCCAGGTAGGCGTGGGTCGGGGCCCGGTCGAGGTCGTGGTAGCCGGTCTTGCGGTCGGGGTCGCGGCCGCGGTCGGGCTGGAGGAAGACCGCGAGGCCGTCGTCCCGGACCATCCGGAACCGGAGGGCGCCGTCGACGCAGGCCGGGTCCGCTTCGGCCGCGCCCCAGCTGTCGGTGACGGCGGCGCGGACGTCCTCGGAGAGCGTGCGCCACCACGCCGCGTAGGCCGCCAGCGGCACCCGGAACTCGGCCGGGCCCTCCGTGAGCGCCGCCATGAGCGCGCCGGCCTCCGGCAGTGCGCCCGCCGCGTAGCCGGCGGCTGCGAGGTCGGCGGCGATTGCGCGGGCGCTCGCGGGCGTGTCGAGGCCGACCGCGAACCCGGCCCGGCCGCCGCGGGCGGGGTAGTCGGACAGCACCAGGGCCAAGCGCCGCGCCGCCCGGGGCAGGGCGGCCAGCCGCAGCCATCCCGCGGCCCGGTCAGCGAGCGCGGCGATGCCGACCTCGTAGGGCGCGGCGCGCCGCTCGGCGAAGCCGGCGATCTCGGCGCTCTCCTCCTTGAACGAGATCGGGAAGCCCGAGAGCCGGCCGTCGAATTCCGGCAGCGCGACCTGCATGGCGAGGTCGGCCGCGCCGAGACCCCGGGCGGAGGCCTCCCAGGCCGCGCGCGGCGACCCCACCGTGAAGGCCTGGAGCACCGGGCAATCGGCGCCGTCGAGGACGAAGTCGGTCTCGTCCTCGCGGGCCGAGAACGCGGTGGCGGCGATCACGAGGTCGGGCCTGCGCGCCCGCACGGCCGCGGCGACCGCGGCGGCGGCCTGCGGCTCCTTCAGGCTGGACACGGCCATCGGCAGCACGCCGATCCCGCGGGCCCGCAGCGCGGCGGCGAGGGCGACGAACGGGCCGGTGTCGCCGCCGAGCACGGCGGACCGGTAGATCAGGAGGAGCGCGACGGGCTCGGCGGCGATCCGCGCTCCGGCGAGCGGGACCGCGGTCGCGGCCGCGGCGAGGGCTGTCTCGAGGGGAAGAACTCCGCAACCGGGACACCAGGGAAAACCGCGCGGGAGCGGCACGGGCGGCTCGACCGGTCCGTCGGCGCCCAGGCGGACCGCCAGGCTCCGCAGCATGCGCCACAGGTTGTCGGGCCCGCCGGCGCGGAAATAGCCGTCGAGCTGCCCGGCGAGGTCGGGATCGGTGGAGAAGGACGCGAGGCGCGGATCCGGCCGGTCGTCGCCCGGCAGGACCGCGAGAACGACACCCTGCGCCCGCGCGGCCTCGGCGCAGCGCTCGATCCCGTAGCGCCAGTAATCGAGCCCGCCGAGGCAGCGGATCACCACCACCTTGGCGCGCGCCACCACGCGCTCGACGTAGAGGTCGACCGAGAGCGGGTGCCGCAGCTTGGCGAGCTTCGCGAGCCGCAGGCTCGGCAGGCCGGGCTCCGCGGCGTGGGCCTGCCCGACCGAAGCGAGGTCGCTGTCGGTGAATGACAGCACCACGAGGTCGCCGGGCTCCTGCCCGAGATCCACGGCCGCCTCGCCCTCGTCGAGGGAGACGGCATCGATGCGCACGAGGTGCACCGCGGCGGCCCCTAGAGCGAGTCCGGGCGGGCGTGCGCGACCGGCCTCATCCCGCGAGGGCCGCCGCGACGGCGTCCTTGTCGAAGCCCTTCAGGCCGATCACCACCAGCGTCCCGTCGCGGGCTTCCCCGGCCCGCCAGGGGCGGTCGAAATGATGGGTCACGCGGCGGCCGACGCCCTGCACCACGAGGCGCATCGGCTTGCCCTCGACCTCGGCGAAGCCCTTGATGCGCAGGACGCCGGCCGCCTCGGCCGCCGTCTCGACCCGGGCCGCGAGATCCCCCGCGGTCACCGCCGCGCGCACCGGCAGCGCGACCGTCTCGAAATCGTCGTGGTCGTGGTCCTCGCCCTCTCCGTGATGCGAGGGGCGGGCGTCGAGATCGTCCTCGGCGGCCGCGCCGAGGCCGAGCAGCACCCGCGGGTCGATGGCGCCGTTCTCGGTCTCGACCACTTTCACGGCGCGGGGCAGGTGCCCCTCGACCTCGGCGCGGACCCGCGCCCGGGTCGCGGCGTCGATCAGGTCGGCCTTGTTGACCACCACGAGGTCGGCGCAGAGGAGCTGGTCCTCGAACACCTCCTCCAGGGGGTTGTCGTGGTCGACCGACTGGTCGGCGGCCCGCTGGGCCGCCAGGGCCTCCGGATCCTCCGCGAAGGCGCCCGAGGCCAACGCCGGGCCGTCGACCACCGCGACCACGCCGTCGACGGTCACCCGCGAGCGGATCGCCGGCCACTGGAACGCCTGGACCAGCGGCTTCGGCAGGGCGAGGCCGGAGGTCTCGATCAGGATGTGCTCCGGCGGCTCGGCGCGGCCGAGGAGGGTCTCCAGCGCCGGCACGAAATCGTCCGCGACCGTGCAGCAGATGCAGCCGTTCGGCAATTCGACGATGGCGTCCTCGGTGCAGCCCTCGACGCCGCAGGCCGCCAGGAAGGACTTGTCGAAGCCGATGTCGCCGAACTCGTTCACCAGGATGGCGAGGCGGCGCCCCTTGGCGTTCTCGACCACGTGGCGGACGAGGGTCGTCTTGCCGGCCCCGAGGAAGCCGGTGACGATGGTGCAGGGGATCTTGTTGACGAGGGTCATTCCGCGGCCTCCAGGGTGCCGGCGGGGAGCGGGCGGGGTTCTGGGAAAGGGGGGATGCGGGCGATCACGCCCTTGCGGAACGCCTCCGGACGCTCGCGCCAGGGCACGATGCCGTCCGGGGTCGCCGCGTAGGCCGCGAGCCCGCCGAGGATGATCTCGGCCGAGGCGGCCGGATCCATGTCGCCGTAGACGTAGGTCCAGCGGTCGGCCGCGGCGACCGCCACGGTGCAGGGCCGCTTGCAGACCGACAGGCACTCCACCGCCTCGACCCGCAGGTCCGGCGTGCCGCCGCTTTGCGCTCGGAGCGCCTCCAGCAGGCGGGCCCCGGCGCGGGGCCCGTCCGGGTCGTCGTCCGGGCGGCGGCAGGCGGTGCAGACGTAGAGCACGGTCTCAGGCACGGGCCGCCCCCCGATCAGCGCCGCGGGCGAAGGCCTGCCACGCCCAGCCGAGCCCGAGCCCGATCAGGATCCAGAACACGAAGCTGATGGCGAGCGACCGGGCGGCGAACTGGGCGGCGAGCGCGGCCGGGAGTTCGGACGAGGCCTCGGGCGCCTGCGGGGCGCCGACGACGTGCGGGGTGATGATCAGGACGAGCCCCCCGAGGATCGTGATCAGCGCGCGGCGGATGGTGATCAGGTAGAGTCCCATCCCGGTCGCCGCGGCGGTCATCACCCACCACGCCTGACGCGTCGCGAGCGGCGCTGCCGCGCTGCCGGGCAGTTCCGGCGGCAGGCCGAGGCCCGGCGCGAGGGCGACGCTGGCGAAGCCCGCCACCGCGAAGGCGAGGCCGACCTGCGGCGTGGGTTCGCGGCCGCAGGCGAGCATCACCGCGCCGAGCAGCAGCGCGTAGCCGACGCCACCGACGAGGGTCGCGAGCCCGGTGAAGGCCATCCGCGGCAGGCCGGGGCCGGGCTGCCATTCCGGCGCGGCGTCGGGCGCGGCGTGGTCGTGCCCGGCATGGGCCAGCACGATCGGGAGCGCCTTGATCGGGAGCGCCTTGGCGGCCTGACGCGGCGCCTCTTGCTGCTCGTAGCGCTCGGCCGCCACGATCAGCGGCGAGGTCAGCGTGAGTTCGAGGCCCGTCACGACGGCAGCCGCGAAGAAGCCGGCGGCGAGCGCCGCCGACAGGAGCCGGATGATCATCCCTGGTCCGGGGACGTCAGTGGCAGGGGAAGTTCTGGGTGTGTCGGAAATCGTGCGCCGCGTTGTGGAGCGCGATCGCCGGCGAGAAGCCCGCCATGAACAGCAGGCCGAGGCCCAGCACGGCCGCGAACGCGACGGCGATCGGGCGCTCCGATGAGCGGGTGCCGGCGGCGACGGGGGCGAGGGTTTGCGTCGTCATCAGAAGCGTCTCCAGCCGCCCCACCGGCGGCATTGCGGGATCCTGTCGCGACGGCAGGTCTCCTGGCTCGCGGCTCGGCGCGCCCACCGCCTTCCCGGATCGCTCCGGTGGCGCATGGCGGGCGCTCGCCGCTGACAGTTGCGGGGGCAGCCGCGGAATCGGGGCTTCAAACCCCTCACCGCATTCCCTTTTCACCCCGTCTCCGGGGCACCGTCGCCCGGCCGTTGTAGACGCATGACCGCCGGGACACAACGGAGCGGCGCCGGATCGCGACCGTTTCCCGCGCCCGCCCCGCTATCGGGGCGGGCTTGACGGCCGCGCCCCGGAGCGGGCACCGCCGCACCCGATACCCGCCCGGCCCCGGCGCGGGCCCTGAACTCCCGGAGACCCGATGGCCCCGACAGACGATCCGACCCCGGTCCTCGTCGATCTCGCGGCCGGCCGTGACCGGCGGATCGTCTCCGATGCGGCGACGGGAACGACCTGGCTCGAGGTCGACCTCGGCGGCCGGTTTCCGATCCACTCCGTCGCCCTGCGGTCGGGGGAGGCGGCGGTTCCCCCGGAGCCCGGCGACGTCGCGGTGGCGGTCTCGCAGGACGGCGCGACGTGGACCGAGCCGGACCTCGCCGGCTGGACCGCGACCCCGGACGCCCTCGTCGCCGCGATCGTCCCCGACGAGCGGGCTTGGGCGCGCGCGGTCCGGATCGCCGCGCCCGCACCGGCTCAAATCATCGGCGTCGGGATCCGGGCCGACGAGGCCGCGGTCGACCTGATCGCGCTGCGGGCGATGCTCGGCCTCGACGTGACGCTCCTGAACGAGAAGTCCGGCGCCAACGTCTACGTCACCTACAATCTGCGATCGGCGCCCGACCGCGCCAGCCACGCCCTGGTCGGCCTGTCGCTGTTCGAGAACGGCGCCTTCGGCAACTGCCTCGTCCAGTACATCATCGCGGTATCGATCGCGAAGGCGCTCAACCTGAAATACATCAAGGTACCCAAGGTCGACCGCAGCAAGGTGATCTTCCTGACCGAGCGCCTGACCTGCGACGGCATCACCTTCATCCCGCCGGACGAGCCGCTGCCGCCGGACGGCTACTTCCTGTCGGGCCTGTTCTTCGACCCGACGCAGTTCGAGCGCGTGACCGCGCTGCGGGGACCGACGGACTCGCGCGCGATCGTGCAGAGCGTGATCCGGCCGCTGTTCAACGGCCTGCCCGAGACCTTCCCGGCCAAGCCCGACGACCAGCTCCTGATCCACATCCGCTCGGGCGACATCTTCAGCACCTGGGTCGATCCGCACTACCCGCAGCCGCCCTTCGCGTTCTACCGGATGGTCATCGACCGGTTGCTGGCCGAGGGCCGGATCCGCTCGGTCAAGCTCGTGTTCGAGAATCGGCTGAACCCGGTCATCGCGGAGGTGGAGGCCTACGCGGAGCGACGCGGCCTGCCGGTGGAGATCCAGAGCGAGTCGCTGATCTCCGACGTCGCGGCCCTGGTGAACGGCCGCTATCTCGTCTTCGGGCTGGGCACCTTCGGGCCGGGGATCTGCCACCTCTCGGATCGGGTCGAGCAGGTTTTCTACTTCGCGTCGAACTGGCCGCAGGGTTTCCAGTCGATCCCCACCATCGGCAAGGTCGTCGAGGTGCGCGATCTCGAGGGCCGCTACATGAAGGTCGGGGAGTGGCAGAACACCGAGGCACAGCGCCGGATGATGGTGGAGTACCCGGCCGAAGCCCTCGCCTTCGACGACGCGTGACCGCTGCGCCGGGCCGGAGACGCTACGGCGCGGTCCTGAGATGCTCGGCGGGGGCGCCGGCCGGACGGGTCGCGCCGGCGTCGCGCACCTTCAGGGCGTCCGTGTACATCCGCTCGACGTC
This sequence comes from Methylobacterium sp. NMS14P, assembly GCF_028583545.1. Classification (NCBI taxonomy): domain Bacteria; kingdom Pseudomonadati; phylum Pseudomonadota; class Alphaproteobacteria; order Hyphomicrobiales; family Methylobacteriaceae; genus Methylobacterium; species Methylobacterium sp. NMS14P. Next base: position 3,501,703 of record NZ_CP087106.1, on the reverse strand, counting down.
CGCCTTGAAGGCGGCGCGCGAATCCGGTCGCGTGTAGAACATGTGCCCGCCCGGGTAGACCGCGAGGCTCAGGCGACCGGCCGCGTAGGCGGGGACCTGTGCCAGCAGGAGCTTCGAGGCGAAGTACGGCGTCACCAGATCGGTGAAGCCGTGCGCCACGAGGACGCGCAGGTGCCCGTCGAGGGCCAGATCGCCCTTCAGGTTCGACAGGACCTCCGGGGCCTGCCGACCCGAGCCCCAGCTCCAGCCGCGGTTGACCGCGTTGCTCAGCAGCTCGTAGCGCATGTTGGTCACCGGCCACTTCAGCGTGCGCGCGTAGAGGTCGAGCATCGCGCTGGTCAGCGGCGCTTGGAGGGCCGTGAGCTGCGGATCCTCGAAGCTCGACTGGGCGGCGTCCGGATTCGGGTCCCAGCCGGTGATGCCGGTGTCGTAGGCGCTGGTCACGCGGCCCTCGGAGCGGTCGATCTCGCGCTGAACGCTCCGGGTCGAGAGGCGCGCCGCCTGCGCGCGCACCAGGGCGGGGTCGAGGCCGACGAGGGGCGCGACCTTCTCGGTCATCCGGGCGACGGCGGCCGTGTCGCTCGGCCCCTTGAGCAGGTCGCTCAGGTACGGGCCCGAGGCGTAGGCCTCCGCGTCGCCGAGCAGGGTGGGCGTCGGCACCGTGCCGGCCCGCTCGAGGGCGCCGGCCGCCAGCGAGGGCAGCTTCAGCACGTAGCCCCACGGGTTGGCCCGCGGCGTCTCCAGCCACGCGAAATCGAGCACCGGCGACAGCAGCACCATGCCGGACAGGCCGACGCCGATCTCCTCCTGGAGTTTCTCGGCGATCAGCGGGCCGCGGAAGCCGCCGTAGCTCTCGCCGACGAAGAATTTCGGGCTCGCCATGCGGTCGTTGACGCGCAGGTAGCGGGCGACGGTCGCCGCCAGGGTCGAGGCGTCCGAATCGACCGACCAGTAGGCCTTGCCGTTCCCGTCCGCGGCCCGGCTGTAGCCGGTGCCGACAGGGTCGATGAACACGAGGTCGGTGAAACCCAGCCACGTCCCGTCGTTGGGCGTCAGCGTCACCGGCTGGGACGGGCTGATGCTGTCCCCGCCGACCGGCAGCCGCCAGGGCCCGATCGCCCCGATGTTGAGATAGGCCGACGCGGCGCCCGGGCCGCCGTTGACCGCGAAGGTGACGGGACGCTCCCGGCCGGCCTGCGGCGCCATCGTGTAGGCGACGTAGGCGATCTCGGCCTGAAGCTTTCCCGCCTCGTCGACGAGGGGCAGGCTGCCGGCCGTTGCGGTGAAGTCGAGGGTCCGGCCGTCCGGCAGCGTCACGCTCTGCTTCGTCGTCGCATCGGGCGGCAGGCGGCGCCCTTCCGGGCCGCGCGGCGCCGGCTTGGCCTCCGCGGGATGCGGGTGCGGCGCGTCCTGGGCCAGCGTGGCCGAGGGCGCGGCCAGAGTCAGGGCGAGGGCGAGCGCGGCGCGCCCGAGACGTGCGTGGGGGGCCACCATCAAGCCTTCTTGTTCCAGCGTCCGGAATCGTCCTGCTGCCAGTAGGCCACCGCGTGACCGGCGTCCTTGGCCTGCTTCCACTGCTCGCGGGCGCGCAGGAGCGCGTCCTGATCGGACCCGTCGAACAGGATGCAGATCCGCTCGTACTGCCCGGCGTCGGGCGGCAGGTCGGCGCCCTCCACCAGGAAGCGGATCGAGGCCGCGTTGGGATTCACGTCCCGGAGCGTGAGCACCACCGGCTGGCTCGCGGAATCGGGCTCGCGGTCGGTGCCGTGCGGCAGGAAGCTCTCGTCGGAGTAGGTCCAGAGGTGGTCGTCCAGCGCCTGCAGGCGCTCCTCGCTCGCCGCCTGGATCGCGGCCTGCCAGCCGCGGTCCAGCGACCGCTCGACGAGGTTCGGCAGCACCTTCTCCAGGGGCTGCCGCTGCATGTGGTAGAAGAGGATCTCGGTCACGACGCCGAGGATATAGGGCGCCGGGCCGCCGCGCGAGCAGCGGCGCGGAGCCGCGGCCTCAGACCAGGCGGCTCTGCTCGATCGCGGCGCCGACGAAGCCCTTGAACAGCGGGTGCGGCTCGAAGGGGCGGGACTTCAGCTCCGGGTGGAACTGCACGCCGATGAACCACGGATGCCCGACATGCTCGACGGTCTCGGGCAGGAGGCCGTCGGGCGAGACGCCGGAGAAGCGCAGGCCCTTGGCCTCCAGCCGCTCGCGATAGGCCATGTTGACCTCGTAGCGGTGGCGGTGCCGCTCCGAGATCTGATCGGACCCGTAGATCTGGGCGATCTTCGATTCGGGATCGAGCTTCGCCTCGTAGGCGCCGAGCCGCATCGTGCCGCCGAGGTCGCCGGCCGCGGCGCGCCGCTCCAGCTCGTTGCCGCGCAGCCACTCGGTGAGCAGGCCGACCACCGGCTCGGCGGTCTCGCCGAACTCCGTGGAATTGGCCTCCGGCATCCCGGCCAGCGAGCGGGCGGCCTCGATCACCGCCATCTGCATGCCGAAGCAGATGCCGAGATAGGGGATGCGCTTCTCGCGGGCGTACCGGGCCGCCCGGATCTTGCCCTCGGCCCCGCGCTGGCCGAAGCCGCCCGGCACCAGGATCCCGTTGAGACCTTCGAGGAAGGGCGCCGGATCCTCGCGCTCGAAAACCTCGGCCTCGATCCACTCGAGGTTGACCTTCACCCGGTGGCTGATGCCGCCGTGGGTCAGCGCCTCGGTCAGCGACTTGTAGGCGTCTTTCAGCCCCGTGTACTTACCCACGATGGCGATCGAGACCTCGCCCTCGGGGTTGCGCACGCGCTCCGCGATGGTCTGCCAGCGGCCGAGATCCGGCTCCTCGCCGTGCTCGAGGCCGAAATGGCCGAGCACCTCCCGGTCGAGGCCGGCGGTCCGGTAGGACAGCGGCACCTCGTAGATCGAGGCCACGTCCCGCGCCTCGATCACCGCGGTCTCGCGGACGTTGCAGAACAGCGCGAGCTTGCGCCGCTCATCGACAGGGATATCCCGGTCGCAGCGGCAAAGCAGGATGTCGGGCTGGATGCCGATGGAGCGCAGCTCCTTCACGGAGTGCTGCGTCGGCTTGGTCTTCAGCTCGCCGGCCGACGGGATGTAGGGCAGCAGCGTCAGGTGGACGTAGCAGCAGGTGCCCCGCGGCAGTTCTTGCCCGAGCTGCCGGATCGCCTCGAAGAACGGCAGGCCCTCGATGTCGCCGACCGTGCCGCCGATCTCCACCAGCACGAAGTCGAAGCTGTCGTTGCCGTCGAGGACGAAGTCCTTGATCGCGTTGGTGACGTGCGGGATCACCTGGATCGTGGCGCCGAGGTAGTCGCCGCGGCGCTCCTTGGCGATGATGTCCTGGTAGATCCGCCCCGTCGTGATGTTGTCGGCCCGGCTCGCCGGAACGCCGGTGAAGCGCTCGTAGTGCCCGAGGTCGAGGTCGGTCTCGGCGCCGTCGTCGGTGACGAACACCTCGCCGTGCTGCGTCGGGCTCATCGTGCCCGGATCGACGTTCAGATAGGGATCGAGCTTGCGCATCCGGACCCGGTAGCCGCGGGCCTGAAGCACCGCCGCCAGGGCCGCCGAGGCGAGGCCCTTGCCGAGGGAGGAAACCACGCCGCCGGTGATGAAAACGTACCGCGTCATGGGCCTCGGTCCATAAAGAAGCTGCTGGCATTTGCCAAACGGCGGAGGCCCCGGCCCGCGCATGGGCTGGGGATCGCGCGACGCATGGCGTGGACCGGCCGAGCGCCGGTCCGTCGGGATAAGGGTCGACGCCGCGCCGCCGGCGGCGCGCGCCGTCAGCGCGACTGCGGCGCTTCCGGAACCGCCGGCTGGGCGGGGGCCGGCTGGGCCGGTGCCGGTTGGGCCGGCGCGGTGGCGGGCGCCCGGTCCTGCTGCTGGCGCAGCGTGTCGAGCAGGTTGTCCGCACCGGTCGGCTGCTTGGCCGGCTGGCCGGACGTCTGCGGCGCGCCGGTATCGAAGATCGACTTCGGCGCCGCCGAGCGGTGCGACAGGATGGCGAGGACCATGCTGGTGGTGAAGAACAGGGCCGCCAGGATCGCGGTGGCCCGCGTCAGGGCATTGGCCTGGCCGCGGCCGGTCATGAACCCGCCGACGCCGCCACCGCCGCCTCCGCCGAGCCCGAGGCCGCCCTCGGAGCGCTGGAGCAGCACGACGCCGATCAGCGCGAGCACGATGATGAGGTGGACGACGATCAGGACGGTCTGCATCGGTGTTCCGGGATCTTCTTCAGCGCCGCGCGCCGGCAGCGGGCACCGGAAGACGAACGCACGAGGGCCGGGGCCAACGATCGTTCACGAACCTCCCGGGCACGCGGGCGTGCGGCGGGAGCTTCGGGGGCGACGCTTCGGGCGGACCGGCCGGAATTCGGCGACGGCATACACCACCGGCCGCCCGTCGCCAACCTGACGCGAGCGGCCGGCTGTCCGCTTCGACCCTCGCCTTCGGCCGCGCATCGTGCTCTCTGCCGGGAAAGGGCGGTCGACCGAACGCGCCGCCCGGTCCGGGAGGCAAACCATGTCCGTGTCCCGCCGTGCGGCGCTCGCCGCCGCCATCGCCGCGCCCGTCCTGATCCGGTCCGGCCCGGGCTCAGCGGCCGGATCCGACGCCACCGCCCAGGGCGCCGCCGTCGAACAGGCCGTCGACGCCCTCACCAAGGCCCTACTGGCCGCGGACGGGCCGGCCCTCGACGCCCTGGTCCTCGACGGTCTGAGCTACGGCCATTCCAGCGGTCAGGTGCAGGACAAGACGGCCTTCATCGAGACGCTGACCAGCAAGCGCTCGACCTTCCCGAGCATCAGCCTCTCGGACCGGTCCGTCTCGGTGATCGGCGACGACGCGATCGCGCGCCACGTCTTCACCGGCGAGGTGGTCTCGGGCGGCAAGACGTCGCCGGTGCATATCGGCGTGATGCAGGTCTGGCACAGCGACGGCGGCCGCTGGCGTCTGCTCGCCCGGCAGGCCTTCAAGATCTGACGGCCGCGCGGCGCGACCATCGCGCGCCGTTAGCGGGCGCGGCGCCGCGCCCTGGCGGTCCCGCGGTCAGGCGTAGGCGGCGCAGATCCCCAGGAAATCGTCCGCCACGAGGCTGGCGCCGCCCACGAGCGCGCCGTCCACGTTGTCCACCGACAGCAGTTCCTTGGCGTTCCCGGGCTTCACCGAGCCGCCGTAGAGGATGCGGATCTTCTGCGCCTCGTCGCCCACGAGCTTGTCGAGCATCTCCCGCAGGGAGGCGTGAACCTCGGCGACGTCGCGCGGCGTCGGCGTCCGCCCCGAGCCGATCGCCCAGACCGGCTCGTATGCGATCACCGTGTCGGCCGCCGTCGCGCCCTTGGGCAGGCCGATGGCGAGCTGGGCGCGGACGATGTCGAGGGCGCGGCCCTGCTCGCGCTCCTCGATCGTCTCACCGACGCAGATGATGCCGCACAAGCCCGCGCGCCTGGCGCCCAGCGCCTTCGCGTGGACGCCGTCGTCGGTCTCGTGGTGATAGGCCCGGCGCTCGGAATGGCCGACGATCACGTACTTGGCGCCGAGATCGGCGAGCATCTCGGCGGAGATCGAGCCCGTGAAGGCGCCGCTCGGGCGAGCGTGCAGGTTCTGGCCTCCGATCGCGATCGGCGATCCGGCCGCCGCCGCCACGCAGGATCCGATCAGCGTCGCGGGCGGGCAGATCAGCACGTCGATGCTGGACGCGAGGTCCGGCGAGAGCCCGTCGCGAATCGCTTCGACAACCTGGATGGATGCCCGGGTCCCGTTCATCTTCCAGTTGCCAGCGACAAGCGGCTTGCGCCCAGACTGCGTCATTCCTGCCCTCGCTCCGCCGCGGCTTTTCCGAAGTTGCCGGGGCCTACCAGAGCGAGCTTGAGCGTGCAAACGGCCCGGAGCGCCCGAGCCTTTGCCTGTGGACGCGAATGGTCTATCGCGGTCGGCTCTCAGGGACAGCGCCGGCCCGGCGACGGGACGGCTGCCGAAGGTACTCGATCACAGACCATGCTTCAGGGCATCCGCAACGCCAGCCAGCACTGGCTCGGCAAGATCGTCTTGACGATCATCTTCACGCTGCTGATCGCCGGTGTCGGCATCTTCGGGGTCGAGGAGTTCTTCCGCGGCGGCGCGAGCAACAAGGTGGCCACGGTCGGCAGCACGCCGATCACCGCCGAGCAGGTGCGCCAAGCCTACCAGAACCAGCTGCAGCGCTATCAGACGCAGCTGAAGCGTCCGCTCACGCCCGATCAGGCGCGGATGCTCGGTCTGGACCGTCAGGTGATGTCCCAGCTGATCACGGAGGCCGCCCTCGATCAGAAGACTCACGACCTCGGCCTCACGGTGCCGGATTCCTCGGTGATCAAGGCGATCCACGACGAGAAGAGCTTCCAGAACCAGCAGGGTCAGTTCGAGCCGCAGCTCTTCTACCAGACCCTGCAGCGCGCCGGCCTCAACGAGGGCCTGTTCGTGCGCGAGCAGCGCTCGGTGATCGCCCGCCTGCAGCTGGCGGAGGCGGTGTCGTCGGACCTGCACGTGCCGCTCGCCATGCGGGAGGCCGTCCACCGCTACACCACCGAGCGCCGCGCGGCCGCCTACCTGATGCTGACCCCGTCGGTGGCCGGACAGATCCCCGAGCCGACGGACGACGAGCTGAGGACCTGGTACGAGGCCAACAAGGCCGGCTTCCGGGCGCCGGAGTTCCGGGCGGCCAACCTCCTCGTGGTCGAGCCCGAGGCGATGGCGAAGCCCGACGCGATCACCGAGGCCGACGCCCGCGCCGCCTACGCGCTGAACAAGGACCGCTACGGCACGCCCGAGAAGCGCACGATCCAGCAGATCGTGTTCCCCGACGCGGCCGCGGCCGAGGCGGCCCGCAAGGCGATCACGGACGGCTCCAAGACCTTCGACGCGGTGGCGGCCGAGCGCGGCACCGACGAGAAGGACCTGACCCTCGGCACGCTGACCAAGAGCGAGCTGTTCGACAAGGCCGTCGCCGACGCCGCCTTCGCGCTGCCGGAGGGCGGCGTCAGCCAGCCGGTCCAGGGCCGGTTCGGCACGGTGCTGCTGCGCGTGACCAAGATCGAGGCCGGGACGGTGAAGCCGTTCGAGGCGGTGGACGGCGAGATCCGCAAGGCCCTCGCCCTGGCCCGCGCCCGCGACGCCATGGAGACCACCCGCGACGCGATCGAGGACCAGCGGGCCGGCGCCAAGCCGCTGGCCGACATCGCGGCCGAGCGCGGCCTCAAGGTCGTCGCCGTGAAGGCCGTCGATGCGAACGGCAAGGGACCGGACGGGCAGCGGATCACCGACATCCCGGACCCGGAGACCACCCTGCCGGCCCTGTTCCGCGCCGAGATCGGCGGCGACAACGAGCCCCTGCGGACCAAGACCGGCGGCTACGTCTGGTACGACGTCACCGGAATCGACGCCGCCCACGACAAGCCCCTCGACGAGGTGAAGGACGGCGTGAAGGCCGGCTGGACCGCGACCGAGATCGCCAAGCGCCTCCAGGCCAAGGGCCGCGAGCTCGTCGAGAAGATCAACAAGGGCGAGACGATCGAGGCCGCCGCCCAGGAGGTCGGCGTCAACCTGCAGGATGCGCAGGATCTCGCGCGAAACCAGGCCAAGGACATGCTCACGGCGGACGTCGTGAACCTGATCTTCGCGACCCCGGTGGGCAAGGCCGGCACGGCGGCTGCCGGCGATTCGCGCGCGGTCTTCAAGGTCACGGCGGCGACGGTGCCGGCCTTCGTGGCCGACAGCCCGAGCGACAAGCAGATCACGCAGAGCTTCCAGGCCGCGCTCGCCGACGACGTGCTGTCCGAGTACATCAGCGAGGTTCAGAAGAACGCCGGCGTGAAGGTCGATCCGGCGGCCCTGCGGCGCGCCATCGGCGGCGAGTACTGAGGCATGGCCGAAACGGCGGACTACGCGGCCTTCGCGGCGCGCTACGAGGCCGGGCAGCCGAGCCTCGCGGCGGTGAGCCTCGTGGCGGACCTCGAGACGCCGGTGGCGGCGTTCCTCAAGCTGCGCGCCGGCCATTCCGGGCCGGCCTTCCTGCTCGAATCGGTCGAGCGCGGCGCCGTCCGCGGCCGTTACTCGATGATCGGCCTCGATCCGGACCTGATCTGGCGCTGCCGGGAGGGGGCGCCCGCGATCGCGCGCGGGGCCGATCTCACGCGGTTCGAGCCGGATTCCCGGGCGCCGCTGGCGAGCCTGCGAGCCCTGATCGCCGAGAGCGCCATCGGCGAGTCGGACGGCCAGGACCTGCCGCCGATGGCCGCCGGCCTGTTCGGCTATCTCGGCTACGACATGGTCCGCGCCATGGAGCGGCTGCCGGAGCCGAACCCCGATCCCCTCGGCGTGCCGGACGCGATCCTGGTGCGCCCCCGCGTGATGGTGGTGTTCGACTCCATCCGCGACGTCATCACCGTCGTCTCGCCGGTCCGGCCCGCCCCCGGCGTCGCGGCCCGGGCCGCCTACGAGGACGCGCTGCACCGCGTCGACCGGGTCGCCGCCGCCCTGGAGGGGCCGCTGCCCATCGAGGCGCGGGTGGACCTGTCGGCGGTCGCCCCGCCCGAGGCGGTCTCGAACACGCCGCCGGACGACTTCTTCGCCATGGTGGCGCGCGCCAAGGAGTACATCGTCGCGGGCGACGTGTTCCAAGTGGTGCTGTCCCAGCGCTTCTCGGCGCCGTTCACCCTCCCGGCCTTCAGCCTGTACCGCTCGCTCCGGCGGACGAACCCGGCGCCGTTCCTGTGCTACCTCGACTTCGAGGGCTTCCAGATCGTCTGCTCCTCGCCCGAGATCCTGGTGCGGGTGCGCGACGGCGTGGTCACGGTCCGCCCGATCGCGGGCACGCGCCGCCGCGGCGCGACCCAGGCCGAGGATGCCGCCCTCGCCGAGGAGCTGCTCGCCGATCCGAAGGAGCGGGCCGAGCACCTGATGCTCCTCGATCTCGGCCGCAACGACGCCGGCCGGGTCTCGCGGATCGGCAGCGTCCGGGTGACCGACTCGTTCTTCATCGAGCGCTACAGCCAGGTCATGCACATCGTGTCGAACGTCGAGGGCGACCTCGACCCGCGCCACGATCCCCTGGACGCCCTGGCGGCGGGATTCCCGGCCGGCACGGTCTCGGGCGCCCCGAAGGTCCGGGCCATGGAGATCATCGACGAGCTGGAGCGCGAGAAGCGCGGGCCGTACGCGGGCTGCATCGGCTATTTCGGCGCGCGGGGCGAGATGGACACCTGCATCGTCCTGCGCACCGCGGTGGTGAAGGACGGGACGATGCACGTCCAGGCCGGGGCCGGGATCGTCTACGACTCGGACGCCGCCTCCGAGCAGCAGGAATGCGTCAACAAGGCCAAGGCGCTGTTCCGGGCCGCCGAGGAGGCGGTGCGCTTCGCCGCGCAGGCGAAACGCGGGCAGTAGGGCGGACGCGCGGCGGCTCGGGTCCCGGCGCCGTCCGACGTCGATGGTTGACCGCGCGGGTGCGAGCGGTCACATCGCCTGCATGCCCGAGCGTGCCGCCGCGATGCCCAACGTCCTCGTCATCGACAACTACGATTCCTTCACGTGGAATCTCGTGCACCTGATCGGGCCGCTCTGCGGTACGGTCGATGTCGCGCGCAACGACGCGCTGACGATCGCCGACATCCGCGCCAGGGCACCCGACGCGATCGTGCTGTCACCCGGGCCGTGCACGCCCACGGAGGCGGGGATCTGCCTCGACGTTGTCCGCGACCTGTCCGAGGAGATTCCGATCTTCGGCGTGTGCCTCGGCCTCCAGGCGATCGGCCAGGCCTTCGGCGGCGACGTCGTGCGGGCGCCCCTGCCGCTCCACGGCAAGGTCTCGACCATCCGGCACGGCGCGCGCGGCCTGTTTCGCGGCCTGAACGACAGTTTCGAGGCGACGCGCTACCACTCCCTGGTGGTCGACCGCGCGACCTGTCCGACGGCCCTGCGGGTCACCGCCGAGGCGGACGGCCTGATCATGGGCCTGGAGCACGCCGACCGGCCGCTCCACGGCGTCCAGTTCCACCCCGAGAGCATCCGGTCGCAGCACGGCACGGAGATCGTGAAGAACTTCCTCGATCTCGCCGCCGCCTGGAACACGGCGCGTGACAGGACGCGTGCCGACGTGCATTGACGCCGGGGGCCGGGGCGGCCCTCCGTAAGAACCCATGGACAGCTTCAGACCCCATCTCGCGAAGGTCGCCGGGGGCCTCCCCCTCGACCGCGCCGAGGCCCGCGCCGCCTTCGACGACCTGCTGTCGGGCGAGGTCACGCCGGTCCAGGCCGGCGCCTTCCTGACCGCCCTCAAGGTGCGCGGCGAGAGCGTCGAGGAGATCGTCGGCGCGGCCGAGGCCATGCGGGCGCGGATGACGCGCGTCGCGGCTCCGGCGAACGCCGTCGACGTCGTCGGCACCGGCGGCGACCATTCCGGCAGCGTCAACGTCTCCACCCTGGCGGCGATCGTCGTGGCCGCCTGCGGCGTGCCGGTGGCGAAGCACGGGAACCGCGCGGCGACCTCGCGCTCCGGCGCCGCCGACGTGCTCGCGGCTCTGGGCGTCCGGCTCGGGCTCGACCCCGCCGCGCAGGCCCGCTGCCTCCACGAGGCCGGCCTCTGCTTCCTGTTCGCGCAGGCCCACCACCCGGCGATGCGCCACGTCGCGGCGGTCCGGTCCGAACTGCCCGTGCGCACGATCTTCAACCTGCTCGGCCCGCTGAGCAACCCGGCCAGCGTCGGCTACCAGCTCTTCGGCGTCGCCCAGGCGGCGCTCGCGGAGCCGCTGACGCGGGTCCTGGCCGAACTCGGCAGCCGCCGGGTCTGGACCGTCCACGGGTCCGACGGGCTCGACGAGATCACCGTCACGGGCCCGACGCAGGTGGTTGCCCTCGACGCGGGCCGGCTGTCCCACTTCACCATCGACCCGCGCGACTTCGGTCTGGCGCTCCGCGCCCCCGAGGAGCTGCGCGGCGGCGACCCGGCCGACAACGCGCGGGCCCTCGAGGCCGTCCTGGCGGGGGCGCGAAACGCCTACCGGGACATCGCGGTCCTCAACGCGGGGGCGGCGCTCGTCGTCGCGGGGGCCGTGCGGGCCCTGGCGGACGGCGTCGCGCAGGCGCAGGATGCCGTCGATTCCGGGGCCGCCCGGGCGACGCTCGCCCGCCTCGTCCGGGCTTCGAACGACCACGCCAACGGGCAGGAGGGCCGATGAGCTCGCTGACGCACGAGGCGACCCCGGAGCAGGGTGCCGGGACGCCGACCGAGCGGCCGAACGTCCTCGCCCGCATCGAGGCCTACAAGCGCCGCGAGATCGCCGAGGCGAAGCTGCGCGTGCCGCTCGCCAAGCTGGAGCGAAAGGTCGCGCAGGCGGAGCCGGTGCGCGGCTTCGCGGCGGCGATCCGGGCCCATCTCGGCGCGGATCGCCCGGCGCTCATCGCCGAGGTCAAGAAGGCCTCGCCCTCGAAGGGCCTGATCCGCGCCGACTTCGATCCAGCGACCCTCGCCGCCGCCTACGAGGCCGGCGGCGCCACCTGCCTGTCGGTGCTGACCGACGAGCCCTCGTTCCAGGGGCGGCCCGAGTACCTGACGGCGGCGCGCGCGGCCTGCCGGCTGCCGGTCCTGCGCAAGGACTTCCTGTTCGAGCCCTATCAGGTCTACGAGGCCCGGGCCTGGGGCGCCGACTGCATCCTCGTCATCATGGCCTGCCTCGACGACGACGAGGCCGTCGCCCTGGTCGAGACGGCGCACCTCCTCGGGTTGGATGTCCTGGTCGAGGTGCACGACGAGGCCGAGCTCGCGCGGGCGATCCCCCTCGGCACGGCCCTGGTCGGCATCAACAACCGGAACCTCAAGACCTTCGAGGTCTCGTTCGAGACCGCGATCCGGCTGGCACCGGGGATCCCGGCGGATCGGATCGCCGTGGCCGAGAGCGGCATCGGCGACCACGCCGACGTGGTGCGGCTGCGGGACAACGGCCTCGGCGTGGTGCTGGTCGGCGAGAGCCTGATGCGGCAGCCGGACGTCGCGGTGGCGGCCCGCGCCCTGCTGTTCGGTGACGCGGACGCCAAGGGCGGCAAGCCGCGGAAGAAGGCGTAAGCGATGCGGCCTGGCTCGACGCTGACCCATCTCGACACCAGCGGCGCGGCCAACATGGTCGACGTCACCGACAAGCCCGCCACCGACCGGACCGCCCGGGCGGAAGGTCAGATCGTGATGAGGCCCGAGACGCTGGCGCTGATCCGCGAAGGTGACGCCAAGAAGGGCGACGTGATCGGCACGGCCCGGCTCGCCGGCATCATGGCGGCCAAGCGCACCCACGAGTTGATCCCGCTCTGTCACCCGCTCCTGCTGTCGAAGGTGCGGGTGGAGTGCGAGCCCGACGACGCGCTCCCGGGCCTGCGCATCGCCGCCGAGGTCCGGGTCCAGGGTCCGACCGGCGTCGAGATGGAGGCGCTCACCGCCGTCTCGGTGGCCTGCCTGACGGTCTACGACATGGTGAAGGCGGTCGATCGCGGCATGCGGATCGAGGGCATCCGGCTGACCGCCAAGGACGGCGGCCGCTCGGGCGCCTACCGGGCTCCGACGGAATGAGCGGGCTGATCCCGGTCGCCGAGGCGCTGGCGCGGGTGCTCGCGAGCGTCGCCGCGCCGGTCGACCCCGAGACCGTGCCGCTGGCCCAGGCCGGCGGTCGGACGCTCGCCGCCGACGTCGTCGCCTCGCGCACCCAACCGCCGTTCCCGGCCTCGGCCATGGACGGCTACGCCGTGCGCGGCGCCGACGCCGCGGCGGTCGGGGCGACCCTGCGGCTGATCGGCACCAGCGCGGCCGGCCACGGCTTCTCGGGCCGTATCGGCGCGGGCGAGGCGGTCCGGATCTTCACCGGCGCGCCGGTGCCGGAGGGCGCGGACGCGATCCTGATTCAAGAGAACGCCACCGCCGAGGCGGACGCGGTGCGCGTTCTGGAGCCCGTGGAGCCGGCGCGGTTCATCCGCCGGGCCGGCCTCGACTTCACCGCGGGCGAGACCCTGATCCCGGCCGGCATGAGCCTCGACGCGCGGCGGCTGGCGCTCGCCGCCGCGGCCGGTCATCCGCGGCTCCCGGTCCGTCGGCGGCCGCGCGTCGCGATCCTCGCCACCGGTGACGAACTGGTGGAGCCGGGCGCGACGCCGGGCTGGGACCAGATCGTCGCCTCGAACAGCCTCGCGCTCGGCGCCCTCGCCGCGGAGGCGGGCGCCGACATCGTCGATCTCGGCATCGCCGCGGACGACCACGACGCCCTGGCGGACGCGTTCCGTCGCGCCCGCGCGGCGCGGGCCGACCTGCTGATCACCCTCGGCGGTGCCTCCGTCGGCGACCACGATCTGGTTCAGGCCGCGCTCGCCAAGGAGGGGCTGGAGCTCGGCTTCTGGCGGGTGGCCCTCCGGCCGGGCAAGCCGCTGATGCACGGCCGCCTCGGCGACATGCTGGTGATCGGACTGCCGGGCAACCCGGTCTCGTCCATCGTGTGCGGGCTGCTGTTCGTGGTGCCGGCGATCCGCGCGCTCCAGGGCGATCCGCTGGCGGGCGCCGACCGGAGCGAGCCGGCGACGCTCGGCCGCGATATGCCGGAGAATGACGGGCGGGCCGACTACATGCGGGCGAGCCTCGCCCTCGAGCCTGGCCGGCTGCCGGTCGCGACCGCCGAGCAGCGCCAGGATTCGTCGATGCTCGCCGTCCTCGGACGGTCCGAGGCCCTGCTGCTCCGCGCCCCGCACGCGCCGGCCGCGCGCGCCGGCGATCCCTGCCGGATCATCCGACTCGATCGCCGCCTGCTCTGATCGTCAGGGCACGACGCGCCAGGCCTTGAGCGGTCCGGGCACGTCGAGCGGAACGAGGCGCGCGCTCCGGGCAGCGCCCTCGGCGAGTCGCGTCGCGAAGGCCGTCTCCGCCTGAAGATTCTCGGCCGGCCGGGCGGGGCAGGCGACGAGGTAGCGGACGTTGAAGGCCGTCAGGACCCGGTCGAGGTCGGCCTCGGTGCCGCCCAGCCCCTCGATTGCCGCCGCGAGGCCGGGAACGGCCCGGTGGTAGGGCGCGGCGACGATCCCGTGCGGGGTCCGGAGCAGGATCGACGGCCCCATGAAGATCGGGGCGAGCACGGTGCCTTCCGGCAGGCGCGCCAGGGGGCGGACGGCGGCGTCGTCGAGGCAGGCGGTGGTCTCGGCCGCGTCGGGCGCGGTGCGCAGGCCGGTCGCCAGGATCCCCGCCAGGAGCGCGGGGATCATCCAGAGGCTGCTGACCATCGCGGCACCGAGGAGCGCGACGGGCCAGCGCCCGGCCGCGGCCGGGCGGGCGGCCCGCGCCAAAGCGCGGTCGAGGACGACACCCGCGACCAGCGGCACGAAGCCCGAGACGATGTAGAGGCCGCGGAACTGAACGATGCCGAGGATCAGCCCCGGCCACAGGAACAGCGCGATCACCGACCAGGTCCGGCGTTCCGGCCCGCGCCACGCCATCCCGCTGGCCGTGAGGCTCGCGAGGAACACGACCGGGTAGAAGACCAGGGCTTCCCATTGACCGCGCGCCACGAATTTCGTCAGCGGTGCCATCTCGTTGACCGTGAGCAGCCAGTGGATCCGGACCAGGGGCGGCATGTCGGGGAACGGGCCGCCGAGGCAGGCCGGGAAGGCGGTGGCGAACCCGGCCAGCAGGACGCTCCCCGCGAGGCCCGCGAGGGCGAGGCGCGCCAGGACCGTCGCGAGGCGCTCGCCCGCGGCGGCGGCTCCGGCGGCGAGGCCGAGGCCGCCCAGAAAGAGCCAGAGCCAGGGCGGCGAGAGCGCGTCGCAGTGGGTGACGCCCCAGAGCGCGGGGGCCGTCTGGAGGGCGAACAGCCCGGGCGCGGCCAGGCCGAGACCGAGGCCGAAGCCCGCGAGTGACGGCAGCGCGGGTCGTCCGCGCATGCACCAGTCGCCGGTCAGAAAGAGGGCCGCGAGCGCGACGAAGGGCAGGCCCTCGAGGCCGATCGCCAGCGAGACGGCCGCCAGGAACCCGCCGATCACGCCGGGTCGCAGACCTCCGCGGATCATGCAGAAGGCGAGACCGAGAATCGAGATGATCTGCAGGTTGTGGTGATCGACCCGCCCCACTTGGAACTGGATCGTCACACCGAGGGTCTGCGTGGCCGCGATCAGGGCCAGGAGCGCGGGCCGGCTGCCGAAGCTGTGCCGGACGCCGCGATACAGCAGGCAGCCGTAGAGCCCGAAGAGTAGCATCGGCCAGAGGGCCGCCGTCAGGCCCTCGGCGCGCGCGAGGCCCGTCAGGGGCGTGAGCGCCAGGATCAGGCCCGCGATGGGCGCGTCGACGAGGCGCGACCAGTGGCTCGGCACGCCGCCCGGAGTCAGGAAGCGGTACTGGACGTTGTCGTACCAGCCCTGGCCGGACAGCAGGTCGCGGACTTCCACGAGGCGCATGGCGTCGTCGGTATCCGGGACGCGCAGGTGGTGGACGGTTTCCCACACGGCGTGGGGGGCGTTCATCGTCGCGATGCAGAGGGCGGCGAGCACCCACAGCAGCGTGCGGGCCTCGATCCGCCCGCGCGGTCGGGAGAGGGGTAGCGCCGGATCCGGCATGGTTGGATCACCCGGGCGGGCGGTCGATGCCCTCGCCGGCATGCTCGCGCGGTTCGGCTTAACGCGCGGTCAAAGGGCACCGGACCCGCGGTCCGATCGCCGGTCTGCCCCGTCGGCGCCAGCAGTTCTTTAACCACGACCGGGCATCCTGGCGACCGGTCGGCGTCCTGCGCGTCGCGCGCCGCACCAATCGCCGGAGCATGGGATGAGCCACCACACCGAGACGCTGGTGATCGGCGCGGGGCCCGCGGGCCTGACCGCCGCATACCTGCTGTCGAAGAAGGGCCGCTCGGTCACAGTCCTGGAGCGGGATCCGGCGCAGGTCGGCGGGATCTCGCGCACCGTCTCGCACAACGGCTACCTGTTCGATATCGGCGGCCACCGATTCTTCTCGAAGTCGCAGGCCGTGGTCGATCTCTGGGACGAGATCCTCCCCGACGACTTCATCGAGCGCCCGCGGCTGTCGCGGATCTACTATCGCGGCCGGTACTACGCCTACCCGCTCAAGGCCTTCGAGGCGCTGCGCAACCTCGGCGTCGTCACGAGCGCGGCCTGCGTCGCCTCCTACCTCTACGCCCGCCTGCGGCCCGTCGCGGAGCCCAAGACCTTCCACGCCTGGGTGCGCAACCAGTTCGGCGAGCGCCTGTTCTCGATCTTCTTCAAGACCTACACCGAGAAGGTGTGGGGCATGTCGTGCGACGCGATCTCGGCCGACTGGGCGGCCCAGCGCATCAAGGGGCTCGACCTCGGCGCGGCGATCCGCGACGGCGTCAAGCGGTCGCTGGGCCTGCGCAAGGCGCCGAAGGCCGGCGGTCCGGTCATCAAGACGCTGATCGAGTCGTTCCGCTATCCCCGCCGCGGACCCGGCATGATGTGGGAGGCGGCGGCCGCCAAGATCCACGCCCAGGGCGGCCAGCTGAAGCTCGACCGCAGCGTCGATTCCCTGAGCTACGATGCCGGCACCGGCGTCTGGACAGTGGCGGCCCGCCGCTCCGACGGCAGCCGCGAGACCTTCACGGCCCGCAACGTCATCTCGTCCGCGCCGGTCCGCGAGCTGGTCGACGCGATCCGCCCGCGGCCGCTCAGCACCTTCAACGCCCGGGCGCTGAAGTATCGCGACTTCCTGACCGTGGCGCTCATCGCCAAGTCGGACAAGAATTTCCCGGACAACTGGATCTACATCCACGACCCGTCGGTGAAGGTCGGTCGCGTGCAGAACTTCCGCTCCTGGTCGCCCGAGATGGTGCCGGACGCGGACCACACCTGCCTGGGCCTCGAGTACTTCTGCTTCGAGGGCGACGGCCTGTGGAACGCCGACGATTCCGAGCTGGTGGAACTCGCCAAGCGCGAGATCGGGCAGATCGGCCTGATCGACTCGGCCGACGTCGTCGACGCCTGCGTGGTCCGCCAGCCGAAGGCCTACCCGGTCTACGACGAGGAGTATGCCGGCCACGTCGTGACCGTGCGGCGGGAGCTGGAGCGGGACTTCCCGAGCCTGCATCTCGTCGGCCGCAACGGCATGCACAAGTACAACAACCAGGACCACGCGATGATGACCGCGATGCTGACCGTGGAGAACATCCTCTGCGGCCGGCGCCGGCACGACGTCTGGCGGGTGAACGAGGACGCCGAGTACACCGAGTCCGGCGTGTCGGGGTCCGAGGCCGCCCTGGGCAGCGAGCGCCTCGTCCCGCGCAAGGTCGCCTGAATCCGGCTCGCGTCGAACGGGTCGGCCTCACCGTCCCTGCGCGCGGAGCGAAGCGATCCCGGGCGACGCCGAGCGCCTTGAGGTCGCGCTGCCCTGGGTCGCTTCGCTTCGCTCGGTATGACGGAGCGTGCGGCCCCACCGAGGCGCCGACCGGAATCCCTGTGGAAGGCGACAGGGCGCGAGCCGCGTCACCGGCGCCGCTTGCCGGTCTCTCCCGCGCCTCTATCGTTCCCTTCCGGTAATGCCCTGGTCCAAGGGCCGCCGGGAGGATTCTATCGATGCGATCTCTGCTTCTCGCCGCGCTCTTCGCTGGCGCGGCCATGCCGGCGGCGGTGCTCCCTGCCCTGGCGCAGGGTGCGGCCCCTGCTGAGACCAAGGCCAAGACCGACGACCTCGAGAAGCTCGAGGGCTTCCACAGCACCGACACCCAGGCCGCCGCGGAGATCCCGCAGACCGGCCGCCGCGCCGACGCGATCCGCAAGAACCTGTCGAAGATCAAGCTGCCGGACGGCTTCAAGATCGACCTGTACGCCGTGGTGCCGGACGCCCGCGCCATCGCGGTCGGGCCCAATGCCGGGGTGCTGTTCGTCGGCACCCGCAAGAGCAAGATCTACACCGTCACCGACCGCGACAAGGACCGGGTCGCCGACGAGGTGCGCCCCTTCGCGCCCGGCATCACGTTCAAGATCCCGAACGGCGTCTGCTTCTCGAAGGACGGCGTGCTCACCGTGGTCGAGCAGAACCGCGTCCTGGCCTTCCCGGCCGCCGAGTTCTTCTACGAGAACCCGGACGTCGCCGCCGGCGTGCTAGTCAAGCAGGGCGCGCTGATCCCGGCCTCCGAAGAGAGCTTCAACCACACCGCCCGGGTCTGCCGGGTCGGGCCCGACGGCAAGACCTACATCGCGCTCGGCCAGCCCTACAACGTGCCGCCCGCCGAGAAGATGGACCTCTACAAGAAGACCGGCATCGGCGGCATCATCCGGATCGACGCCGACGGCAAGAACCGCGAGGTCTACGCGACCGGCATCCGCAACTCGGTCGGGATGGACTTCAACACCGACAAGTCGCTGTGGTTCACCGACAACCAGGTCGACGGCATGGGCGACGACAAGCCGCCGGGCGAGCTGAACCGCGCGACCAAGGCGGGCGAGAATTTCGGCTTCCCATGGTTCGGCGGCGGCTCGGTCCGCACGGTCGAGTACAAGGACCAGACGCCGCCGGCCGACGCCGTCGCCCCGCAGGCCGAGTTGCCGCCGCACGCGGCCGATCTCGGCATGACCTTCTACAACGGCAAGCAGTTCCCGGCCGCCTACAAGGGCGGGATCTTCATCGCCGAGCACGGCTCGTGGAACCGCACCGAGCCGGTGGGCGCCCGGGTGATGTTCGGCAAGCTCGGCGCCGACGGCAAGGTCGAGTCGGTCAAGCCGTTCGCGGAAGGGTGGCTCACCGGCGACGGCGAGTATCTCGGCCGCCCGGTGGACGTCGCGGTGATGCTCGACGGCTCGCTGCTGGTCTCCGATGATTCCGCCGGGGCGATCTACCGGATCTCCTACGAGAAGTAGTTTTTTGCGACCGGGCGCCCCTTCTCAAGAGGGACGCCCCCATTGCGGACAGACGCGACGGACCCCCTCTCCCGAGCGGGAGAGGGTAGGGGTGAGGGACGAGAACTTTCAGGATCAGGCACGCGTTCGATGCGCCGAATAGGGTGCACTCCATTCGGAGCGACCTGATCCCTCACCCTGTCCCTCTCCCGCACGGGAGAAGGGACCCGCGCCTTTTACACTGACCCTTTGTGCCAGCGTCACTTTGAGTTCGCCCGATGATCCGTCCGCTTCTCGTTCTGCTCGCCACCCTCGTCCCGCTCTCGGCGCAGGCCGGCGACGCGGCCGCGGGCAAGAAGCGCGCGACCGCCTGCCAGACCTGCCACGGCATGGACGGGCTCTCGAAGCTGCCGGAGGCGCCGAATCTCGCCGGGCAGGTCGAACCCTACCTCGTGAAGGCGCTCGCCGAGTACCGCGACGGCAAGCGGCAGAACGAGATCATGAACGTGGTCGCGAAGGAGCTGTCGGACGCCGATATCGCCAATCTGGCGGCGTATTACGCGGGCATCCAGATCGACGTGCTGCCGCCCGGGTAAGCGGCGACACCGTCCATCGCGAGCGGAGCGACGAACCCACGGCGGCGGACTGCTGGCGAGCGCCGCGCAGCTGGATTGCTTCGCTCCGCTCGCAACGACGGCGCGGATCAATCGTCCATCTTCAGGGCGGCGATGAACGCTTCCTGGGGGATCTCGACGCGCCCGAACTGGCGCATCTTCTTCTTGCCTTCCTTCTGCTTGTCCAGGAGCTTGCGCTTGCGCGAGATGTCGCCGCCGTAGCACTTCGCGGTGACGTCCTTGGACAGGGCCTTGATCGTCTCGCGGGCGATGATCTTGCCGCCGATCGCCGCCTGGACGGGGATCTGGAACAGGTGGCGGGGGATCAGGTCCTTCAGCTTCTCGCACATCGCCCGGCCGCGCGACTCCGCGCGGGTGCGGTGGACCAGCATCGAGAGGGCGTCCACCGGCTCGGCATTCACCAGGATCGACATCTTCACGAGGTCGCCCTCGCGGTAATCCGACACGTGGTAGTCGAAGGAGGCGTAGCCCTTCGAGATCGACTTCAGCCGGTCGTAGAAGTCGAACACGACTTCGTTCAGCGGCAGGTCGTAGACCACCATGGCGCGCTTGCCGACGTAGTTGAGGTCGATCTGCACGCCGCGCCGGTCCTGGCAGAGCTTCAGCACGCCGCCGAGATACTCGTCGGGCGTCAGGATCGTGGCGCGGATCCAGGGCTCCTCGATCGTCTCGATCTTCATGATGTCCGGCATGTCGGCCGGGTTGTGCAACTCCTTGGTCTCGCCGTCGCGCATCTGGAGGCGGTAGACCACCGAGGGCGCCGTGGAGATCAGGTCGAGGTTGAACTCGCGCTCCAGCCGCTCCTGGATGATCTCCAGGTGCAGGAGCCCGAGGAAGCCGCAGCGGAAGCCGAAGCCGAGGGCGGCCGAACTCTCCATCTCGTAGGAGAACGAGGCGTCGTTGAGCCGGAGCCGGCCCATGGCCGAGCGCAGGTTCTCGAACTCGGCCGCGTCCACCGGGAACAGGCCACAGAACACCACCGCCTGGACCTCCTTGAAGCCCGGCAGCATGTCGGTGGTCTGGCGCTTGTCCTCGGTGATGGTGTCGCCGACGCGGGTGTCGGCCACTTCCTTGATCGAGCCGGTGAAGAAGCCGACCTCGCCGGGGCCGAGGGCGTCGATGTCGGCCATCTTCGGCCGGAACACGCCGATCCGGTCCACGCCGTAGACGGCGTCCGCGCCCATCATGCGGATGGTCATGCCCTTCTTGAGGGTGCCGTCGATGATCCGCACCAGCACCACGACGCCGAGATAGGCGTCGTACCAGCTGTCCACGAGGAGCGCCTTCAGGGGCGCGTCGCGGTTGCCCTTCGGCGGCGGCAGGCGCGTGACGATCGCCTCCAGCACCGCCTCGATGTTGAGGCCGGTCTTGGCCGAAATCGGCACGGCGTCTGAGGCGTCGAGGCCGATGACCTCCTCTATCTGCTCCTTCACCCGGTCCGGCTCGGCAGCCGGCAGGTCGACCTTGTTGAGGACCGGGACGATCTCGTGGTTGGCGTCGAGCGCCTGGTAGACGTTGGCGAGCGTCTGCGCCTCCACGCCCTGCGAGGCGTCGACCACCAGCAGCGAGCCCTCGCAGGCGGCCAGCGAGCGCGAGACCTCGTAGGCGAAGTCCACGTGGCCGGGCGTGTCCATCAGGTTCAGGACGTAGTCCTTGCCGTCCTGCGCCTTGTACTCCAGACGCACGGTCTGCGCCTTGATGGTGATGCCGCGCTCCTTCTCGATGTCCATCGAGTCGAGCATCTGCTCGCTCATGTCGCGGAGCGCGACCGTACCGGTCGCCTGGATCAGCCGGTCGGCCAAGGTCGATTTGCCGTGGTCGATATGCGCGACGATCGAGAAGTTGCGGATGGTGTCGATCGGGGCTGTCATCGGCATTCCGTTCGGGCGCGCGCCGGCGCGCACCGTCTGACGTCTGGACGTGTTCGGATGGATCGGCTCCCGCGCGAGATAGCAGCGCGGCGGGAAGGCGCCAAGCGCGGCCTGAGCGCCCGGGCAGATGCGCGGCCCGATTGAAGCACGCGCAAAGTCGGCGACAGCCTCGGCGCGGCGGCGGCTTCGGATCCCGGGCGCCGCCGCGCGCTCCCGGGAGGACGACGGATTCCGGTCCGGTCGGCCACGACGCAAAAACGACGGGGGCCGGAACGGGCCGGCCCCCGGGTCACGATCGTGTCTGGCGCCGAGGAGCGATCTGGCTCAGCGACCGCGGTCGCGGATCAGTCGCTCGATCTCGGCCTCGCCGTGGGAGCGCGCCTTGGCCTCGGTCGGATGCTTCCGGTCCGAACGCTGGTGCAGCTTGCCGTGCTTGCGGATGCTCCACTGGAACAGGGAGCCGCTCTCGCCGACCGGCTCCACGTCGAGGCTGAAGGGGTAGGTATCTGTCTGGGTATCGCTCATGGGGCCGATATGGGGCGGTCAGCGACCTTTCGCCATGCCTGATCGCCAAGTCCTTGCGCGTTTACGCGTCCGCACCGGTCGCGCGCGCCCGCGCGGCCATGGCAACGAGGCTTTTGCGCAGCGCACCCATGTCGGTGACGCGCTCCGGATAGGGGACGCGCACGGTGCGGTCGGCCGCCATCAGGTCCATGCCCTCCGGGTCGAGGCCGGTGAGTCGCCAGGGCAGGTCGGCCGCGCCGCCGGCGCCGGCGGCGTAGAGCGCCAGCGCGTCGGCGTGGTCGGCGTTCATGTGCTCGACGGCGCCGCGCTCGCCCGCCACGATCGCCTGCGCGTCCGCGAGGTCGAGGAGGAGCTGGTCGCGGGTCAGGGTCGCGGCCTTGGCGAAGCCGCCGTTCAGGTGGCCGGCCTCGGGCGCCAGGGCGAAGAAGCCGAAATCCGGGAAGTCGGCGTAGAGCTTGGCCTTGGGGTGCCGGGCCAGGAATCGCTCCCGCGCCCGCGCCTCGGCGGTCTGGACGGCGCGGCCGACCACGGTCAGCCTGGGATGGGCGAGGGGATCGCCCTTGCCGCCCTGCGAGAACAGCAGCGAGCAGCGCGGGTCGGCCAGCAGGTTGCGGGTGTGGGCCGACAGCCGTGACAGCAGCATCAGCGGCGTGCCGTCCGCGTCGGTGGCGATCGTGACGAGGGAGGCGAAGGGCGTCCCGTCCGGCTCCAGGGTCGCGAGCGCCCCGGACCGGACGCTGCGCAGGAGCGTGCGCGACAGGCCGATCGCGTCGAACGGCGCCGCCTCGGCTGGCAGCGGACGGGCCGGTCCTCCCGCACTCGGACCCGTGTCGATCGTCTCGCCCATGCGCGATTCCTCCCCACTCGAGCGGCCGCCCGGTTCCGCCGCCACGTTAGCGGTGCAACGTGGGCCGCGCGAGGCGCCGCAACCGCGTCAGATGGGCCGCAGAAGGACCGCTGGGCTCCCGTCTTACGGCCAAGCTATGACCGCCGCTCGCTTTTTCCGATCGGCCGTACTAAAGCACCTGTCCCTCTGCGTGTGCCGGGCTGTGCCCAAACTGCCCGGTTCGCGTTTTTGTCTGCCCCCTCGGGGCCGGGACGTGGCGCGGCCTGTGCGAAGAGCCGGGACCGCGCTTGAGCCCGTTCAGTCAGGGACCGCGCATGCCGACCATCGCCCTCGTCGACGACGACCGGAATATCCTCACCTCTGTGTCGATCGCGCTTGAGACCGAAGGCTACCGCATCCAGACCTACACGGACGGCGCCTCCGCGCTGGACGGTCTGCGCCATTCCCCGCCCGATCTCGCGATCTTCGACATCAAGATGCCGCGCATGGACGGGATGGAGCTTCTCCGACGCCTGCGGCAGAAATCGGACCTTCCCGTGATCTTTCTGACGTCGAAGGACGAGGAGATCGACGAGCTGTTCGGCCTCAAGATGGGCGCGGACGACTTCATCCATAAGCCGTTCTCGCAGCGTCTGCTGGTGGAGCGGGTGAAGGCGGTGCTCCGACGCTTCGCCAAGGAGGCCCCCGGCGGCACGCCGCGCGGCGAGGCCGAGGTCGCGGCGCGGTCGCTCGAGCGCGGCGCGCTGATGATGGATCCCGAGCGGCACACCTGCACGTGGAAGGGCGAGCCGGTGACCCTGACGGTCACGGAGTTCCTGATTCTCCAGGCCCTCGCGCAGCGCCCCGGCGTCGTGAAGAGCCGCAACGCCCTCATGGACGCGGCCTACGACGATCAGGTCTACGTCGATGACCGCACCATCGACAGCCACATCAAGCGGTTGCGGAAGAAGTTCAAGGTCACCGACCAGAACTTCGACATGATCGAGACGCTGTACGGCGTCGGCTACCGCTTCAAGGAGGCGTGATCTCCAGGATCCGCCCCGTGACCGCCCGTACCGAAACCCAGACCGAGGATGCTCCGCCCCGCACCTCCCTGGCCCAGCTCCTGTCCCGACCGCTCGGCTGGCCCCGCGCCGTGTGGGAGGCCGTGGGCCAGCGCGCCTCGTCGAGCCTGACGCGCCGCATCGTCGTCCTCAACCTCGTCGGGCTGATCGCGCTCCTCGTCGGGTTCCTGTACCTCAACCAGTTCCGCCAGGGCCTGATCCAGGCCCGGATCCAGAGCCTCGCCATCCAGGGCGAGATCATCGCGGGGGCGATCGCCGCCTCGGCGTCGGTGGACACCGACACGATCCGCATTGACCCCGACAAGCTGCTCCAGCAGCAGGCCGGCGAGGCGGCGGAGGAGGAGTCGCAGCCGCTCGCGTTCTCGCTCAATCCCGAGAAGGTGGCGCCGCTCCTGTCGCGCCTCGTGACGCCGACGGGCAACCGCGCCCGGGTCTACGACCAGGAGGGCGGCCTCCTGTTTGACACCCGCACCCTGTTCAAGCGCGGCGATGCCAGCCGGCCCGACCCCCTGGAGCCGAAGCCCCACAAGCCCGGGATGCTCGAATCCGCCTTCGAGGCGGTCCAGTCCAAGCTCGGCGGCCTGTTCCGCAGCCGGACCGAGACCGCCGAGGAGACCGGGCCGGTGAACGGCCACTCGCTGCGCGAGGTCCAGGCGGCGCTCGGCGGCAACCGCGGCAGCCTCGTGCGCCGGAACAAGCTCGGCGAGACCACCGTCTCGGTGGCGGTGCCGATCCACCGGGCCGGCTCGGTCCGCGGCGCCCTGCTGATCTCGACCCAGGGCGACGCCATCGACCGGGTCATCGCCTCGGAGCGGTTCGGGCTGCTGCAGGTCTTCCTCGTCGCCTCGGCGGTGATGGTGGTGCTGTCGTTCCTGCTGGCGGGCGCGATCGCGGGGCCGGTGCGCCGCCTCGCGGAGGCCGCCGAGAAGGTCCGCATGGGCATCAAGACCCGCGAGGAGATCCCGGACTTCACCGAGCGCACCGACGAGATCGGCCACCTGTCCGGCGCCCTGCGCGACATGACCCAGGCCCTCTACCGGCGGATCGACGCCATCGAGAGCTTCGCGGCGGATGTCAGCCACGAGCTAAAGAACCCGCTGACCTCGCTCCGCAGCGCGGTGGAGACGCTGCCGCTCGCCCGGAACGACGAGTCCCGCGGCCGGCTGATGGCGATCATCCAGCACGACGTGAAGCGCCTCGACCGCCTGATCAGCGACATCGCCGACGCCTCGCGCCTCGACGCGGAGCTGGCGCGCGCCGAGGCCCGGCGGGTCGATCTGCGGCGGCTGCTCACCACGGTCGTGTCGGTCGCCAACGAGCGGCGGCGCCCCAAGGACTGCCTGATCCAGCTCGACGTGGAGGCGACGGGTTCGGAGCAGGACGCGCCGTTCACGATCATCGGCCACGACAGCCGGCTCGGGCAGGTGGTCAACAACCTCCTCGACAATGCCCGGTCGTTCTCGCCGACCGACGCGAAGGTCCGGGTCGTGCTGCGCCGGGTGCGCGGCGAGGTCGAGATGATCTGCGAGGACGAGGGGCCGGGCATCCCGGAGCACGCCCTGGAGCGGATCTTCGAGCGCTTCTACACCGACCGGCCGGAGCAGGGCTTCGGCCAGAACTCGGGCCTCGGCCTGTCGATCTCCCGCCAGATCGTCCAGGCCCACCGCGGCACGATCCGCGCCGAGAACCGGCCCGGCGCCCCCGACGAGGACGGCGAGCCGACGGTGCGCGGCGCCCGCTTCATCGTGCGCCTGCCGGCGGCGCCGCGGCAGCTCCACGCCTGATGGTTACCCTGCACGGCGCCTGCATCGCGCTGTGCGGGGCCGGGATCCTGATTCGGGGTCCCTCGGGCGCGGGCAAGTCCAGCCTCGCGCTCCTACTCGCCGCCGCGCCGGACGGCGCCTTCGTGGCGGACGACCGGGTCGTCTGCGCGATTCGCGACGGTCGAATCACGGCCGGGTCCCATCCCGCGCTCGTCGGACGCGTGGAGGTCCGCGGCCAGGGGATCCTGTCGGCGGTCGATCTGGGCCTCGAAGTGCGGCCGGAGGCGGTGCTGCACCTCACCGTCGATCTGGTGGAGACGGCGCCGCGCCTGCCCGATCCGCCGGCGGACGCGGACATCCTGGGCGTCGCCGTGCCGCGCCTCGTCCTCGACCGGGGTGCGCGTGCGGCCGGTCTCGCGCCGCTCCTCGTCCGTGCGGCGCTGCGAAAGCCGGGGCCGTGACTTCGCAGCCGCACAGGCGGCTCGATTCGCCCAAGACTGGTATCCCCCATGGCGCACACGCGGCGACCGTGGCATGATCTCGGGAATGTCCGGGCAAAAAAGTCGCGTTCGCCTTGTGGGGGGCTGTGCGATGCACAACATGGCGGCACACACAGGACGTTGGAACACGTGTCGATGATTGGCATGGTGCTCGTCACCCACGGACTCCTGGCGACCGAGTTCAAGGCGGCGCTGGAGCACGTGGTCGGCCCACAGGATCAGATCGAGACGATCACGATCGGGCCGGAGGACGATATGGAACTGCGACGCCGGGACATCATGTCCGCGGTCTGTCGTGTGAATACCGGGGACGGTGTGGTGGTGCTGACCGACATGTTCGGCGGCACCCCGTCGAACCTCGCGCTCTCCTGCATGAACGGCGGATCGGTGGAGGTCGTGGCGGGGATCAACCTGCCGATGCTGATCAAGCTGGCCAGCGTCCGCGACGAGGAGAAGCTCGGCGACGCCGTGCTCCACGCCCAGGAAGCGGGCCGCAAATACATCAACGTCGCCTCGCGGGTCCTGGCGGGGAAGTAAGTCTCCGCGCTCAGGCCTCCAGAACGGCCGCCGGCGGAGCGGAGCGCCGGGCGCTCACGGTGATTCCTACCGACGCCGCGATCACCAGCGCGATCGCGAGCCACTGGACGGCGCTGATTCGCTCTCCCAGAAGCACGAGACCCACGCAGGCCGCGACGGCCGGCTCCAGGCTCATCAGCACGCCGAAGCTCTTCCGGTAGAGGCGGCGCAGGGCCACCATCTCCAGCGAGTAGGGCAGGGCGCTCGACATCAGCGCCACCGCGAAGCCCGCGACCAACAGCCCGGGCGCCAGCAGGGCCGGGCCGGCCTCCGCCACGCCGAACGGCGCCACGACGAGGGCCGCCGTGAGCATGCCCAGAGATACGGCCTGCCCGCCGTCGATGCGCCCCGCGCGCTGCCCGAACAGGATGTAGAGCGCCCAGCACAGGGCCGCGCCGAGATCGAGCGCGATGCCGACCGGGTCGAGGCCGTCCTGGCTGGCGATCGGCAGCAGCAACGCGAGCCCGGCGACCGCCACGCCGATCCACAGGAAATCCGAGCGGCGCCGCGACGCGATCAGCGCGACCGCCAGCGGCCCGACGAACTCGATGGCCACGGCCGGCCCGAGCGGCAGCCGCGCCAGGGCGAGGTAGAACAGGAGGTTCATCAGCCCGAGGGCGGTCCCGTAGAGGGCGATCCAGCCGGCCTCGCGCGCCGGCAGGCTGCGCCGCCACGGCCGCCAGACCGCGATCAGGATCAGGGCGGAGAAGCCGACCCGCAGGGCGGACGTCCCGGCCGCGCCGACCGCCGGGAACAGGCTCTTGGCGAAGGTCGCGCCGCACTGGAGGGAGACCATGCCGGTGACCAGCGCCGCCACGGAGAGCACCGTATCGCCGAGGCCGAACCTGATGCGTGACACGCGACGACATTCCTCAGGACCGGGCCCCGGCGCGGGCATAGCAGATGCCGGGGCCGCCGCGGCCCGCGCCCGGCCTCATGGCTCACGCCACTCCCACGCGGGGCTCGCCATCCCGCACTCGCTCGCGTTGCAGATGCGTGACGGCCTGGCCGTCGGCCCTTACAGGATGAAGCGGCTCAGATCCGCGTTCGACGCCAGATCCTGCACCCGGTCGCGCACGTAGGCCGCGTCGATCGGCACCGTCTCGCCCGACCGGTCGGTGGCGGTGAAGGAGATCTCGTCGATCACCCGCTCCAGGACCGTCTGGAGCCGGCGCGCGCCGATATTCTCCACCGAGGAGTTCACCTCCACGGCGACCCGCGCCAGGGCGTCCACAGCGTCGTCCGTGAAGCTGAGGGTGACACCCTCGGTCTCCAACAGCGCGACCGTCTGCTTGATCAGGCTCGCCTCGGTGGCGGTCAGGATCTGCTTGAAGTCGTCCACCGTGAGCGGCTGCAGTTCCACCCGGATCGGGAGGCGGCCCTGCAGCTCGGGCAGGAGGTCCGCCGGCTTCGAGACGTGGAAGGCGCCCGAGGCGATGAACAGCACATGGTCGGTCTTCACCGGCCCGTGCTTGGTCGCCACGGTCGTGCCCTCGATCAGCGGCAGCAGGTCGCGCTGCACGCCCTCGCGCGAGACGTCGCCGGACGAGCGGCCCTCGCGGGCGCAGATCTTGTCGATCTCGTCGAGGAAGACGATGCCGTTGTTCTCGACCTCGCGGATGGCCTCGCGGACCAGCGCCTCGTCGTCGACGAGCTTGTCGGATTCCTCGGCCATCAGCGGCGCGTAGGCATCCCGCACCAGCACTCGGCGCGGCTTGCCGCGCTGGCCGCCGAGCGCCTTGCCGAGCATGTCGCCGATGTTGATCGCGCCCATCGAGGCGCCCGGAACGCCGGGGATCTCGAACATCGGCATGCCCGCGGGGGCGCCGGAGGTCAGCTCCAGTTCCACTTCCTTGTCGTCGAGCTCGCTGTTGCGGAGCTTGCGCCGGAAGCTGTCGCGGGTGGTCTGGCTCGCCGTCGGGCCGACCAGCGCGTCGAGGATCCGGTTCTCGGCGGCGGCCTCGGCCTTGGCCTTCACGCCCTCGCGCTTGACCTGCCGGGTCAGGCCGATCGCCACCTCGACGAGGTCGCGCACGATCTGCTCGACGTCGCGGCCGACGTAGCCGACCTCGGTGAACTTGGTGGCCTCGACCTTGAGGAACGGCGCGTTGGCGAGCCGGGCGAGGCGGCGGGCGATCTCGGTCTTGCCGCAGCCGGTCGGCCCGATCATCAGGATGTTCTTGGGCGCGACTTCCTCGCGGAGCGGACCTGTGAGCTGCTGGCGCCGCCAACGGTTGCGCAGCGCGATCGCCACGGCGCGCTTGGCGTCGTGTTGCCCGACGATGAACCGATCGAGTTCGGACACGATCTCGCGGGGAGAGAACGTCGTCACCGCTTAGCCATCCCTGTTCCCGGCCCGAAATCGGCCCCGCGCCGGGAATGGGGTCGCGCGCGGCCCCGCGCAAGGGGCCACGCGTCGGCCGGTAGCCGCCTCAGTGTGTCGCCGGGACCGCGGCGGCGTCGCCCTTGTCGTGCTGGCCGAACCGCTCGACCAGGGTCGCGCTGGCCTCGTTGAGGCCGACCACGGAGACGTCGCGACCCCGGGCGCGGGCCTTGAGGACCACCCGGTCGAGGGCCCCGATGGCCGAGATGTCCCAGAAATGCGCGGCGTGGACATCGATGACGAGGCGCTCGACCGGCTCCAGCACGTCGATCCCCTCCGAGAAGGTGCCCGCCGAGGCGAAGAACACCTGCCCGGTGACGGTGTAGGTCCGGGTGCGGCCGTCGGCCGAGAGGGCAGACGTGATCCGGTTGAGCCGGGCGACCTTGCCGGCGAAGAACACGCCGGAGAGCAGCACGCCCACCAGCACGCCGACGGCGAGATCCTTGGTGGCGACCACGACCAGGACGGTCGCCAGCATCACCGCCGAGGAGGGCAGCGGGTTGGTGCGGAGCCGCAGCACGGAGCGCCACGAGAAGGTGTTGATCGAGACCATGATCATCACGGCCGTCAGAGCCGCCACCGGCACGACGGCGAGCAGGTCCTGCAGCGCCACGAGGAGCACCAGCAGGAACGCCCCCGCCACCAGCGTCGAGAGGCGGCCGCGGGCGCCCGACGAGACGTTGATCACCGACTGACCGATCATCGCGCAGCCGCCCATGCCGCCGAACACCGCCGACGCCATGTTGGCGACGCCCTGGCCCACGCACTCGCGGTTCTTGTCGCTGCCGGTGTCGGTCATGTCGTCGACGATCTGCGCGGTGAGCAGGCTCTCCAGCAGGCCGACGGCCGCCAGCGTCGCCGCGTAGGGCAGGAGGATCCGCAGGGTCTCGAGGGTGAGCGGCACGTCCGGCAGGGCGAAGCTGGGCAGCGCGGAAGGCAGGGCGCCGAGATGGGCCACCGTGCGCACGTCGAGGTGGAACAGCGCGGTGGTCGCCGTCAGCACCGCGATGGCGACGAGGGGCGCGGGAACCGCGCGGGTGATCCGCGGGAACCCGTAGATGATCGCCAGACCGAGGGCGATCAGCCCGTAGGTCGCCGGCGTGACGCCGGAGAGCTCGGGCCACTGCGCCAGGAAGATGAGGATCGCCAGCGCGTTGACGAAGCCGGTCATGACCGACTGCGAGACGAACCGCATCAGCCGGCCCAGCCGGAGCAAGCCGGCCAGGATCTGGATCAGCCCCATCAGGATCGTGGCGGCGAAGAGGTACTGGACGCCGTGCTCGCGCACGAGGTCGACCATCACCACCGCGGTGGCGGCGGTGGCGGCCGAGATCATCGCCGGGCGTCCGCCCGCGAAGGCGATGGTGCAGGCGATGACCACGGAGGCGTAGAGGCCGACCTTCGGATCGACTCCGGCGATGACCGAGAAGCCGATGGCCTCGGGGATCAGCGCCAGGGCGACGACGATCCCCGACAGGGTGTCGCCGCGCAGGTTGGAGGTCCACGACCGGAGATATCCGGCGTTTCGGGGCACGGTGGCTGACATCGATGAATCCGCACGAGCGGCGTGCCCGCGTCGCTGGCGGGTCAGGGCGCGTCTCGAATGCGTGGTCCGGCGGATCGGCGGCCGGAAGAGCCACCCGGGCTTTCACCGGGTCCTTGCGAATGCGGCGACCCTACGGGCGCGCGCGCTGCAATGCAACAACGTCCGGGCTCCGCGGCCCGCGACGCTTCCTCCTTCAGACGGGCCCGCTCAGGCCGCCCGCACCTGCGCCACGAAGCCCGCTACCTCGCCGCCCAGTCCGTTCGAGCGGCGGGTGATGTCGGCGGCGGCGTCGAGGACTTCCGCGGCGCTGGCGCCGGTTTCGCGGGCCGCGCCCAGCACCAGCGCCATCGTGTCGGTGACGGCGCGGGTGCCGCTGGCCGCCTCCGAGACGCTGCGGGCGATCTCCTGTGTGGCCAGCTGCTGCTCCTCGACGGCGGCGGCCACGCCGAGGGCGATCCCGTGGACCTGCTCGATCGTGCCGCCGATCTCCTCGATCGCTGCGACGGCCTCGTGGGTCGCGGTCCGCATGGCGGCGATCTGCCCGGCGATCTCCTCGGTGGCCTTGGCGGTCTGCGTCGCCAGATCCTTCACCTCGGTGGCGACGACCGCGAAGCCGCGCCCGGCCTCGCCGGCCCGGGCCGCCTCGATGGTCGCGTTGAGCGCCAGCAGGTTGGTCTGGCCGGCGATGGTGGAGATGAGCGAGACAACCTGCCCGATCCCGTCGGCGCTGCGGGCGAGGGCCTGAACGCTCGCCCGGGTCCGCCGCGTCGCCTCGACGGCGCTCTCGGCGGCCGTCGAGGTCTGGGTCACCTGGACGCCGATCTCGCTGGCGGTGGCGGCGAGTTCCTCGGTGGCGGCGGCGACGGCCTCCACGTTGTGCGCGGTGGTCTCGGCGGCGCGGGTCACCGACTGCGACTGCGTGCCGGCGTGCTCGGCATTGCCCGCCATGGTCGCGGCGGCGCGCTCGAGCCCGGCCGCGGCCCCGGCGAGGTGCTCGACCAGGCCGCCGATGCTGCCCTGGAAGCGCTCGGCGAGCCCGGCCATCTCGGTGCGCTTGCGCGTCGCCGTGTCGGCCTGCATCCGCTCGTGCTCGTGCCGCAGGGTCTCGGCCTCCCGCATCGTGTCGCCGAAGACCTGCATGCTCGTCCAGATCGCACCGATCTCGTCGCGTCCCGGCTTGACGGCGGGCAGCGTGAGGTCACCACGCGAGAGGCGCTGGATCGCGTCCGAGACCGCCCGCAGCGGCCGGGCGATCTGCCGCTGCCCGACGAGCAGGCCGAGGGCGCAGCAGATCACGGTTCCGATCAGGGCGAGGCCGAGGAGCAGGAGCGTGCGCGTCTCGAACAGCGCCTGGGTGTCGGCCTTGATCGCCGCCATCTCGCCCCGACCCTGCTTCACCAAGGCGTCGATGCTGGCCTGGAAAGCCTTGCGGTTCGCCCGGTTGGCGTCGTTGAACCCGAGCTCGGCGGCCGCCTTCGGGCCGGTCGCGTCGCCCGCGTCCGCGACGGCGCCGCGGAGGGTGCGGAACGCGTCGGCGTTGCGCGACATGGTCTCGAAGAGCGGCCGCTCGGCCTCTGTCACCCGCGGCGCCCAGTCGGCCCGAAGCGCGTCCATCTCGGCGAGACCCTTGCGGATGCCGGCGGTGTACTTGGCGGCCTCCGCCCGGTCGGCGGAGGCGTAGACGCCGCGCGAGTCCATGGTGACTTCGGCGGCGAGGCGGTTGAAGTTCGCGGCGTCGAGCGCCCGGACCGAGGCGCTCTCGACGCGCGTCAGCGAGCGCTCGAAGCTCTTCAGCGTCGCGACGCTGACCCCCGCAACGACCAGCGTCGTCAGGCTGCAGGCGCCGACGAAGCTCAGGAGTTTTCCGCCGATTTTCATCGCTATCCAACCGTCAAGGCTCGGTTGGCGTCAAAATGCCGGTTATTCGTCAAGACGTCGTAAACTGAGATCGTCCGGAATTATTTGTCTTCGCTCCGCACGGGAGCGCCCGTCAGGCAGGGGCGCGGCGTGTGCCGCGCCGGATCCGGTCAGGCCGCCCGGACGGTGTCGAGGAAGCGACTGACCTCGGCGGTCAGGTGCTCGGACTGCCGGGACAGCTCGGAGGCCGCGTCGAGGACTTGGCCGGCGGCGACGCCGGTCTCCTCGGCGGCGCCGGCGACGCCGGAGATGTTGCTCGTCACCTCGCCGGCGCCGACAGCCGCCTGCGAGACGTTGCGGACGATCTCCTGGGTCGCCGCACCCTGCTCCTCGACCGCCGCCGCGATCGAGGTGGCGACGCCGCTGATCTCGCGGATCCGGTCGGTGATGCCGGCGATCGACGTGACCGCCTGCCCGGTCGAGGCCTGGATCTGCGCGATCTGGCCGGAGATCTCGTGCGTCGCCTTGGCGGTCTGCTCGGCCAGCGCCTTCACCTCGGAGGCGACCACCGCGAAGCCCTTGCCGGCGGCCCCGGCCCGGGCCGCCTCGATCGTGGCGTTGAGGGCGAGGAGATTGGTCTGGCCCGCGATGTTGGAGATCAGGCCGACCACGTCGCCGATCCGCGAGACGGAATTGCTCAACTCCTGAACGAGGGCGCCGGTCTGATCGGCGTCGGAGACGGCCCGCTGCGCCAGATGCGCCGAGCCGTCCACCTGCCGGCCGATCTCCTGCACTGAGGAGCCGAGCTCCTCGGCCGCCGCCGCGACGGTGTTGACGTTGGTGGCCGCTTCCTCGGCGGCCGCCGCCACCGTGTTCGACTGGCTCGACGTCTGGGACGCCGTCGCCGACATGGTCCGGGCTGTCGCCTGCAACTCGGTGGCCGAGGACGACACCATGCCGACGATCCCGCCCACCGCGCGGTCGAAGCTGTCGGCGAGCTCGATCATGGTCCGGCGCCGCTCGGCCGCGGCGGCCGCGTCGGCGACCCGCTTCATCTCGGCCTCCTCGGCGGCCTTCTTGGCGACCATCGCCTTGATCCCCTCTACGGCACGTCCGACGGCGCCGATCTCGTCGCCGCGCACAGCCTCCCGGATCTCGGCCTCGATCTCGCCCCGGGCCATGCGCTGCAGCACGGCCACGAGGCGGCCGAGCGGCCGCGTCAGCATGGCGAAGACGAGGAAGGCCAGCAGGCCCGCGATGACGACGCTGGCGACGCTGCCGAGGAGGCTCGCGAGGTAGGCGGCCGCGAATGAGCGTGCCTGCTCGTCGCTCCGGGCCGTGAGGAGATCCCGTTCGGCCTTCCCGGCGTCGCCGATCTTCGCGCGCAGGGCGTCCATGGACGCCTTGCCGGCGCCGCTCGCCTCGATCTGCCGGGCCTTGTCGAGGTTCCCCGCCTCGACGAGGGCGATCTCCTTGGCGGCGATGTCGTTCGACCACGTCTCCGCCGAGCCGCGCACGGCCTCCAGGCGCGCCTGCTGCGCGGCGTTGTCGGCGGTGAGGGACCTGGCGCTCGCGAGAGACACCGCGAAGGCCTTCTGGCCGTTGCGGAGCGGCTCCAGGAATCTCGGGTCGCCGGCGATCAGGTAGCCGCGCAGGCCGGTCTCCTGATTGACCATCGCCTGCGTCACGCCGTCGAGGGCCGAGATGACCTGATAGGAGTGCTCGGTCAGGTGATTGACGCGCTCGATCGAAGACAAGTGACTGTATCCGATGACGCTGATCCCGACCGTGACCGCCGCCAGGCTGCCGAACGCGGCAGTGAGCTTCGTCACGATCCGCACATCATTGATCGAGCGCATAGTCAGTCCCCAGGGCCCCATTCGGGAATTCGGATTTGGTTCCCTGCAGAAAGTAATAATTTATACGATGTAAATTTTGTCTTACTGTGAGCTGTAGCGGCTCTAATAACCGGCCTGGTCGCGAGTCGAGAACGCGCTGAGCGCAATCGATCTTCGGTGATCGCAGCGCGCTCTGCTGTCGTCGGAGTGTACAACCTGGGATAAGAGACACTGTCGTGAGATTTGTATCGGCGCGGCGAGCCGGGTGCCGATTCAGGACGGAGATGGATGGATCGAAGACCAACGCAAGATTGTATTCGCGCGCGATGCAGTTCGCGCGGAAGCTGTCGTATCGTGCCTTCAGCGGGACACGACCCGTGATCTGCTGTCGATGTTCGATCACCGGCCACGGGGAACGGGCGCCGCCAGGATCGCGGCGCCGACGATCGCCGAGCGGCATCACCCGATTGCGCGCCGTGCGCTCCGGATCGCCAGCGGCGCCGTGACAGCGACGGCAGAGCCGGCGAGACCCGGCCCGGCCGAGCCGGCTGTCAGGCGTCCAGCGCCTCGAGGACGAGATTGCCGTTGGTGTAGACGCAGATCTCGGCGGCGATCGCCATGGCCCGTCGGACGATCGCCTCGGCGTCGAGGTCACCGTCCTCCAGCGCCCGGGCGGCCGCCAGGGCGTAGTTGCCGCCCGAGCCGATCGCCATGACGCCGCTCTCGGGCTCCAGCACGTCGCCCGAACCCGACAGGAGCAGGCTGACGTCGCGGTCGGCGACGAGCATCATCGCCTCGAGGCGGCGCAGGTAGCGGTCCGTCCGCCAGTCCTTGGTGAGTTCCACGCAGGCCCGGGTCAGCTGACCGGGATACTGCTCCAGCTTGGCTTCGAGGCGCTCGAACAGCGTGAAGGCGTCCGCGGTGGCGCCCGCGAAGCCGCCGATCACCGCACCCTTGGCGAGGCGCCGGACCTTCCGGGCGTTGCCCTTCACGATGGTCTGTCCGAGGCTGACCTGGCCGTCGCCGCCGATGACGACGCGGCCGCCCTTGCGGACCATCAGGATCGTCGTCGCGTGCATCTGGGGGACGGCGCCCCGGTCGTCGTACCTGAATGCGTCCTGGCTCAAGATTCGGCTCCGCTCTCGATCGCGCCGAGATGGGGAGCTTCGCCGGCCGAGTCCAGCCGGTGCGGGATCCGGGCGCCTACTCGGCGACCGCCTCGGGGCTGCGCACCGGGCCGGCATCCTGCAGGATCGACTGCGCGGCGGCCTCGGCCAGGAGGGCGTAGCCGCGATCGGCCATGTGCAGCCCGTCGGCGGCGAAGAGCTGCTTGGTCGTCAGCTTGCCCTCGCGCACCCAGCCATGCATCAGGTCGGCCCGGCGGATCACCGGCACGTCGAGCTCGTCGCCGATGCTGCGCACCGCGTCACGGAAGCGGGAGGCGCCCGGCGTCGATTCGAGCTTCGGGCACCATTGCGGCTCCATCAGCACCACGTCGATGCCGGCGTCCCGGATCCGGCGGATCGCCGACACGGTGACCTCGCGGAAATGGTCCAGCGAGACGCCGCGCAGCGGGTCGTTGCTGCCGGTCTGCCAGATGACCAGCTGGGGCTCGGCCGCGATGACGTCGCGGTCGAGCCGCACCAGCATGTCGTCGACGTGCTCGCCGCCGATGCCGCGATTGATCACCGCCACGTCCAGCCCGTGCAGCTTCTTGCGCAGGTCGATCTGAAGCCGGGCCGGGTAGGCGTTGGCCGGGCTCGACGCGCCCACACCCTCCGTGGAGGACGACCCGAAGGCCACGATCTTGAGCGGGGCGCCGATGGCGATCTGGCGGGCGACATGCGGCAGGTCCGGGCTGTCGCCCAGGTCGAAGCCCAGCATGTCCAGGGATTCGGGCAGGAGGTCCGCGTAGGCGAGGACCGCGGTCGGGAGGACCAGCAGGGCGCCCAACAAACCCAGGCGGCGCAGCATCCTGCGGGCGGGGAAGACAGTGTTCAGCGACTTGGACACGGGACCGACGGCTCCGGCTCTCGTGAGCGGTAGATACAATCTGACACAGGGCCCTGAAAAGGGCGGTTCCGGGCAGAGTTTGAAAACAAACTGAATTCGTAACGCAAAATTAGGCGTTAGTTGGGAGATGCGCCCTTGCGCGAGGATTCCCGGCAACATCTGCCCGGCCGACCGGCACCATCGGTCGAGGTGTCCGGGCTTTCGAGCGCTTCGCGCCCGACTCGGCATGAACCATGCGACCGCTTCCCGGCGCGTCTCCGAGAGGGCGGCGGAGAGCGCGGTCGGGGCGGCGCCTCCCTCGACCGGCCGCGGGCTCCACGAGCCGTCCCATGGTCGACCGCTTGCGCATCGCGATCCTCACGCACTCGACCGACCCGCGCGGCGGCGTCGTCCACGCTCTGGCTCTCGGGGAGGCCTTGGGTAGGCTCGGCCACGAGGCGGTCGTCCACGCACCCGATCCGACCGGCGGCGGCTTCTTCCGCGCGGCGCAGTGTCCGGTGATCTCGGTCGCCGCCAAGCCGGTCGCGGGACCCGACGCGGCGCTGGTCGGCGCCCGGATCGCCGACTACCTCGCGCATTTCTCGACTCCCGCCGCCTGCGACTTCGACGTCTTCCACGCCCAGTGCCGCGTCAGCGGGAACGCGCTCGCCACCCTGACCCGCCGCCGCCTCATCGCGGGCTTCGTGCGCACCGTCCACCGCATCGACACGTTCACGGACCCGCGGCTGGCGCAGTGGGAGGAGCGCGCGATCCTCGATGCCGGGCGCCTGCTCTGCGTCAGCCGGACCTGGGCGGCGACGCTGGCCGCCGAGTACGGCGCCCGGGCCGACGTGGTCGGCACCGGCGTGGACGGGGCGGCCTTCACGCCCGATCCCGGGCCGGAGGACGGCGCGCTCCGCCGCCGCCTCGGCCTCGGCGACGGCCCGGTCTTCCTCAGTGTCGGCGGCTTCGAGGCGCGCAAGAACGCGCTGGCGATCATCGAGGCCTTCGCGGCGCTGCGCCGGAGCTGCCCGGGCGCGCAGCTCGTCGTGGCCGGCGGCGGGTCGCCTTTCGATCGTGCCGGGTACGAGGCGCGGTGCTGCGCCGCCCTCGAGCGCGAGGGGCTCGAGGTGGGCCCCGGCCGACCGGTGATCCGCACCGGCGCCGTGGCGCAGGCGGACATGCCGGGCCTGTACCGGCTCGCCGACACCCTGGTGTGCCCCTCTCTGGCGGAGGGCTACGGCCTGTGCGTGCTGGAGGCCATGGCCTGCGGCACGCCGGTGATCGTGTCGGGCCGGCCGCCCTTCACCGAGTACATCGCCCCGGGCGAAGCCCTGTCGGTGAACCCGGAGGACACCGAGGCGATCGCGGCCGCCATGCGGGCGAGCCTGGACCCGAGCCGGCGGGCGCGGCTGCGCAACGCCGGCCGGGAGGTCGCCCGGGCGCACGTCTGGGACGCCTGCGCGGCACGCCATCTGCCGACCTACGCGGAACTCGCGCCCGGGGACGCGCCGTTGATGGCGGCGGCCACGGGTGCGGCGGCCTGGAATACTCTGCGGGTGCCTCGCGATGCCTGAGATGCGCTTCCACATCCGATGGCCGGACGGGACCCGCGAGGCCTGCTACTCGCCGTCGCTGGTGATCAAGGACCACCTCGCGGTCGGGCAGGACTACCCCGTCGACGAGTTCGTCGCCCTGAGCCGTCTGGCCCTGGGCATCGCCAGCGATCGCGTCCGCGCCCGCTACGGGTTCCCCTGTGGCCGCGCGCAGGCGCAGCTCGCCCGGATCGAGGAGGGCGCCCGCCGCCAGGAGCCCGGGACCGTCCACGTCGAGGCCTTCGAGGACTAGGCCGGGGCCGCGTCGCCTTGCGGCGAGCCGACGCAGCGCGGGCGGGCGCCGCGCCGGGTTGTTCGCAGGACCGATGGCGCGAGCAGAGGCGCAGGCGATGATGACCCGGATTGCGACGGCCCTGGTGCTAGCGGCGTCGCCCGTCGCGGCGCAGACGCGACCGTCCAGCACGACGATGACCTGCCAACAGACGATCCGCCTCATTCAGGCCCAGGGCGCCCTCGTCCTCGGGACCGGCGGGATGACCTACGACCGGTTCGTCCGCGACCGCTCGTTCTGCGAGCCCACCGAGATCGCGCGGCGCGCCTTCCGGCCGACCCGCGACAACTCGAACTGCCTGATCGGGTACACGTGCTACGAGCCCGGTCGCGGCGACTGGTTCGGCGCGGACGACTAGAGCCGGCCCTGACCGCGCTGCCGCGCCCTCTCTCTCGTGCGGGAGAGGGTCGGGGTCAGGCACGGGACGCCTCGGGGCGAGGGCGGCGCGGCGCGGCGCGGCGTTCCTGAAGCTTCTCACGAACAGGCCGCGCGCTCGCCAGCGTCGCGTCAGCCCGCGTCCGGGGCCGCGCGTC
This sequence comes from Methylobacterium sp. NMS14P, assembly GCF_028583545.1. NCBI lineage: Bacteria > Pseudomonadati > Pseudomonadota > Alphaproteobacteria > Hyphomicrobiales > Methylobacteriaceae > Methylobacterium > Methylobacterium sp. NMS14P. The sequence goes on along the minus strand of NZ_CP087106.1, from coordinate 3,463,028 downwards.
CGGACTCGAGAGCGACGATCACCCGCCGATCTCCGGCCCGGCGGGTGAACCCCGTCGCGTCGAGATGCTCGAGCAGCGGGATCGAGAACTTGCGCGAGATTCCGAGGGACGCGCCGGCCTCCCGGGCCAGGAAGCCGGTCTCGGCCGTCCGCGCGGTCGGGAAGGCGTCGATCAGGCGGGTCTTGGCGCTGGCCACCGCCTCCCGGTGGAACAGCACGGCGCGGCGCTGGACCCGGTCGACGGCGCGGATCACCGTGCCGGCTCCCACGAGGTAGGTCAGCGCCTCGCGGCGGCGCACGTCGCGGCCGATGGCCTCGGCCTCGTCGGGTGGGTTGAGGCCGGCGCGGCGGAAGAGCTGCTCCAGCCGGCGGGCGGCCTCGCTCTCGTTCCGGGCGGGGTCGAACTCGGCCCGCCGCCACAGGGCGCCCGCCTGCGCGACCGCGCCGGCGGCCGCGAGGTCGCGCAGGACCGCGCCGGTCACCGACTCGGGCAGCGCCAGCGCGCGGGACAGGCGCTCGAGGGCGATGCCGTGCTCCATCGGGTAGTCGCGGTGATGGTGGGCCAGGGCGGCCAGCGTGCCGGTGCGCAGCGCCTCGAAGGCCGCGGCCCCGACGGAGCGGTCACCGATCGCGCGGGCGCCGCCTTCGGAGAGCACCTGCCGGGCCCGGTCCGGCGCCACACCGGCGATCCGGGCCAGGTCGATCAGCGGCGCGCCGGCCGCGCCGAGCTGCCCGAGGCGGACCGTGATCGCCTCGGCGGGTCCGCCCGCCGCCAGGGCGGCGAGGTCGGCCATGACCCGGGGATCGTGGCGCCGGCGGCGGCGGCTCGCGGGATCGAGGATCCGGCCGCCCGCCACCGTGACGGAGGGCGAGTCGAGCCGCAGCACGAACGGCTCCCGTGCCGGCACCGCCACCGGCTCGGCGAGATGGAGCTGCGCCTGGGTGCTGGCACCCGGCTCGAGGGCGTCGCGGTCGAGCAGCCGCAGCCGCGCCTCGACCTCGGTGGTGCCGAACAGCAGGCGACAGGCCGTGCCGCCCGCCAGGGCGTCCGGCAGGCTCGCGGCCGCGGTGATCGCCACGTCGAGCCACGGGCTCGGCGCGAGCAGGTCCGGCAGCGACAGCGCCTGCCCGCGGGCGATCTCGTCGAGGTCGATCCCGCGCAGGGCGACCGCCGTGCGGCGACCCGGCTCGGCGCGCTCCACCGCGCGCCCGTGGATCTGCAGGCCGCGCACCGTCGCGGTGCGGCCGCCGGGGGCGATCTCGACGGTGTCGCCGACCGCGAGCGGGCCGCGCCGCAGTGTCCCGGTCACGACGGTGCCGAAGCCCGGCCGGGAGAAGACCCGGTCCACCGGCAGGTAGGGGAAACCGTCGTCGCGGCCGGGCTCCGTCTCGGCCAGCAGCGCCGACAGGGCGGCAACGAGCTCCGGGAGGCCGTCACCCGTCACGGTCGAGGTCGCGATGACCGGGCCGGCCGCGATCCCGGCTCGGGCGGCCGCGGCGGCCATCTCGGCGGCGCGGGCCGCCACGGTCTCGGGCGTCGCGAGGTCCGCCTTGGTCAGCGCCAGCACGCCGCGGCGCACGCCGATGAGCGCGGCGATCTCGAGATGCTCGACCGTCTGCGGCTTGATGCCCTCGTGGGCGTCCACCGCCAGCAGGACGGCCCGCATCCCGGTGGCGCCCGAGATCATGGCGCGGACGAACCGCTCGTGGCCCGGCAGGTCCACGAGATCGATCTCGCCCTGCCCGGAGGTCAGCAGCGCGAACCCCGGCACGATGGACACGCCGCGGGCGCGCTCCTCCTTGAGCCGGTCGGTCTCGACACCGGTGAGCGCGCGGACGAGCGCCGTCTTGCCGTGATCGACGTGCCCGATCACGCCGACGAGGAGTGTCTTCAATGCAGCCACCGACCGGATCATCTCCACGGTGCCGCCGTCCACAAGGGGCGCACCGCTCGCTCGGATGGGGAATCCGCCGCGCCGGCGCGTCGTGGCGCCGTGTGCCGCCGGGCGGTCGGGACCGGGGCTGCGAGGCAGATGAATTGTGGACAATTTGTCTTGCCACGCCGTGCCGTTTTGGGAAAGCGCGATTTTAACGCAGCGCAGCATCCATCGGCGGCTCCTGAGGAGCGGTCTGGCAGCTTGACGGCGGGGACGCCGCCGCCTTTGCTGCGGCGGGTGCGTCGGACGGTCACGCCCCGATACCGGTGCCGCGCGACGCGATTCAGGATGCGATGCAACCGGAGCCCATCCCTGCCTCGTTAGCGGTGGCAGGTGACGAAGAGGAGCGTATGAGCGATACCGATAGCCACGCCGCGGAGGAGCCCCGCGAGGTCGAGCTGAAGCTCGATTGCGCCGGCCCGGACCTGACGGCGCTCGCGTCCCATCCCCGGTTGAAGGACGCGTCGGCGACCGAGCCCGAACTCCTGGTCACGACCTACTACGACACGCCCGACCGCGCCCTCCGCGAGGCCGGTCTGACCCTGCGCGTCCGCGCCAAGGGCGGCCGCCACATCCAGACCGTGAAGGCCGGGAGCGGCGGCGTCGGCCTGTTCGACCGGGCCGAGTGGGAGACCGAGATCGGCGGCGAGTCGCCGGAGCCCGCGGCCTGGGCCGACACGGCGGCCGAGCCGGTCCTGCGCGAGGCCGACGCGCCGCTGGAGCGGCTGTTCGCTACCGTGGTGATGCGCCGGGAAGTCCCGGTGAGCCAGGGCGAGTCCCGCGTGCTCGTCACCCTCGACGAGGGGCGGGTCGAGACCAGCTCCGGCGACGCGCCGCTCTGCGAGCTCGAGCTGGAACTCCAGTCCGGCGATCCGGCCGACCTGTTCGCGCTGGCGCGGGAACTGGCCGAGACCGTGCCGCTGCGCCTCGGCGTGAAAGCCAAGAGCGCGGTCGGCTACGCGCTGCTCGACGGGAAAGGGCCGGGCGTCGTGAAGGCCGAGTCGGTCGAGCTGCCCGAGGGCGCGAGCGCCGGGGAGGTCTTCCGCCGGGTGGCGCGCGCCTGCCTGCGCCACATGCGCCTCAACGAGACCGCCTTCCTGGAGGGCGGCCGGCCGCCCGAGGCGCTGCACCAGATCCGCGTGGCCCTGCGCCGCCTGCGCTCGGCGCTGTCGCTCTTCGGACCCATGCTCGAGGGCGATCCCCGCGCCGCGGCCTTCAACGACGAGATCAAGCGCGTCACCGAGCCCTTCGGCCACGCCCGCAACCTCGACGTGTTCCTGAGCGACACGCTGCCGGACATCGCGGAGCAGCGCCCCGACGAGCCCGGCCTCGATGCCCTGCGTGCCCGCGCCGAGGCGGAGCGTGCCACCGCGTACGACGCGGTGTCGGCGACCCTGGAGAGCCCGCAGTGGCGCGCGCTCATCATCGACTTCGCCGGCTGGATCGAGGCGGGGTCCTGGGCAGCCGGGCCGGACGCGGCCGTCGACGGACGGCACTTCGCCGCGCAGGTTCTCGACAAGGCGCGTGCGCGCCTGAAGAAGCGCGGGCGCGGCCTCAGGCACCTCGATGCGCACACGCGGCACCGGGCGCGGATCGCCGCCAAGAAGCTCCGCTACGGCGCGGAGTTCTTCGCCGGCCTCTACCGGAAGAAGAAGGCGGTCCGCCGGCAGGAGAAGTTCGCCGCCGCGTTATCGGATCTTCAGGACCATCTCGGCGCGCTCAACGATCTGGAGACGGCTCGGACCATGACCGAGAGCCTGTCCGGGCCGCCGATGCCGGGTCCGGACGACCCGGGGGCACAGAAATTGCTCGATGAGGCCGCGGACGCGCGGTCCGAGCTCCTCGACGTCAAGCCCTTCTGGCACTGAGGCTTCTCGCGCCGCCGACCGGGCCGGAAACCGGCCGGTGCGGCGGCGTTCGCTGGACAACGATCGGCCCGTCCGGGGCAGGGAGCGCGGATGGCCCACGCCTACAGGTTCGGCATCGAGGAGGAGTTCTTCCTGGCCGATGCCCGCACGCGGGGCACGCCGCGCGCCGGCCTCCGCGCCTTCCACGCCGCCGTGCGGGCGCGCCTCGACGACGCCGAGCGCGAGCAGCTCCAGTGCCAGGTGGAAGTGGCCTCGCCGCCGACCGCCGATCTCGCCGAGGCGCGGGCGCATCTCGCGGACCTGCGCGGCAACCTCGCGGAGATCGGCGCCGAGCGCGGCATCCTGACCTTCGCGGCGGGCACGCATCCGACCGCCCGGTGGCGCGACCAGCGCCCCACCGACAAGGCGCGCTACCACGGCATCATGGCCGACCTCCGGATGCTCGGTCGGCGCAACCTCGTCTGCGGCCTTCACGTGCACGTTGAGGTTCCGGATCCCGCGGCGCGGATCGGGCTGATCAACCGGCTGCTGCCGTACCTGCCGGTGCTGCTCGCGCTCTCGACCGGGTCGCCGTTCTGGCAGGGGCAGCAGACCGGCCTCGCCGGCTACCGGATGCGCGCCTACGCCGAGTTGCCGCGCACCGGCGTGCCCGAGCTGTTCGCCGATGCCGACGACTACGCCCGCTACGTCGACGTGATGACCCGCTCGGGCGCAATCGCGGATGCCAGCTATCTCTGGTGGCACGTGCGCGCGTCGCTGAAGTACCCGACGCTGGAGCTCCGGGTCGCCGACAGCTGCACGCGCCTCGACGACGCCCTCTGCATCGCCGCGCTGTTCCGCTGCCTCACCCGCCGGGTCGTTCGGGACAGGCGGCTCAATGCCGGCCTGACCGCCGCCTCCCGCGGCTTCGTCATGGAGAATCTCTGGCGGGCCGAGTGCGACGGCGTCCGCGCGACGCTCATCGACGAGGCGCATGCCCGGACCGTGCCGGTCGCCGCGCTGGTCGAGACTCTGCTCGCAGACATCGCCGAGGATGCCGAGGCCCTGGGCTGCGCGGCAGCCTGCGCGCACGCGACGCGCATCGTCGCGGAGGGGACGAGCGCCGACCGGCAGATGGGCGTGTTCGCCGCCGCGCGCCGGTCGGGCGCGCGGGAGCGCGCGGCGCTGTCGGCGGTGGTCGATCATCTCGCGGCGGAGACCGCCGCCGGCTCGAAGTCCGGGCCTGGGGGGCACCCGAACATCGCTCCGGCGGCGTGACGACGGACGCGGAATCGGCTGAGGGGGGATCGTCGAGGCCGCGTTCCGTCGGCCGCGTTCGAGGACGCGGTCGTCGACACGAGTCGCATGGCCATGTTGCCGAAGGATGTCTGGCCTCCGGTGTCCCGCCCATTTATGGCCGGTCGCGGGGCGACGGGTTCCCTCCGTGCCGACCTCTGCTATCCCTCGCGTCCCAGCAGCCACCCAGACTCCGCGGCCGACCCTCCGGAATGAGCCTCCTGCGCGACCTCTTCAGTCATGTCGGCCGTACGGTGACGGCCTATGCCGGTGACAAGGCGCTGATGCTCGCGGCGGTCTCGGCCGCCGCCAACGTCATCGTGGCCGACGGCGAGGTTGCGGGCCCGGAATTCGACGCGGCCCTGCACGGCCTGAAGGCCGACCCGGTCCTGATGAAGGGCTACGACGCGCTGATGCTGGAGACGGAGCTCTACGAGGGCATCGCCCGGGCCCGCACCCGCCTCGGCCGGGCCGAGAACCTGCGCCACGTCGCGGCGGTCGCCGAGCGGCCCGCGAACCAGCGCGAGAACGTCTTCCTGATTGCCGCGGACGTCGCCGACCAGGACGGGATCAGCAACATCGAGGCGAGCGCCCTCGGCGAGATCGCCGTCGCCCTTCATGTCGACGCGATCGCGCTGCTGCGCGCCAACCCGGTGCGGCGCCCTCCGGCCTGACCGGCCCGTTTGGCATCGCGGTTGCTCACCGTGTGAACTGCCAGGTGGGAGCGCTGCCAAGTCGGCGGCGCCCGCCTATAACGATTGCGTCGCACGGCCACCCGCCGTGAAAGGAACCGGCATGGCCGAGATGAGCCTCAGCAAGACCCACAACCTGCGCGCCAACAGCGCGCGCCTCTGGGCGACGATCCTAGAGACCGCAGAATTCGGCGGAACGCCGGCCGGCGGCATCAACCGCCTGACCCTCTCGGCCGAGGACGGCCGTGTCCGCGACTGGTTCCGGGAGGCCTGCGAGGCGGCCGGGCTGACCGTGTCGGTCGACGCCCTGGGCACGCAGTACGCCCTGCGACCGGGTCGCGACATGGGCCGGAAGCCGATCGCCTTCGGCTCGCACCTCGACACCCAGCCGACCGGCGGCAAGTTCGACGGCGTCCTCGGCGTCCTCGCGGGGCTGGAGGTGATGCGCAGCCTCAACGATGCCGGGATCGAGACCGAGGCGCCGCTCCTCGTGGTCAACTGGACCAACGAGGAGGGCTCGCGCTTCGCCCCCGCCATGATGGCCTCGGCGGCCTACGCGGGCGACTTCACCACGGACGAGATCCTGGCCAAGCGCGACGCCGCCGGCACCACGGTGGCGGAGGCCCTCGACGCCATCGGCTATCGCGGGGTCGAGGCCGTCGGCACGCGGGAGATCGGCGCCTTCGTCGAGCTGCACATCGAGCAGGGGCCGATCCTGGAGGCCGAGGGCAAGACCATCGGCGTGGTCGAGGGCGGCCAGGGCATCATGTGGTTCGACGGCGTGATCACCGGCTTCGAGAGCCACGCCGGGACGACGCCGATGCCGCGCCGCCGCGACGCCCTGCTCGCGCTCTCGGAATTCGCCCTGGCCGGCGAGCGGATCGCGCTGAGCCACGCGCCCACCGCGGTCGCGACGATCGGCGAGGCCGCGATCCTGGCGCCGTCCCGGAACGTCGTGCCGGGCCGGGTCGCCTTCACGGTGGACGTGCGCGACCCGCGCTCCGAGACCCTCGACGCGATGGAGGCGGCGCTCGGCGAGGCGGCGGCCGAGATCGCGGCGCGGCGCCATCTGGAGATCGCGCTGACCCGGATCTGGCGGAAGGAGCCGGTGCCGTTCGACCCGGCCATCGTGGCGGCGATCGACGCGTCCGCCGAGAGCCTGGGGCATCCGCGCCGCCGAATCATCTCGGGCGCCGGCCACGACGCCTGCAACCTCGCCGCGAAGGTCCCGGCCGCGATGATCTTCGTGCCGTGCAAGGACGGGATCAGCCACAACGAGTCGGAGTCCGCCACGCAGGGCGACTGCGCGGCCGGCGCCGACGTGCTGCTGCAGACGGTGCTCCGCCTCGCCAACGCGCCGCGCGCCTGAGGCTTCTTGCCGGGACGGCGCCCGTCGTCCCGGCGCCGGGCGCCCCGCACCGTCCGCGCGGAGGTGTACCGCGGCGGAAAATCCCGTAAGGACCGCTCCATGAGCGCGCGATCCTACCGCGACGCCAGGGGCCGGCCGCTCGTCGCGGTCACCGGCATCGGCGTCGTCTCCTCCCTCGGTCAGGGACAGGCCGACACCTGGGCGGCCATGACCGAGGGCCGGTCGGGCATCCACGCCATCGCGCGGTTCCCGACCGACACGCTGCGCACCCGCATCGCCGGGACGGTGGACTTCCTCGACACCGATCCGCTCGTCGCGCCGCTCCTGTCCGAGCGGTTCGCCGCCGTCGCCGCCGAGGAGGCGGTGGCGCAGGCCGGCCTCGGCGCCAGGGGCGATTTCCCGGGCGCCCTGTTCATCGCGGTCCCGCCGGTCGAGATGGAGTGGCCGCAGCGCCAGGCCCTGGCCGAGGCCGCGGGCGGCGACGGTCCGGTCGACTACGCCGGCCTGCTGCGGGCGGCGGCGACACGTCGCTTCGATCCCTGGCACGACCTGTTCATCTTCGGCACGGTCGCTGACCGCATCGCCGACCGCTTCGGCACGAAGGGCTCGCCGATCTCGCTCTCGACCGCCTGCTCGTCGGGGGCCACGGCGATCCAGCTCGGCGTCGAGGCGATCCGGCGCGGCGAGACCGCGGCGGCGCTCTGCATCGGCACGGACGGCTCGGTGAACCCGGAATCACTCATCCGCTTCTCGCTGCTCTCGGCGCTCTCGACCCGCAACGACGACCCCGCGACCGCCTCGAAGCCGTTCTCGAAGGACCGGGACGGGTTCGTCATGGGCGAGGGCGCGGCCGCCCTGGTGCTCGAGGACGCCGAGGCCGCCGTCGCCCGGGGCGCCGCGATCCTCGGCTACGTCCTCGGCTGCGGCGAGAAGGGCGACGGCTTCCACCGCACCCGCTCGAGCCCCGACGGCGCGCCGATCATCGCGGCGATCCGGGCGAGCCTGGACGATGCCGGCGTGGCGGCCGAGGCGATCGACACGGTGAACGCGCACGGCACGTCGACGCCCGAGAACGACAAGATGGAGGCCCTGGGCCTCGCGGCGGTGTTCGGTGACCGCGCGTGCGCCCTGCCGGTCACGTCCAACAAGTCGATGATCGGCCACACGCTGACGGCGGCCGGCGCCATCGAGGCCGCGGTCTCGCTGCTGACCATCCGCCACGGCCGCATCCCGCCGACCATCAACCACCGGGTGCCGGACCCGACCATCGCCCTCGACATCGTGGAGACCGCCCGCGACCTGCCGGTGCGGACCGTGCTGTCGAACTCGTTCGGCTTCGGCGGCCAGAACACCTGCCTCGTCCTCGGCGCGGAGCCCGCGTGAGCGCCGCCGACACCCCGCGCCGGGTCCTCGTGACCGGCGGCGCGTCCGGCATCGGCGCCGCGATCGTCCGCGCGCTGGCGGGATCCGGCCTCGGCGTCGACTTCACCTACCGCGCCTCGGCCGAGGCCGCGCAGGCGCTGCTGGCCGAACTGCGGACGACCTACCCAGACCGGCCCTTCGCGGCCCATCCCGTCGACCTCGCCGACCGCGCGGGGCTGGAGCGGTTCTGCGAGACCGCCGAGGCCGCGGGCTACTACGGGCTCGTCCACAACGCCGGCCAGTCCTGCGACGCCCTCGCGGCGATGCTCGATCAGGATCGGGCCGAGGCCGCCATGCAGGTTAACTTCTTCTCGCTGACGCGCCTCGCCAAGGCGCTGGTGCGGGAGATGACCCGGGCGCGCGCGGGCCGCATCGTGGCGATCGGCTCCGTCGCGGCCCTGCGGGCGAATGCCGGCAACGCCGCCTACGCGGCGACCAAGGGCGCGCTCATCGCCTATTGCCGCACCCTGGCGATCGAGACCGCCAAGCGCGGCGTGACCGTCAACGTCATCGCCCCGGGCTTCGTCGACACCGCCATGATGGAGCGCTACGCCGCCTACCGGGACGGGATGGAGCGGCAGATTCCCGCCGGCCGCTTCGGCCGGCCCGAGGACGTCGCGGCGCTGGCGGCCTTCCTGATGGGCGAGGGGGCATCCTACATCACCGGGACCGTGCTGCCCGTCGATGGCGGCCTGACCGCCATGATGGGTGTCCACCGGACCTGACGGTGGCGCCGCCGAACCGGACGACCCTGACGATGCGCGCCAGCCTCGCCCTCACCGCCGCCCTGTGCTGCGCGGCTCTCCTGGCCCCGGGCCATGCCGGGGCGGAGCCGCAGGTCTACCGGATCTCCGGCCTGCCGCCGGGCGAGCCGCTCAGCATCCGCGCCGAGCCGGACCCGTCCGCCGAGCAGATCGGCGAGATCCGCACCCGCGCCCTGGTCTTCGGTTGCACCAACGACACGCCGAGCCGCACCACGTGGTGCCGGGTGAAGGCCGGACGCGCCCTGGGTTGGGCGCGGCGGCGCTACCTGGCGCCGGAGTGACGAGAGACACGATGCTAGCCCTGCAGCTGTTCGGCGACCGCGACCTGCGCCTCACCGAGATCGAGCCGCCGCCCGCGCCCGGCGTTGACGAGGTCCGGATCCGCATCCGCGCGGTCGGCCTCAACTTCATCGACGTCTGGGGCTTCCGCGGCATGGCCTTCGCCAAGCGGAAGATGCCGCTGATCGTCGGTGCGGAGGCGGCCGGGATCGTCGAGGCGGTCGGGGCCGGCGTCACCGGACTGGCGGCGGGCGACCGGGTCGTGCCCTACGGCGCCATGACCTGCGGCCGGTGCAAAGCCTGCCGCGAGGGGCGCGACAACCTCTGCGAGGACGTGTCCGGCGTGATGGGCTTCCACCTCGACGGCTTCGCCCGGGAATTGGTGACCCTGCCGGCCCGCCTCGCCGTGAAGGTGCCGGACGGCGTCAGCGACACCGACGCCGCCTGCGCGGGCATCGCCTTCGGCACCGTCCAGCACATGCTGTTCGACAACGCCCGCCTGGAGCCCGGCGAGAGCGTGCTGGTCCATGCCGGCGGCTCGGGGATCGGGACCGCGGCGATCCGCATGGCCAAGGCGATCGGCTGCACCGTCTACACGACGGTCGGCGACGACGAGAAGGGTCGCAAGGCCGCCGAGCTCGGCGCCGACCACGTCATCAACTACCGCACCGAGCGCTTCGAGGGCGAGGTCCGCCGGCTCACGAAGCGCAAGGGCGTCGACGTGGTCTTCGAGCATGTCGGCGCCGACACCTGGAACGGCTCCCTGCTCTGCCTGAAGCGCGGCGGCCGCCTCGTGACCTGCGGATCGACCTCGGGCGTCTCGGCGACGATGAACCTGATGCAGCTGTTCCAGCAGCAGTACCGCATCACCGGCTCGTTCGGCTGCTCGCTCGCGAATATCGGGCAGGCCCTCGCCAAGATGGAAGCGGGCATTCGACCGGTGGTCGATACCGTGTACCCGCTGGCGGATTTCGCGCAGGGCCTGGAGCGCCTCGAATCGCGTCGGGTCTTCGGCAAGATCCTCGTCGGCCTGTAGCGGCGACGGCGGCGCGCCCGCTCGGGAGCACCAAGGTCCCGGGCACGGCGACCGCGATTTCGCGCTGCGAGAGACTTGGCGTAAACGTCGCCGTACGGGTCGCTGGGGGGCCGCCCGGACCGTATCCCTGGAATCGATTGTGCTGCGTCTCGCCCTCCTGCTGAAACGGTCGTACCCGCGCCTCGCGGGCTTCGCGATGATCCCGGTGATCCGCGCCCTGGTGCTGCTGGCGCGCGGCCTCGGGCCGATGCGCGCCGCGGCGTTCGGTGCCGCGCTGCTGCGCACCCTCGGCCCGCTCCTGCCGGCGCACCGCACCGCGATGGCGAACCTCAGGGCGGCCTTCCCCGACCTGCCGGAGGCGGAGCGGAAGCGGATCGCCCTGGAGGCCTGGGACAATCTCGGGCGGACGGGGGCCGAGTACGCCCATCTCGACACCCTCTTCGATTACGATCCCGCCGCCACCAGCGAATTGCGGACCGAGGTCGCAGGCATCGAGCACTTCTACGCCCTGCGCGACGACGGCCGGCCGGGACTGATCTTCTCGGCGCACTTGGCGAACTGGGAGTTGCCGGCGATCTGCGCGGCCAAGTTCGGCCTCGATGCCACCGCGGTGTTCCGGCCGCCGAACAATCCCGCGGCCGCGCGCCTCGTCCAGGAGGTCCGCCGCCGGACGATGGGCGGCCTCGCCGCCTCCGCGCCGGGCGCCGTGTTCGCCATGCGCGACGTGGTCGAGACCGGCGGCCACCTCGGCCAGCTCATCGACCAGCATTTCACCCGCGGCGTCGTGGTGGAGTTCCTCGGCCGGCCGTGCCTCGCCAACCCGCTGCTGGCCAAGCTCGCCCGCCACTACGACTGCCCGGTGCACGGCGTGCGCGTCGTGCGCCTGCCGGAGGGCCGCTTCCGCCTCGAACTGACGCCGCCCCTCGTCCTGCCCAGGGCCGCCGACGGGACCATCGACGTCGCCGGCGCCATGCAGGCGATGACGGCCGTCGTCGAGGGCTGGGTGCGGGAGAATCCGGGTCAGTGGCTCTGGATGCATCGCCGATGGCGGCCCGACATGCTGCCCAAGCCGAGAGTGGCTCCGGTACCACTTCAACCGACGGTAGAGGCCTCTCAAGCCAACGTGATTTCACCTTCGGCTTCCCAGACGGTCTGATGGATCGATGACGCCCCGGCACCGCGCCCCGACCCGCGACCGCCGCGCGCTCCGCGCAGCGCTGCTTGCCTGCGCGACGCTGGCCGCGATGCCGGCGCGGGCCGAGCCCGTTCGCGCCGTGGTGGAGCTCTTCACCAGCCAGGGATGCGGCGCCTGCCGGTCCGCCGACCCGGTCCTGCGCGACCTCGCCCACAAGCCCGGCGTCATCGCCCTCACCTTGCCGGTGACCTACTGGGACTACCTCGGCTGGAAGGACACGCTGGCACTGCGGCCGCTGACCGAGCGCCAGCGCGCCTACGCGCGGGGGCGGGGTGCGCGACAGGTCTTCACGCCCCAGGTGGTGGTCGACGGCAACGGCTTCGCGGTCGGGTCCGACCGGCCGGCCCTGGAGCGCCTGATCCGGGATGCCTGCCAGCACGGCGGGCTGCCGGTCCCGGTGCGCGGCGAGACCAAGGGCGACCGGATCCTGGTCGAGGTCGGGGCCGCCCCGGAGGCCAAGGCCGAGGTCCGCGGCGACGTCTGGCTGGTGCCCGTGCTCCGCAGCCGCGCCATCGCGATCCAGTCCGGGGAGAATGGCGGCCGGACGGCGACCTACGTCAACGTGGTCCGGGGCATGCAGCGGCTCGGTTCCTGGACGGGACAGCCGACCCGCTTCGAGGTGCCCGACACCCAGGCCCGCGTCGCCGACGCGGACAGCTGGGTCGTCCTTCTCCAGGGCGTGGCCGACGGCAAGCCGGGCCGCATCTTCGGCGCCGCCAAGGGGCCTGGGCTCTAGCGCCGGCACGCGCGCCGCTACTCCAGCGAGATCGGGTCGCTCTGCCGGCGGCCCGCGCGCCGATGGCGCGCCCGGGACTCGTCGGCGAGCGACGCCAACTTGGCATCGAGGCGGTCGGACAGGTGGCCAACCAGCCCGATCAGCCCGTCGATCGTCCGGCTGACCAGGGCGGCCGTCCCGGTGACGGCTCCGACGATCCCGTTCTCGATGGCACGACCGATTCGGCGAACACGCTGCATGTCGACTGTCTCTGGATGGGCGGCGCCGGCGGCGCACCGATCCGTGGCAGGTAGGGCGGGCGCCTTCGCCCGTGATGCGGCCGAAAGCGGCGCGGATCCGCGCCGCGCGGGCGGAACCTTCGCGCGGCGCGGACGGACGCTGCGAACCGGCGGGTCGGCAGGCTCGTTGCATGGGTGTCGTCGCCCGCCGTCCCGCGCGGGCGACCGAGATCGAGGGTCGGCCATGCGGCGACGCCCGTTCCTGTCCGGGATGCTCGCCGCCCTGTCGCTGGCCGGTCGCCCCGCCCGCGCGGCGGATGCGGGCGTCGACCTCCTCCTCGTCCTCGCGGTGGACGTGTCGCTCAGCATCAGCGAGGCCCGGTTCGACCTCGAGCGCCGCGGATACGCCGAGGCCTTCGGCGACCCGCGCGTGCTGCGCGCCATCAACGACGGCCCGACCGGGCGCATCGGCGTCGCCCTGTTCGAATGGGCCGGACCCGGCGAGCAGCAGGTGGCGGTCGACTGGATGGTGATCGCCTCGGCGCAGGACGCGGCCGCCTTCGCGGCGCGCCTGCGCGCCGTGCCGCGGCCGTTCTACGGACGCACGGCCATCGGGTCGGCGATCGGTTTCGCCGCCGACCTGCTGGCCCGGGCACCGTTCAGCGCCGACCGCCGGGTGATCGACATCTCGGGCGACGGCACCGGCAATGCCGGGCGCCCCATCGCGGAGGCCCGGGACGCCGCCGTAGCGGCCGGCATCACGGTGAACGGCATCGTCATCCTCACCGAGCCGGAGGGGATGCCGGCCTTCCTGAAGGAGCACACCAACCCGGTGGGCGGTCTGGCGGCGTATTACCGGAGCGTCGTCATCGGCGGGGAGAACGCCTTCGTGATGACCGCCGAGAGCTTCGCGGCCTTCGGCCGCTCGCTCATCGCCAAGCTGGTGCGCGAGATCTCCTGATTGTCACCCGGATCCCAGAGGGCCGACCATCGATGCGCCTTGCCGTCCTCCAGTTCACGCACGAGACCGTGACGTTCCTCCCGAACGACACGACCCGGGACGACTTCACCTATCCCGGCTCGCCGGCCGCCGGGGCCGCGCTCCTCGCCACCGATCCCAAGGGCTACATGGGCGGGTTCGTGCAGGTGGCGCGAGAGTACGACGGCGTCGAGTTGGTCGGGATCACCTCGCCGCTCTGGCCGTGCACCGGCACCGCCTCGGGCTGGATCACCGCCGACGCCTACGCGCATTTCGTCGGGCAGATGGTCTCCGAGCTCCGGGCGGAGGGCCCGTTCGACGGGGTCTACCTGGCCCTGCACGGCGCGATGGCGGTGCGCGGCGTCCCGCGGCCGGAGGCCGACATCGCCCGGCAGGTGCGCGCCGCGGTGGGTGAGGGGGCGATCCTGGTCGGAACCTTCGACCTGCACGGCAACGAGGACGCCGCCTTCCTCGACCATGCCGACATGGCCTTCGCGGTGAAGTACTTCCCGCACTACGACGGCCACCTGCAGGGGCAGCGGGCCGCCCGGATGCTCGTCCGCGCCGTGCGCGGTGACTTCCGGCCGGTGCACCGGACCCTCAAGGTGCCGATCCTCTCGCCGACCGTCGTGCAGTGGACCGGCGCCGCACCGTGGTCCGACCTCGTGCAGCGGGCCCTCGTCTGGGAGGCGCGCGAGCCGGACGTGTTCGTCAACGTCTTCTTCGGCTTCCCGTGGGGTGACGCCCCGGACGGCGGGATGACCGTGCAGGCGATCACCAACGACGACCAGGCCCTCGCCGACCGGGTGGCGCGGGATGTCGCGGATTTCGCGTGGCGGCAGCGGCGCGCGCTGCTCGAGGCGGCGCGGATCCACACGATCGCCGACGGTGTGCACCTCGCGCGGGCGGCGGTGGCGGAGGGTGCCGCCCCGGTGGTCCTCGCCGACCACAGCGACCGGTCGGGCCGGGCGACTTGGCTGCTGGGCGAGATCCTGCGGCAGGGCCTTGCCCGCACCCTGGTCGCCACCGTGGCGTCGCCCGACATCGCGACGGGGTCCCTCGCGGCCGGCGACCCGTTCGACGCGCCGGTGGGCGGCGGCGGCGACCCGTCCGCGGGCGACCCGGTGCGCATCACCGGGACCGTGCTGCGCGCGGTGGAGGCGCTGGAGCCGGGCGTCGCCGGCAGCGGCGGCGGCGGTGGTACCTGGATCTGCGTCGCGTTCGGGACCGGCAACGTCCTCGTGCTGAGCCCGCAGCTCGCGCAGATCGTCGAGCCCGACGAGCTGTGGCGCCTCGGCCTGGAGCCGGCGGATTTCGACGTCGTGGCGATCAAGTCGCGGGTGCATTTCCGACGCGGCTTCGACGACAGCGGCTACGCCCGCACGATCCTGCTGGTGGAGCCGCCGGAGCCGTTCCTCGGCACGGTGCGGCTCGATCACCTCGCCTACGCGCAGATGCGGGCGGCCGACTTCTTCCCCTACGGCGACCCACCCGGGCCCGTCTTGTCCGATCCGTGACCGATCCGGCGGGGACGACAGGTGGCGGCCGCCGTCATCCGCCGGTGCTCGCCCCGCACGTGCGAGGGCGCTAGGTTCATCCCGCACGCGCTCGGCGAAGCGCGGCGAGGGAGAGACGGGATGCGCATTCTGGCCGACAGGCTGACCGCCTACGTGCGGGACATCTTCGTGCGCGAGGGCTGCGCCGAGCCGGAGGCCGAGCGGATCGGCCGCTTCCTGGTCGCGGCGAACCTCACCGGCCACGACAGCCACGGCGTCGTCCGGGTCACCCGCTACGTCGAGTGGATGCGCGCCGGCGAGGTCGAGGCCGGCCGCACGCCCGAGATCGTCACCGACGCGCCGAACTTCGCCCTCGTGGACGCCCATTACGGGTTCGGGCAGACGGCCGGCCCCGTCGCCGTCGATCTCGGGATCGCCAAGGCGCGGGAGAACGGCGTCGCGATCATCGCCCTCCGGCACGCCGGGCATATCGGCCGGATCGGCGAGTGGGCCGAGCGGGCGGCGGCGGCGGGGCTCGTCTCGGTCCACTTCGTCAACGTGGCCGGCAGCCTCCTCGTGGCGCCGTTCGGATCCGTGGAGCGCCGCTTCTCGACGGCGCCCTTCGCGGCCGGCTTCCCGGTCCCAGGAGGCGACCCGATCATCCTCGACTTCGCCACGTCGCTGGTCGCCGAGGGCAAGGTGCTGGTCGCCTCCCGGGGCGGCAAGCCGCTGCCGGAGGGCGCGCTGATCGAGCCCGACGGCCGCCTCAGCGCCGACCCGGCGACCCTGTTCGGCCCGCTGGAGGGCGTCGAGCGCGACAACCAGCGCGGGGCGGGTGCGATCCGGGCCTTCGGCGAGCACAAGGGCTCCGGCCTCGCGCTAATGTGCGAGCTTCTGGCCGGCGCGCTCACCGGCTCCGGCACGGCCGGGCCCGGGCAGCGGCGGATCTGCAACGGCATGCTGTCGATCTACGTCACGCCGTCGGCCCTCGGCACCGAGGACGCCCTCGCGGCCGAGACGCGGGCCTATCTCGACTTCTTCAAGAGCGCGAAGCCGATGCCGGGCGCCGAGGTCCTGCTGCCTGGCGAGCCGGAGCGGCGCATGCGCGCCGAGCGTCTCGCCGAGGGCGTGCCGCTGCCCGAGCCCGTCTGGGAGACCCTGCTCGCCGCCGGCCGGCCGCACGGCCTCGACGGCAACGCCTACCGCACCTGAGCCGGGAACGACCCGGCACGACACCACGCTCGGCGGCGATCCCCGGCCTCAACGGGGGCGCCGCACGGACCGGGGACGCCATACCCGGAAGACGGGAGGAGCCCACGATGCCGCGTCTGCGCTGGCTCATGATCGGCCTCTGCATGGCCGCCAACGCCATCAACTACATCGACCGCGCCAATCTGGCGGTCGCAGCGCCCTCCATGTCCAAGGAACTCGGGCTCGACGCCACCGACATGGGCCTGATCCTGTCGGGCTTCTTCTGGACCTACGCGATCATGCAGCTGCCCTTCGGCTACGTGGCCGACCGGGTCGGCGCGCGGCTCTCCCTCGTGGTCGCGGTGGTCTGGTGGTCGGCCTGCACGGCGCTGACCGCGGTCGGACGGGGGTTCCTGTCCCTGCTCGGCCTGCGCATGCTGCTCGGTATCGGCGAGGCCGGGGCCTACCCGTCCTTCGCCAAGGTCGCGGCGTCGTGGTTCCCGCGCAGCGAGCGCAGCTTCGCCAGCAGCATCTTCGACAGCGGGTCCCGGGTGGGCTCGGCCCTGGCGATCCCGCTGGTCTCCTGGGTCATCGCGACGCTGGGCTGGCGGGAATCCTTCGTCGTCACCGGCGTACTGGGCTTCGTCTGGGCGGTGTTCTGGATGTGGCTCTACCGCGAGCCCGAGAACCACCCGAAGGTGTCGCCGGAGGAGCTCGCCCGACTGCGGGCCGCGCAGGAGCGGCCGAAGACCGTCGACGCGGCGGACGCCCAGAACCAGGTGCCGTGGCTGTCGCTGTTCCGCTACCGCACGGTCTGGGGCATGATGGCCGGGTTCTTCTGCCTCAACTTCGTGATCTACTTCTTCATCACGTGGTTCCCGACCTACCTGGTCAAGGCGCGGGGCTTCTCCCTGGCGGAGCTCGGCACGCTCGGCAGCCTGCCGGCCCTGGCGTCGATCCCCGCGGGCTGGCTCGGCGGCTTCGCGTCGGACGCGCTCTACCGTCGCGGCTGGAGTCTCACTGCGGCCCGCAAGACCTGCCTCGTCGGCGGCATGCTGATGTCGTCGGTGATCACCCTGTCGATCATCGCGCCCAACATCTACGTGGCGCTGCTGTGCTTCGCGGTCGCCTACGGCAGCCTCGCCTTCACGGCGGCCTCGATCTGGGCGCTGCCCGGCGACGTGGCACCGACCCCGGCCCACGTGGCCTCGATCGGCGGCATCCAGAACTTCGCGTCGAACGTCGCCGGGATCGTGACGACGACCTTCACGGGCGTCATGCTGACGGTCACCCAGGGGTCGTTCGTGATCCCCCTGATCGTGGCCGGCGGGTTCTGCCTGCTGGGCGCCTTCATCTACCTGTTCGTGGTCGGCGAGATCGCGCCGTTGCCGGTCCGCGACGCCCGCGCCCCCGCCCTGCGCCCCGAAGCAGCGCGGTGACGGCGCGGTGACGGTGACCGGCGCGACGGAATCCGAGGAGAGACCGATGTCCACGTATCCCGTGATCACCCTCCGCCCCGCCGACGGCGTGGCCGTGGCCCGCGGCGCCATCGAGCCGGGAACGCCTGTCGCCGACGGCGTCGCGGCGGTGGAGCGGATCCCGGCCGGCCACAAGGTCGCGGTCCGGGCCCATCGGAGCGGCGAGCCGGTGACCAAATACGGGCAGATCATCGGGTTCGCCAAGGCGGACATCGCGGCCGGCCGCCACGTCCACGTCCACAATCTCGGGATGGGCGAGTTCGCCCGGGACTACGCGTTCGGGATCGATGCGAGGCCGACCCAGCTGGTGACGCCGCCCGCGACCTTCCAGGGCATCCGCCGCCCCGACGGTCGCGTGGCGACGCGCAACTACGTCGGCATCCTCACCTCGGTGAATTGCAGCGCGCACGTCGCCGATCTGATCGCCGACGCGTTCCGGCGGCACCCGATCCTCGGTCTCGACCCGCTCGCTCCCTATCCCAACGTCGACGGTGTCGTGGCGCTGACCCACAAGACCGGCTGCGGCATGGCGATGGGCGAGCCGCTCCGGCTCCTGCGGCGGACGCTCGCGGGCTACGCGCGGCACGTCAACTTCTCCCACATCGTCATGATCGGGCTCGGCTGCGAGGTGAACCAGATCGGCGCCTTCCTGGAGGAGCAGGGGCTCGGCGACCGGATCCGCAGCATGAACATCCAGAGCCTCGGCGGCACCCGGAAGACCGTCGAGGCCGGGATCGCGTTCGTGACCGGCATCCTGGCCGAGGCGAACGTGGTCCATCGCGAGCCGGTGCCGGCGAGCGAGCTGATCGTCGCCCTGCAGTGCGGCGGCTCGGACGGGTATTCGGGCGTGTCGGCCAACCCGGCGCTGGGGATCGCCAGCGACCTCGTGGTGCGGAACGGCGGCACAGTGATCCTGTCGGAGACCACCGAGACCTACGGCGCCGAGCACCTGTTCACCCGCCGCGCCGTCAGCCCGGAGGTCGGCCAGAGGCTCGTCGACCTGATGCACTGGTGGGAAGAGTACACCCGCAAGGAGGGCTCGGAGATCGACGCGAATCCGTCGCCGGGCAACAAGGCCGGCGGCCTGACCACGATCCTGGAGAAGTCCCTCGGGGCCATGGCGAAGGCCGGCAGCACCAACCTGGTCGACGTGCTGCGCTACGCCGATCCCGTCACTGCCAAGGGCTTCGTCTTCATGGACACGCCCGGCTACGACCCGGTCTCGGCGACCGGGCAGGTCGCGGGCGGGGCGAACCTCGTCTGCTTCACCACCGGCCGCGGCTCCGTGTTCGGCTGCAAGCCGTCGCCCTCGATCAAGATCGCCACCAACTCGGCCATGTACCGGCGGCTCGAGGAGGACATGGACGTCAATTGCGGCACGATCCTCGACGGCGCGGAGAGCGTGGAGCAGGCCGGCCACCGGATCTTCGAGCTGATCCTGCGGGTCGCCGGCGGCGAGCGGACGAAGAGCGAGCAGTTCGATTTCGGCTCGTCGGAATTCGCCCCCTGGCAGATCGGCGCGACCGTGTGAGGGAGCGGGGCGCGCGCCCCGCCGTCATCGCGAGCGCAGCAAGGCGATCCGGGGAGGCGGAACTTCGGTGAGCGTGGCGCAGCCCTGGATTGCTTCGCTGCGCTCGCAAAGACGGCCATTCCGACCGCCGTGCAGGCCGCGTCTCACAGGTCCGTTCGCACCACGCCCGCGAATTCCAGGATGAAGTCTGGCCCGAACGCCGTCGCCGGCGTGTGGAAGCCCGCCGGCACCGTGCCCGAGGCGAGGCGGCGGGCGACCTCCAGGGCCGTCGCGGCCGTGAGCGTGTAGCCCTCGGGCGTCTCCATCCGGCTCGCCGCCCGCCGCCCTGCGCCGTCCCAGGCCTCCGCCAGGAAGGTGCTGCGGGCCGTCTCGCGGGCGGCCGCGGAGGGACCGGCGGGTAGTCGGTCGATGCCGCGGTTGATCAGGCGCTGCGCGGTGCCGCCCGCGATGAGGCGCCGGATACCGGCGGGCAGGCCGGCCGCCGCCGCCATGGCGGGGAAGGCCTCGAAGTAGACGTCGATGTTCGGCACGCCGGTCGAGTACCACGCGCTCGACACGTCGCCCCAGCCGAGCCCGACGGTCCGGCGCGGTCCTGCTCCGAAATCCGCGGTGGCGCGCGGCGGGCTCGGCAATTCGACGATGCGCCCGTCCCGGCGCACCCGCGTGCCCCAGGCGATGCCCTCCACCATGGTGCGGGCCGTGCCGCGGCTGAAGCCGCCGAACCCGCCGATGGAGATGCGCAGGTGCGTCGCGCCGGGAACACGGCCGGCCACGTGGGCGGCGAGGCAGTCGCTCGGCACCACGTCGAAGCCCGCCGCCGGCAGGAGGACGATGCCGGCCGCCTTCGCCGCCGCGTCCTTGGCCGCGAGGGCCTCCAGCACAGCGATCTCGCCCGTGACGTCGACGTAGTGCGCGCCGGCCGCGAGGCAGGCTTCGGCCATCGGCCGCGCCGTCCGCGAGAACGGGCCGGCCGCGTGGATCACCGCCGCCACGCCCGCGAGGGCGGATTGCAGGCCCGCGGCATCGTCGAGGCGCGCGGCGCGCATCTCGAGGTTCAGCCGGGCCGCCAGCGGCCGCAGCTTGTCGGGATCGCGCCCTGCCAGGATCGGGCGCAACCCCTGCCCGACGGCGTGCGCGGCCAGGAGCTGCCCGGTATAGCCGGTGGCGCCGTAGATCAGGATCGCGGTCATCCCGGGGTTCTGACACTGCTTCCGCCGGTGTCAAAGCGCGCGCCGCGTCGCCGCCCCGGATGCTAGGGCTGCGCCGATCCGATCGTCTCGCGGCGGGGACCCGAGACCCTCCGTCCCCGCCCGAACAGGAGCCGAGGCACGATGTACGAGCGTTACCTCCCATCGCGCGCGTGCCGCGCCAGCCGCAAGATCGGCTGCCTTGGCGCTGTCCTCCTCGGACTGACCGCGGCCGCCCGGGCCGCCGACGGGCCGGTGGTCCTGAAGGCGCCGTCCGACGCGAGGCCCGGCATCGCCGCCATGCCGCAGATCGCCGTGCCGGCCGACGAGGCCGAGCGTCGGATCAACGCGGCGCTGAAGCGCCTCGACGCGCGAGCCCTCAAGGCCGAGCAGGCGTGCAAGGATCAGGGCGGGAAGAACAGTTCCTGGGAGCGCACCGTCCAGGCCCCGATGCGCGGCCCGCGCTTCCTGAGCTTCGTCATCTTCGACAGCGGGTTCTGCGGCGGCGCGCACCCGAGCAGCGGCACGATGTCGATCGTCTACGACCTCACCACCGGCGCCCCGGTCGACTGGACCACCCTGCTGCCCGCTTCCCTGACCGGGAAGCTCGCCCTGGCGGAAGGCCCGGGCGGGACCAAGATGGTGACGCTGGCGTCGAAAAGGCTGCACGCCCTCTACCTCGCGGGCTATCGCCCGAAGACGGGCGATCCGAAGGCGGACGATGCCGACAAGGAGTGCCGCGAGGCCGTCGCCGAGACCTATGACGGTCAGCCGCCGGCCATGATGGCGTGGCTCGACGCGAAGGCCGGCGGCCTCGCGGTGCAGTTCGACCTCGCGCACGTCGTTCAGGCCTGCGCCGATCCGGTGGTGATTCCCGTGGCGACCCTGCGCCGCGAGGGTGCCCAGCCGCTCCTGGCCGTCGCGCTGGAGGCCGCCCACGCGCAAGCCGGAAAGTGACGCGATCCGCCACAGCGCCTTCGGCCTCGACGCGGGCCCCGGACGGTGTAGCGTGAGGCCGCGACGGCGCGATGCCACCGCGCCGTGTCCGAGGGGCGGCCCATGACCGGATCCGGCGTTGTCGACGAGGCGGCCGTCGGGGCGAGCGAGCCCTTCGGCCCGTTCGCGGCCGCCCTGGCGGAACGCTCGCCCCTGCGGCAGGCGGTGATCGCGGCCTGTCGCCGGCCAGAACGGGATTGCGTGGCGCCGCTCCTCGCCGAGGCGCGCCTGTCGTCCGAGGCCGCTCGGCGCGTCGCCGAGCACGCGCGGCGCCTCGTCGCGGCCCTGCGGCGCCAGGGCCGCCGCGGCGGCGTCGAGGGGCTGATCCACGAGTACGCGCTGTCCAGCCAGGAGGGCGTGGCGCTGATGTGCCTCGCCGAGGCGCTGCTGCGCATCCCCGACGCGGCGACGCGGGACGCGCTGATCCGCGACAAGATCGCGGGCGGCGACTGGGCTGCCCATCTCGGGCACAGCCCGTCGCCCTTCGTCAACGCGGCGACCTGGGGCCTGCTCGTGACCGGCAAGCTGGCGGCGACCCGGGACGAGGCAGGCCTGTCCGCCGCGCTCACCCGGCTGATCGCCCGCGGCGGCGAGCCGGTGATCCGGACCGGCGTCGATCTCGCCATGCGGATGATGGGCGAGCAGTTCGTGGCGGGGCGGACCATCGCCGAGGCCCTGCGGCACGCGGCGCGGCTCGAGGCGAACGGCTT
Source organism: Methylobacterium sp. NMS14P (assembly GCF_028583545.1). Taxonomy (NCBI): domain Bacteria; kingdom Pseudomonadati; phylum Pseudomonadota; class Alphaproteobacteria; order Hyphomicrobiales; family Methylobacteriaceae; genus Methylobacterium; species Methylobacterium sp. NMS14P. The sequence goes on along the minus strand of NZ_CP087106.1, from coordinate 3,440,670 downwards.
CACCTACTCGTACGACATGCTCGGCGAGGCCGCCGTGACCGCCGAGGACGCCGAGCGCTACCGGCGCGCCTACGCGGACGCGATCGCGGCGATCGGCGCGGCCTCGGCCGGGCGCGGCGTGCTCCTCGGCCCCGGCATCTCGATCAAGCTGTCGGCGCTCCATCCCCGCTACGTCCGCGCGCAGCGCGACCGGGTCCTGGCCGAGCTCTATCCCCGCGTGCGGGACCTCGCCCGCCTGGCGATGGCTCACCGCATCGGCCTCAACATCGACGCCGAGGAGGCCGATCGCCTCGACCTGTCGCTGGACATCCTGGAGCGGCTCGCCGCCGACCCCGATCTCGCCGGCTGGGACGGGCTCGGCTTCGTGGTCCAGGCCTACGGCAAGCGCTGCCCGTTCGTCATCGACGTCCTGATCGACCTCGCCCGAAGGTGCCGGCGGCGGCTGATGGTGCGGCTCGTGAAGGGCGCCTACTGGGACAGCGAGATCAAGCGGGCGCAGGTCGACGGACTGGCGGACTTCCCGGTCTTCACCCGGAAGGTCCACACCGACGTCTCGTACCTCGCCTGCGCGCGGCGGCTGCTCGCGGCACCCGACGCGGTCTTCCCGCAATTCGCCACCCACAATGCCCAGACTCTGGCGAGCATCGTCGAGATGGCAGGCCCGGATTTCCGCCTCGGCCAGTACGAGTTCCAGTGCCTGCACGGCATGGGCGAGCCGCTCTACGAGGCGGTCATCGCGGGCGAGATCCTGCGGCGGCCCTGCCGCATCTACGCGCCCGTGGGCACCCACGAGACCCTGCTCGCCTACCTGGTGCGGCGCCTCTTGGAGAACGGGGCCAACACGTCCTTCGTCAACCGGGTCGCCGACGAGGCCGTGCCGGTCGCGGACCTGATCGCCGATCCCGTCGCCGCCGTCGCGGCCGCGCCGGATCCCGGCGCGCCGCATCCGCGGATCGCCGCCCCCCGGGACCTCTACGGCCCGGCCCGCGCGAACGCCGCCGGGCTCGACCTCGCCGACGAGGCGGCCCTCGCCCGGCTTTCGGACGGATTGGCGGCGAGCGGCCGCACCGCGTGGCGGTCGGTGCCGTCGGGCGCGGACGATTCGGCAGTCGACGAACCCGTGCGCAATCCCGCAGAACGCCGGGACATCGTCGGATTCTATCGAGCGGCGACGGGCGAGACCGTGGCGGTCGCCGTGGGCCACGCGCAGGTGGCCGCGGCCGGCTGGGCGGCGACACCGGCGACAGAGCGCGCCGCCCGCCTGCGGCGGGCCGCCGACGCCTTCGAGGCGCAGATGCCGCCGCTGATCGGCCTCATCGTGCGGGAGGCGGGCAAGACCTGCGCGAGCGCCGTCGCGGAGATCCGCGAGGCGGTCGACTTCCTCCGCTACGACGCCGCCGAGGCCGAGCGGACCCTCGGGGACGCGCACGCGCCACTCGGCCCGGTCGCCTGCATCGCGCCGTGGAATTTCCCGCTGGCGATCTTCGTCGGTCAGGTGGCGGCCGCCCTGGCGGCGGGCAACACCGTCCTGGCGAAGCCCGCCGAGGAGACGCCGCTGATCGCCGCCGCGGCGGTCCGCGTGCTGCACGCGGCCGGAATCCCTGAGGCGGCGCTGCATCTCCTGCCGGGCGACGGCCGGGTCGGCGCCGCCCTGGTCGAGGATCCGCGCGTGCAGGGCGTGATGTTCACCGGGTCGACGGCGGTGGCCAAGGGCATCCAGCGCGCACTGGCGGAGCGGCTGAACCGCTTCGGCGAGCCGGTGCCGTTCGTGGCCGAGACCGGCGGCCAGAACGCCCTCGTGGTCGACTCCTCCGCGCTCGCCGAGCAGGTGGTGGCCGACGTGATCGCCTCGGCCTTCGATTCCGCCGGGCAGCGCTGCTCGGCGCTCCGCATCCTGTGCCTGCAGGAGGACATCGCCGACCGGACGCTGCACATGCTGAGGGGCGCTCTGCGGGAGCTGCGCGTGGGCGACCCGCGGCGCCTCGCCGTCGATGTCGGGCCGGTCATCACAGCCGAGGCCGCCGACCGGATCTCCGGGCACGTCACGCGGATGCGCGCGCGGGGCTTCCCCGTGGAGCAGTTCCCGCTTCCGCCGGAGGCCGGCGCCGGGACTTTCGTGCCGCCGACCCTGATCGAGATCGGGGCCGTCGCCGATGTCGAGCAGGAGGTGTTCGGGCCGGTGCTGCACGTGCTGCGCTATCGCCGCGACGCCCTCGGCGCGCTGCTCGCGGCGATCGACGCGACCGGCTACGGGCTCACCTTCGGACTGCACAGCCGCATCGACGAGACCATCGACCGCGTCCTCGACCGCGTGCGGGCCGGCAACCGCTACGTGAACCGCAACATCATCGGCGCGGTGGTCGGCGTGCAGCCCTTCGGCGGCTCCGGTCTGTCTGGGACGGGCCCGAAGGCCGGCGGCCCGCTGGCCCTCGGCCGCCTGCTGCGGCGATCGCCGGCCGCCGCCCGCGACGGGCTGCCCGCCGACGACGCGGCGCTGCGACCCTACACGGCGTGGCTGCGCTCGCGGCATCGCCACGACCTCGCGGACAGGCTCGAAGCCGTCCGCTATCCCGGCCGCGCCGCGATCGCGCTGGCCGGTCCCGTAGGTGAGTGCGACCTGTACGCCCTGCGTCCCCGTGGGCGCGTCGCGGCGGTCGCCGCGACGCAGACGGCGCTCCTGCTCCAGCTCGGCGCGATCCTGGCCACGGGCAACGCGGCCGTCGTCATCGGGCCGGACGGGCGCGATCCGGTCCTGGACGATCTGCCGGAAGCGTGCGCGGCGCGGGTTGCCCGGGCGCCGGATCTCGGGCGCGCGGGCGCGATCGCCGGGGCCCTGTTCGCGGGTGACGCCGACGACCTGCGGGCCCTGAACAGGGCCGTCGCGGCCCGCGACGGGGCGATCCTGCCGATCCAGGCCCGCTGCCCGGAGGCGCTGGCGGCCGGCGACCTCTACGATCCGGCCGGCCTGGTCGAGGAGATCTCGACCGCGATCAACACCGCGGCGGCCGGCGGCAATGCCAGCCTGATGAGCGTCGGGTGAGCGAGCGCCCGCCCGGTCAGGCCGACCGGCGCAGGTTCCAGAACAGCGGCAGCCCGGTCAGCATGCCTTCGAGGTCGCGCCGGTAGGCGGTTGGCTGGAAATACTGGCCGCAGGGCAGGTAGGCGCCGACCTCCAGCGCCCGCGCCTGGATCCGCGCCGCCAGGGCCTTCTGGACGTCGAGGTCCGGCGCGTCGAACCACGCGCCGCGCAGCTCCTCCAGGGGCGCGTCGGTCAGCCAGCTCGGCACGCCGGCCCGGCCGTTGCCGCGAGCGGCCAGATGGTAGGCCGGCGAGAGGTGGTCGAGCCCGCCGGAGAAGATGCCGAACATCGACCAGCCGCCCTGGTCCAGGGGCTTCGCGTTCAGGATCCGCTGGTTGACCGTCCCCCAGTCGGTGGCGACGACGTCGAGGTTCATCCCGATCTTGCGGCAGGCATCGGCCATCACCTCGCAGATCGCGTTGATCCGCGGCACGTCGGTCCCGGAGAGCAGCACGACGCGCTCGCCCTTGTAGCCCGCCGCCGCCAGCGCCCGCTTCGCGGCGGCGAGGTCGCGGGGGCCGGTCAACGCCTCCAAGCCGGCCGAGGACGCCATCGGCCCGCCGGACGTGAAGATGCCGACGGGCCCGCGCCGGATCGCCGGGTCGCTGCCGGCGACGGCGTCCATCATCTCGGTCTGGTCGACGGCCGCGAGCAGCGCCCGGCTGATCGCGGGATTGTCGAAGGGCGGCAGGGTGTGGTTGAGGCGGATCTGGCCGATCAGCCCGGCGGTCTCCACCAGATCCACCCGCACGGCGGGCTGGCGGTTCAGGTCCGGTACGAGATCGACGAGGGGCTGCTCCCACCAGTCGATCTCGCCCGAGCGCAGGGCGCCGGCCGCGGTCGCACCGTCCGGGATCGTGCGCCACTCGACGCGGTCGAAATGCGCGATCCGCGGCCCTGCCGTGAAGCTCGGCGTGCCGTCGGGGCGCGGTCGATAGGCCTCGAACCGGCGGTAGACGTTGAGCGAGCCCGGGACCCGCTCCTCGGCGACGAAGCGGAACGGGCCGCTGCCGACGATCTCCGGCACCGGCTGCGTCGCGGGCGTCGCGCTCAGGCGCTCCGGCATGATCACCGGGACGTAGGAGGTCGGCTTGGCCAGGGCGTCCGGCAGGAGCGGGAAGGGCCGCTTCAGGCGGAACTGCACCACCGTGTCGGAGGGGGCCGAGAGTTCGTCCACGGTCGCGAACAGGGCCCCGCCGTAGGCGTCGCGCTGCGCCCACCGCTTCAGGCTCGCCACCACGTCGCGGCCGAGGACCGGCGTCCCGTCGTGGAAGCGCAGGCCGTCGCGCAGGGTCAGGCGCCACGCGAGGCCGTCGGACGCGACCTCGTGACCCGCCACCATCTGCGGCTGCGGGCGGTAGGCAGTGTCGAGGCTGTAGAGCGTGTCGAACACCATCAGCGCGTGGGTGCGCGTGACGTAATTGGTGGTGATGATCGGGTCGAGGAGCGCCAGGTCCGCGTAGGGCACGAACCGCAGGGTCGTCGCCGAGGCCGCCCGGACCAGGGCCGGCCGGGCGAGGGCCCCGGCTATCAGGGCTCCGGCGCCGGTCAGCAGGGTGCGTCGCTTCATGAATCGATCCCGGTCACGGCGGCGTCCGATCTGGCCGCAAGCCGGGTTCGCGTGCAAGTGGTGCGCCACTGCCGCGCTTCGATCGGGATCCCACAACCCGCCCGGGCCGGGGCCGGACGGGTCAGCGCGATCGCGCTGCGCTGGCCCTCAGGCGGCGCGCGACCAGCGGATGTCGCCGAGGCTCTCGCGGAAGGCGAAGCGGGCGAGGTGGTCGGCCACGACGTTCTCCAGACGGGTGAGATTGACCGGGTCGGCGCTGTCGATGCGCATCACCAGGGCGTCGGGCTCCGCATCGAAGGTGCAGACGCGGTCCTCGCCGAACGGCACGGTGCCGTGATCGGGGGTCGCCTCGACCTTGAACTTGTGGCTCCAGTGCCGGCAGAGCTGCTGCAGGTAGCGGCTCGCCTCGGTGGTCTGCACGCGGGCCTGAGAGGTGGGCATTCCGTCGGTCTCCAGATGGACGTGAAAACAGCCTGTCGGTGACGGTTCGTCGTTCGATCTCGCACGTGCGAGATAGGGAGGCCTCAGAGCAATTGCCATGCCTGGCGCCGACGGATCCGTCTCCGCCGTCTGTGTTGAGCGTGTGTCCGAAGCGTTAGCAGCGGCTTAACGCGACGGGCCGCCCCGGCGGTTGGCGGCGCGGCGTTGCCGTCCTGCACCCGTCGCCGCGCCGAATTATGGCGCGATGCACAAATTTCCTCAGCCCGTCGGCGCGCCGCGGTCGGTCCGGACGAGGACCTTGCCGGGGTTGAGCAGGTCGTCCGGATCGAGGGCGGCCTTGAGGCGTCGCATGAGGTCGAGCCCGACCGGATCGCCGTAGCGCGCGAGTTCCTCGCGCTTGATCAGGCCGACGCCGTGCTCGGCAGCGATGGATCCGCCCAGCGCGTGCACGAGGTCGTGAACGATCCGGTTGAACCGGCCCCACGCGGCCAGGAACTCCGCGGGCTCCATCCCGGGCGGCTGCGACAGGTTGAAATGGATGTTGCCGTCGCCGAAATGGCCGAAGCCGCAGGGTCTCAGGCCCGGCATCTCGGCGAGGCATGCCGCGCCGGCCCGCTCCAGGAACTCGGGCAGGCGGGAGAGCGGCACCGACACGTCGTGCTTGATCGAGGCGCCCTCACGGGTCTGCGCCTCGGGAACGCCCTCGCGCAGGCGCCAGAGCGCGGCGTTCTGGGCCCCGCTGGTCGCGATGGTGGCGTCGGCGATCAGCCCGTCCTCCAGGGCCTGTCCGAGGGCCGATTCGAGTTCGGCTTCGGTGTCGGCGTCCGGGCGCGCGGACGCGACCTCGATCAGCGCGTAGGCGCCGTGCGCGCCGTCCAGCGGCCGCACCGTCCCGGGGACGTGGCGCAGCACGATCTCCAGGGCGAAGGGCGGCAGGTACTCGAACGCCGTGAGGTCGCGGTCCATCCGCGTCCGCAGGAAGACGAACAGGTCCAGGGCCGCCCTCGCCGAGTCGAGGCCCACGAACGCGACGCTCGTCGATCGCGGACGCGGGAACAGCTTGAGCACCGCCGCCGTGACGACGCCCAGGGTGCCCTCCGAGCCGATGAAGAGCTGCTTCAAGTCGTAGCCGGCGTTGTCCTTGCGCAGGGCCCTGAGCCCGTTCCAGACGCGCCCGTCGGCGAGGACGACCTCGAGACCGAGGACCAGGTCGCGGGCGTTGCCGTAGGCGAGGACCGCGATGCCGCCGGCATTGGTGCTGACGCCGCCGCCGATCCGGGCGGAGCCGCGCGACGCGTAGGAGAGCGGGAACAGCATGCCGGCGGCCTCGGCCGCCTCCTGCACGTCCTGCAGGATCATCCCGGCCTCCACCGTGATGGTGGCGTCCACCGGATCGACCGCGCGCAGGCGGTTCATGCGCTCCAGGGACAGGACGACGCCGCCTTGCGGCACGCCGGCGCCGGTGAGTCCGGTATTGCCGCCGAGCGGCACGACGGCGATCCCGGCCTGCGTGCAGGCGCGGACCGCGAAGGCGACCTCGTCGGTGCTGGCGGGCCGGAGCACGGCCAGGGCCGACCCGGTGAACAGGCGTCGGCTCTCCGTCAGGTAGGGCGCCAGGGCGTCCGGGTCCGTCAGCACGTGCCGCGCGCCGAGCCCGTCCCGAAGGGCGGTCAGCAGGGTGTCGAGGGCGGCTGTCGGCGTCATCGCGCGGATTCTGTAGGCCAGAGGAGGCCGGACGCAAGCGCCGGTATGGCGCGCGCCGATGCGGACCTTACAACGATGATGTAGGGCCCGGGCGTCGTCGCGCCGGGCCACCCGGACGATCCACCGCAGAGGCAGAGATGCTCTCCGTCATCCAGAACCCGCCCCGCATCGCGCTCCCCATCGTCGGCAGCAGCGACTTCTATCCCGTCCGCCGCGTCTACTGCGTCGGCCGCAACTACGCCGCCCACGCCCGCGAGATGGGTGCGGACCCGGACCGCGAGCCGCCGTTCTTCTTCATGAAACCGGCCGACGCCCTGCAGATCGTCGGCCAGGAACCCACGGCCCACGCCTACCCGCCGAAGACCGCCAACTACCATTTCGAGGTGGAGATGGTGGCGGCCCTCGCCAGCGGCGGCAGCGACATCCCGGCCAATAGCGCCCTGGAGCACGTCTACGGCTACGCCATCGGCCTCGACATGACCCGGCGCGACGTCCAGGACGAGGCCAAGAAGATGTCACGGCCCTGGGACACCGCCAAGGCTGCCGACGGTTCGGGGCCGATCGGCGCGCTCCATCCGGCCTCCGTGATCGGCCACCCGGCGAAGGGCGCGATCACCCTTTCGGTCGACGGCGAGACCCGCCAGAAGGGCGACCTCGCCGACATGATCTGGTCCGTCGCCGAGCAGATCGCCTACCTGTCGGGCTACTTCGCCCTCCAGCCGGGCGACCTGATCTTCACCGGCACGCCCTCCGGCGTCGGTCCGGTCCAGCGCGGCCAGCGCATGGTCGCGGCGATCGACGGCCTCGGCGCCATCACCCTCGACGTCGTCTGAGCCGCGCAGCCGCATGCTCCTCGATCGGCCGCTCCTGCGGCGCCTGTTCCACCTCGGGGCGCTCGCGTCCCGGGGCATGACCCTCGGCGTGCGCGGCGTCGCCCTCGACGGGTCCGGGCACGTCGCCCTGGTGCGCCACACCTACGTGAGTGGCTGGCACCTCCCCGGCGGCGGCGTCGAGCGCGGCGAGACCGCGCGCGACGCCATCGTGCGGGAGTTTCGCGAGGAGGCGGAGATCGTCGTCGAGGGAGAGCCACGCCTGCACGGCCTCTATCGGAACGTGGTCGCCGCGCCCCGCGACCACGTCGCCCTGTTCGTCCTGCCGGCCTTCACGGTCCTGCGCCCCAAGGCGCCGGATCGGGAGGTCGCCGAGTGCGCCTTCTTCCCGTTGGACGCGCTCCCCGAGGGGACCACACGGGGGACCCGCGCCCGGCTCCGGGAGATCCGCGAGGGCCTGCCGCCGGAGCCGCATTGGTAAATCGTCACGGTTCGCGAAAAGGGCGCTTGCGTCGCCCGGCGGAATGGTGTTTAGAGAGCCGCGCCGGGGGCCGCCGGCACGGAAGTCCAGGCGGCGCGGCACAGTGAGCGGGTGTAGCTCAGGGGTAGAGCACAACCTTGCCAAGGTTGGGGTCGAGGGTTCGAATCCCTTCGCCCGCTCCAGTTTTCCCAACCATACGATCGACTTACAAGGCCGCAGCTCTGCGGCCTTTGTCGTTTCTGGTGGATCGCGGAACCACTGCGGAACCAAATGGCCGACTTGGCCGCATCTCTGATGCGTGGCTGTCTGCCGCATGTCTTTCTCGCCCCACGGCCTGCGCCCGCGCTGTTCGCTCGGGCGCACCAGCCCCTTGTCGATCTAGGTTTTCCACCAATGGCACCGCCGCTAGTGGCGCGAACCTGGACCGCTCAGTGAACCCGGCCTTGCAATCGTTCTCCGGCGTCACTACAAATGAACCGATAGGTTCACGAGGGAGGCGTCAGGGAGACCTGAACGGAGCATCGAGATGATCACGCCACTGGGTAAAGCGCTGCGGGTCCTGCGCATGGACCGTGGCTGGCTGCTGAAGGATATGGCCGACGGGCTCAACCTGTCGTCGTCTTTCCTCAGCGCTGTCGAGACCGGCCGCAAGCCGGTGCCGGATGACATTGTCGATCGTGTGAGCGCTTGGGCCGATCTGAACGAAGAGGAAGAGGGGGCCCTGCTGAAGGCCTTTGCGCAGACGGTCCGCGAATTCCGGATCCGAATGCCTAACGAGATGAGCAGCACGGATCGGGAGGCAGCGGCTCTGCTGGCGCGAAGCTTTGGCTCTCTTCCCAGCGAAGATATCGCAAAAATCCGAGACCTCATTCAGAGGAGGAAGGGGTGACTGACAGCTTCTACCGTGCGGCGCCCATGAGCCGAGCTCAAATCGAGAAAGGCACGTGGGCGATCCGGTCGCTGCTGGGAATGGTCGATCCCTTCCTGCCGGTGTCGGATCTGATCGAGTACAACTCGGGCAAATCGCGCCCGGCTACGACTACGACGTCCTCGACGAGGACGAGATGGGTGACCGTCACGGGCAGGTCGAGCCTCATCGGCGCATGTTGACGCTGCGTACCGACGTCTACGAGCGCATCCTCGACCACAAGGGTCGCGACCGCTTCACCGGCTGCCACGAGGTAGGACACGCGGTCCTGCACGGCAGAACCCTGAATCGGCTCGCGCCGGGCATCAGGCCGGCCAGGTATTGCGACCCAGAATGGCAGGCGAACACGTTCGCCGGAGCGATCCTGATGCCAGAGCACATGGTTCGTGCCATGCGATCGGTGGGAGAAATTGCCGATGAGTTTGGAGTGACACGTGATGCCGCAGAGGTCCGGTGTCGGATCCTCGGCGTCACCGTTCACCCCTAAACAGAAACAGCGAAGTCGTTGGCCCGACCTCGCTGTCTGTCCTGAACGGCTCGCAGCGCAGCCCGAAAGGACGCCTTGAACCGGAGGTGTCTGTGCTCTCGCAGGCAACAGATAGCGCTTCCGATTCATCGGGGCAAGAAGTCCGCGCTGAGAGATGGAGGTGCTTGTGTTTGACTCTTGCTAAGTCGGCCCCCTCTGGGTTCCGCTGGGTCTGCGTGCGTTACCGGAAGGTGCGCAACTCGGACAAGGTGCTGGACGCCCACGACTACGGATACGAAGCCTGGTGCTTCTTGGTTCCGACCTCGAAGAAGTGATGCCTGACTAAGGCAAGCTTCGGTACGCCGCGGAAATGCCTGCGCCGCGGCGGCCACCCTTATGCTTGTGCGAGCTGCAGGGATGTTCCTGAGGCCTTGGCTCGAGCTATCCTCCCTACATGCGCACAACGCTCGCCGCCCTCCTGCTGCTCACCGGCCCTGTCCTGGCCGCCGAGCCGATCGTAGGCCGAGCCTCCGTCACCGACGGCGACACGGTGGTGATCCGCGGGACCCGCATCCGTCTGCACGGCATCGACGCGCCCGAGAGCGGGCAGCTCTGCAACGACGCTGCCGGCAAGTCCTACCGCTGCGGGCAGGTGGCGGCGCTCGCCCTGGCATAATGTCCAGGTATTCAGTTAGGAGGGTGCCTTAAATGCAACTCCGAAGACGCCAGCGGCTAGTATCTTCTTGGACCACCCTCGCATCCACCATCTCAGCGAGCTCAATTTCGTGGTAATAGCATTGTAACGAAGCAAATCTAACACTCCGATGGTCCAGGAATCTATCTTTGTGCGCTCTTTTCGTTTATAGACATACATCGGACCAATGCGAGATAAGCGTTCGAATCCTTTAGAGCGGATTTGTTGTATCACCTGATAATGATACTGATACAAAAACCATTCATCGCCAGGGGCCGGTCTACGAGCATCGATGTCAAATATCAGCAAGCCGTCTGGCTTCAATGCTTTACGCAGCTGCGAAATTGATGAGACCGCATTTGGGACATGGGCCATTGTATTGAAGGCAGTAATTAGATCAAAATGATTCGCAGGTAGATCTTCAGTATTGAGGTCGACGAATTCGGCGCGCGCTTTTGCTTGCTGTGTTCGCCATTTTGCGAAGTCTAGAAGTGGGGTAGATACATCAGCAAGGGTTAGTAACCAGCCATATCGGCCAAACAATAGGCTTGCCGTCCCGACGCCGCAGCCGAAGTCAAGGTGTCGTCCTGGTGGCAGATCTTTCAAAGCCTCAGCCACTTGGACCGGCAGGGGCGGGGTGGGCCCAATGAGGCCTTCTGCCTGTCTGGCGTGGTATGACAGCGTCCCGAAAACCCAATTGTGGTTTCTAAGATAAAAAGATCGAAGCCCTTCTGGTGTTGAACGATCCGCCTCATCCCATTTCTGCTTTGAGATACTATTAGAATTCGTAGCGATCTCCTTGACCTCCCCAACAGGTTTGCCGGAGTACTCGGAAAGCTGTAGGAGGACTGCTTGCGTTGGCGGCAGGTCACTACCGTTAACAAGTATGTCTTTCCACGTCGCTTCAGCCGATGAAGGTTTCATGATAGGAAATCCATCATATCCTGATCCAATACAGACAAATTATCTTTTGTAACTGAGATATGTAGTAATAGTATCATTAGTATTATATCATAGAAACATATTTGGTAATTGACTAATGGATATAAATACAATATTTGACATATTATAAGGGGAAAAGTTGTTTCCTAAGTATCTTACAGAGTAATTCTCTGAGAATTGCTAGAAAACATCGCAATTGCCCGCCTTTAATATAGATTATCCGTAGTTAGGACGGCGGACCGGAAAGCGGAAAGGCACGAAAAAACCGCCGCGGCCGGGGCCGGGCGGTTCAGGGTGATTGCTCAGGGATGCTGGGTAGACCCGCGGACGGTGCGAGGGTCCCGCACTTCTCCCGCGCGGGCCAACTCACTCTGCTGCGACAGCAGCCTTCTTCGGCTTGCGAGCGCGGACAGGCTTCTCGGCCGGCGCGGCCGCAGGCTGGGCCACTTTCTTCCGACCGCGGGCCTTGGGCGCCTCCGCAACCTTCTCGTCAGCGACGGCAGCCTTTGCGGCCGCGTTCCGGCGCAGGTTGCCGAGACCGAGGCTCTTTGCGAGCGCGGAGCGCTGGGCCGAGTAGTTGGCCGCCGTGGTCGGATAATCCCGCGGCAAGCCGAAACGCTCGCGGTACTCCTCAATTGTCATCCCGTTGCCGGTGAGGTGCCGCTTGAGCGTCTTGTATGGCTTGCCGTCGATGAAGCTGATCAGCGCGTCTGGCGTGATCGACTTCCGGACCTGAGCGGGCGACAGCTTCTCCGCCTTCGGCCCAGTGGAAGCAGAGGTGCCATTAAGCCCGGATAGTGACGCATGAATTTCGGCCAGAAGAACGGGAAGGTCGGCCGGCCGAACCGAGTTCTTCGACACGTAAGCCGCCACGATGTCGGCGGTGAGCTCGATGAAGTTGGTCTGTTCCACCGCGGGAATTGTTGTGCTCTCGTCCATCTGCATCTCCTCGATCTGCTGTCGGCACGAACGAGGACAAAACGCGCGTTAGTCAAGTGATGTTTGATATATTTCGGCAAAATTTGCCAGGTATCTACGCATTTCGCGGTAGATTGCTGATTTGTATCGCCAGCCGCGCTTGCTCAGCTCCAGTCGCTCATGTCTTCCTTGGCGCCCGGCTCCGAGATGTCGGGGTCCGCCGTCATGCCGCCGCGGCCGCGCACCTTGAGTGCGGTGCTCGCACTTGCTGGCGGCCGCTGCCGGCCACCGCGAGGCTGATCTGACCGTCGAAGCTGGCGGTTTCGAACCGCTCTGCCGCCGCGTGCCGTCGAATGCGCTCACAGCTGTCCGATGATGCGGTCCCACCGATCACGATGCGGCGCCATCCGCTCCAGCACCGCAGCGCCCGGACTCGTGACCGCATAGACTCTGTTCTCGGCCCAGGACATGGACGCGCTGAATGTGGCACCGAGCGCCTCCTCAATCCGCGCCAGCGAGTCGAAGATGTAGAACTCGGGCGTGGTCTCCAGCCGCCACACCAGCACGAGGGTGGTCGACTTCCTGAGCCAGTTCTTGTGGAAGTTGGAGGCGACGTTTGAGGCGAATTTGACCTGCACCGGCACGATGCGGCTCGGCACGGTCGAGCCCGGCTCGAGTCGGTATGCCAGCAGGTCGACGCCAACGTCGGAATGAGGCTGCGCGACCTCGACGCCGCGGCGCATCAGCTCAGCCGCGACCATCATCTCGCCGGCCTTGCCGATCAGCGCCGAGTGGACTGCCATCGCCGATCGCCCCATTGACGCCCCGAACACGCGGGACAGGGCTGGCGGACGCTACGTCGGGTCCGAAAGGACGTTAAGGCGTCTGGGGCGGGCGGACGTGGTCGCGCTCTTCCCGCCCTCGATCAAGCGCAACCCCGGCTGCGGCGGTCCGAACGGTGCCTGCCCTTCGCCCTGGCCGAATAGGTCCCGGACTGCCTGCTCGGTCTCGGGATCCTCCGGGAGCGCCAAGCGCAACCCTGCGAGCGTCCGCTTGGCCAGCGCTGCACGGTCGAGCCCACCACGCTCCTCCAACTCGCCCATCAGGAACACGAGGCCGAACGTCAGGGCGGTCATGTGGCGGGTGATATGCTGGAGCGCGTCGCTGGTGGCGTCCACGCCGCGCGCCAGGGTTCGAGCCAGCTGCTCCACCTCTGCGGCGTGTTCCGGGCTGCCGGGCAGCATCAACCCATCCCCTGATCGCTGAAGGCCCCCGACATCGCCGACTTCACGGCGCCGGTCCGGGCACCGCCGCCGACGTTGGCCGACCCGACGCTCGCAACTGCCGCGCGGGCCCGGCCGGCGTTGCCCTCCACCTTTACGAGCTCAGCGTTAAGCGAACGAGCCGCGTCCAGAGCGCTCAGGATGCTACCGGCCGGCACGTTCGGGGTGAAGGTCCCGTTCAGCTCGCCCAGCGCCGACTTTGCCTCCTCGGCCTTCGGCTTCACCGCTTCGACCTGAGACGCGTCGACCTTCGGCGCGACGGGCGTCGCATTGATCTTCTCGACCGCGCAGGATCTCTTTCAGGTCATCACCGCCGCTCTGGCTGACCATGCCGGCCGGGCGTTGCGGCGGCAGCGGGGTTCGCGTCGGCAGAGGCTTCCGACCGGAGATGTCGACCGGGTACATGTCTTGGAAAGCCTTGCCCTGGCCGCCGGAACCGACGCCGCCAGCCTCGCCCTGGATCGGCGCGGTGGGATCGGCCAGCATGCTCGGCGGGGTCGAGCGGAACCCGGCCTCTTCCATCCTCAGATCGCCCCGCGCCCGCTTCGCCGCCGCGAGCGCGGCCCGCTTGCTACGGAGCACGCCTTCGATCTGCGCTTGCGACCGGCCCGACCTCCCCATGGTGATCTCGGTTGCCGCGAGATCCTCCTCCATGGCGTTGATCTGGGCGTCCTGCGCCTTCTTCCGGTCGGGCAGAGAAGCCGCCAGCTGCTCGCGCAAAGCCTCGCCCGGCGTGTCCTTCAGGAACTTGCCCAGCCCTGCCAGACCGCCCTTGCTGTAGGCCTCGTTCAGTCGCTCGATCGCCTGGGCCGTCGTCTCCAGCCCCCTCGCGACGGACTGGATCCGGTCACTGGTGCCGAACGCGGAATCCATGAACCGAGCGACCGCCGAGCCCCCGCGCTGCGCCGAGTTGGACAGACGATCGATCGCGGACTGGGCATCCTGCGTCGGACGGACGATGTCCCGGGCGACCGAGCCGCCGGAGGTAGTCCGCAGGGTCTGCGACAGCTTCTGCCACTCGCCACGGTAGCTCATCAGTGCCTGGACACCGCGCTTGAACTCCATGTCGTCGATGATCTAGTTTAGGTACCGCTTCTCAGCGTTGATCCCGGCTTTCAAGAACAAAATTCCGCCAAGATCATGATCTGATTATTCTACTCTATCAAAATGGCTCGGCGTAACAGAGCATGACGACGAGATGGCAGTCCTTGCCAAATTCGGGCAGCTGCAAAGCAATGAACCAATTATCTTGTATCCTGAGCCTGTGACGGAAAATGGGCTCTACGAATTTGAATACTTTGTGCACTCGCTTCGCTACATGCATCCCGACGCACTTGATTGGTGCCGTGCTGCAAAGGCGGGCACCAAGTTAAACCCAATGCTAGACGTCAAGAATGAGGTTGATCCGTTCGCGGTAGCCGTTCGAAGTAGCCCCGGCTGCATTCTTCTGGGGTATGTTCCTACATTTTTTGCACGCGATGCCAGTCTTCTGCTGCGTCGACCAGAAGTGGCCGATAAGGCGGAGATCCACGTGCTAGAAGCAAATCCAGAGGTGCCCGCGCAGATGATGCTTCGCTGCAAATTTTCTTCAATCTGCCCCAATGACTTCGTGCCCATGGACTCAGAAAATTTTCAGCTCATGCGGGCCTAGATGATTTCTGCGTCCTGAAGAGCTGTCATCGGCCGGGGCGTATTAAACGCTCTGCGATCTTCGCGGACACCTTCTCGGCCGCGGCCACAAGCGCCGGGTCTGGCATGTGGGCGTACCGCGCCGTGACGCCCGAAATTCGATGCCCGAGAAGCCCGGCGATCACCAGCTCCGAGTAGCCCATCTCGGCGGCCGTGGCGGCGAAGGTGTGCCGCAGGACGTGCACTGTGACGCCATGGAGGCCAGCGCGGTCGCAGAGCCTGCCCAGGACCTTCGCAAGCCCCACGAAGTGTCCTGGGCCTCGGTCGGCAGGAAATGCCCACGGCGAGCCGTTCTGAACCGGTAGGGCCGCGAAGGCGATGGCTCCGATCGGACGGAGCTGAGCACCGCCCTTTGTGTCGCCGAACCGGATGCAGCTGCACCGCTCGTCGACCCATTGCCAGGGGAGGGCGGCTGCCTCGACCCGCCGCAGGCCGGTGAGCAACAGAAAGCGCAGAGTGGCGATGCCTGTTCGGGTCTCGCCATCGTCCAAGGCATCACGTATCGCGCGGCCGAGCCGACCGATCTCTACCGGCGACAGGAAGCGATCCTGCTTGCCGTCCGGCTGTCGCCACACGCCACGCGCGGGGTTCGTCGCGATCAGCTTCTTCCGGATCGCGAACTCCATGATGGTGCCGATCATGCCGACCGTGCGCGCCGCGACGCCAGCGCCACCAGTCGTGACACCGCCGTTGCCCTGCCGCGGCCTGGCGGTCCGGCCGGCCTCGATGTCCCTACGCAACTTCTCGACGTCGTCCGAGGTGATGGCCGGAACCCGCCGCGAGCCTATGAGCGGCTTCACGTGTCGCTCGATCCGGCTTCGGTCCATGGCGAGCATCGAGGGCTTCACCCGCCCGGCCGCGTCCTCAAGATAGAGGTCGCAAACCTCCGCCACCGTCGGCGCCTGCCGGATGCGATTGCGGTCTGCCGATGGATCCTCCCCTCGGGCAGTCGCCGCCAGCTTCTCTTTGGCCATTCCCCGGGCTTCGTCCGGGGTGACGGTCCCGACCCGAGCGAATGCGAGCTTGCGCTGGCGCCCCTCGATCGTACGGTACTTCACGAGATAGCTGGCCACGCCCGAGCGCATGACGCGGACCCCGAAGCCCTTCAGCTCGCTATCCCAGGCAAACACCTCGCTAGTTGGATCAGGCTTCAGAGCATCGACGACGCGCTTGGTGATCTTCGCACAGGCTGCCTCCAGTGAGCGCCGGAACCACCGCGGAACCAATTGATTGAAAACCGCGGTAAACCTGCGCCAATCTGGAAAAGCTCAGCGCTGGCTAATCCGCAAGCCCGATCAGGATCTTAGTAAGAACGGGAAGGCCCCGGAAAGAACGGGAAAAGGTACAACTTCAATCTTGCCAAGGTTGGGGTCGAGGGTTCGAATCCCTTCGCCCGCTCCACTTTCTCCAACCATACGATCGACTTACAAGGCCGCAGCTCTGCGGCCTTTGTCGTTTCTGGCCTCCTTCGGAACACGGACCGGCCTGCGAACGCTGGCGGGCGGCTGCGACGCCGTCCTGATCGGGCTCGGGATGCAAAGCGAGGCGCCGAGCACGGCCCTCGCGGTCGCGCTGCTCGGCGCGCGCGGCCGCGGAGCTTCTGGGAAGCGTGGCGGTGATGAAGGGAGCGGCCACGTGGATCGTGGAGCCGCAGGGCGGGCGCTTGCTCTACGCCGGCGGCGGTATCGGCCTCGCGACATCGGGGTCGGGCGACGTTGTGGCCAACCTCATCGTCGGGCTCCTCTCCCGCGGCCTGCCGCCGACGTCCGCCGCGCTTCGGGGCGTGTTCCTGCACGGCGAAGCGGGCCGGCGCCTCCCCGGCTCGGTCGGCCAGGTCGGCTTTCTGGCCCGCAATTGCCGGGCGTCGCGCCAAGCCTGATGCGGGAGACAATGGGCCAGGGCGCCGGCGACGGAGGGATGATCCGGACGCGGCGCGCAGGCTCAGAAGCGGTCCGGACCGCCACACCCTCGGAACGGCGGGTCCCGCCGCCGTCTTGCCCTTGAAGGTTGGACGCGCGGACGGGCGACATGCAGGGCTATGCGACCTCTTTCGGCATCGGGTTCGTCGCGGGAATGCGGAGCCTGTCGGCCTGCGCCGCCCTGACCTGGGCCGCGTCACGGGGGCGGACGCGCCGCGCGCCCATCCCGGCAGGCGTCGTCGCGCGCGGGGCGACGACGGCGGCCGCCCTGGCGGAGATGGCCGGCGACAAGATGCCGTTCGCGCCCGACCGACGCATCCCGCCCTCCTTCGCGTTCCGACTGGTCATCGGTGCGGTCGGCGGATGGGCCCTCGCCGGGCGGCGCGCCGCACCGGAATATGGGGCTCTGGCCGGGGCCGCCGGCGCGCTCGCGGGCACGCTGATCGGCCGGTCGGCACGGGGTGGCGATTCCCGTACCGCCTCCGGCCGGAGCCGGGGCTTGGCCGAGGACGCGGCCGCCGTCGCGCTCGCCGCGCTGGTGATCGCGTCGGCGGAGCGCCCACCGCACGCGCCGCCGGAGGCGCGGGCCCGCGGCGCCCGGACCTGACCCGCCCGGACGAGGGCCCCGAGCGCGCGTCAGGCCGCGGCGCTCGGCGCTTCCTGCATCGCGGCGAGGGGGGCTTCGAGCCGGCAGATCAGGCCGGTCGGCGCGAACGTGAGCCTGACCTCGCCGCCGACCTCGGCGGAGAAGCTGCGCTCGATCAGCCGCGAGCCGAAGCCCCGCCGCGCGGGGGGCGCGAGGATCGGCGGCCCGCCCATCTCCGACCATGTCAGGCAGAAGCGCGGCTCGGCGGCCTCGTGCACCACGTGCCAGCGCAGGTCGACGCCGCCCTCCGCGGTCGAGAGCGCCCCGTACTTGGCGGCGTTGGTGGCGAGTTCGTGCAGCGCCAGCGCGAGAGCGAGCGCCGGCTTGGCGGCGAGGAGCACGCCGGGCCCGCTCACGCGGATGCGCGTCCCGGCGCCGCCCTGATGCACGGCGAGGGCGCCGTCCACCACGTCGGCAATGGGTGCCTCCGTCCAGCTCGCCCGGGTCAGGATGTCGTGCGCCCGGCCCAGCAGGATCAGGCGCGCCGAGAACGCGTCCCGGGCCGCGTCCAGGTCGGCGGCGTTGCGGAACGTCTGGTTGGCGACGGCCTGGACCATCGCCAGCGTGTTCTTGACCCGGTGCTGCAACTCACCGGTGAGCAAGCGCTGGTGCTCCTCGGCGCGCTTGCGCTCGGTGATGTCGAGCATGGCGCCGATCATCCGCACGGCCTGCCCGGCCGCGTCGCGGAGCACGTAGCCGCGGTCGAGGACGTAGGCGTAGCCGCCATCCGCTTTCCGGAAGCGGTACTCCTCGGTCCAGTGCTCGATGCTGTCGTCGATCACGGCGTAGATGCCGGCGGTCACACGCGCCCGGTCCTCGGGATGGATCTGCGCCTTCCACCACGCTCCGCTCGCGCCGACCCCGTCGGCCGTGTAGCCGAACAGGGTCTGCACGGCCTCGTTCCAGAGGATGTGGTCGCTCGCCAGATCCCAATCCCAGATCGCGTCGTTGGTCGCCCGGGCCGCCAGACGATAGCGCTCCTCCGCCTCGCGCAGGGCGTTCTCGGCGCGCCGGCTCTCGGTGACGTCGCGCGTGGTGCCGATGAAGCGCACCGTCCGGCCCTCCGCCACGAAGGCCTGCCCCTTCGCGGCGACCCAGCGCTCGACCCCGTCCAGCAATCCGACGACGCGGAAGGCGATGTCGTAGGTGCCGGGACCGGCCGGGTCGATCGCGCGCCGGACCGCCGCGTCGACCCAGGCCCGGTCATCCGGGTGGAGCCCGGCCAGGAAGACGTCGTAGCTCACGGGCGCGTCGGGCGGCAGGCCGAACAGGGCGCGGGTGCGCGCGTCCCAGGTCAGGACGTCGGCGACGAGATCGTAGTCGAAGATCCCGGTTCCGGTCGCCTCGACGGCCAAGGCGAGCTGCTCCCTGGCCTCGCGCAGCTCCAGTTCGGCGCGGCGCCGGTCATGGATATCGCTGTTGCTGCCGAGCCAACCCACGACCGCGCCGCTCGCGTCCTTCAGGGGCTCGGCCCGGATGAGGAACCAGCGGTAGACGCCGTCGTGGCGGCGCAGCCGGGCCTCGGTGTCGTACACCACCTCCCGGCTCCGCGCCGTCTCCCAGGCCTGGAGCAGGCTCGGGAGGTCGTCCGGATGGACCGGCCGGTCCCAGCCCATCGGCAGTGCCTGCTCTGGGGTCTGCCCAGTGTAGGCGTACCACCGGTCGTTGAAGTAGCTGAGGCTGCCGTCCGGGTTGCCGAACCAGATCATCGCCGGGGCCAGCTCGGTCAGGACCTGGAAGCGCTCCTCCGCCAGCTTGCGCTCGTGGATATCGATGGTCGTGCCGATCCAGCTCCGGCGCTCGCCGTCTCCGTCGCGGACGGGGTGCGCGCGGGACAGGAACCAGCGGTACTGCCCGTCCGCGCCCCGCAGGGGAAACTCAACCTCGTAGAGGCGCCCCGCGCCGGCCGCAGCGAGCCACGCCGCCCGCGTCTCTTCCCGGTAATCGGGATGGATGACGCTCATCCAGCTCCGCTCGCCGGTCTCGCCGGCGGGTAGGCCGGTGTAATCGTACCAGTAGGCGTTGCAGTAGGTGACGCTGCCCTCCGCGTCGGCGAACCAGACGATCTGCGGGCTGACCTCGACGAGGGAGCGGTAGCGCAGCTCACTGGCTTCCAGGGCGGCGTCGGCCGCGCGCTGCTCGGTGCGGTCGCGCAGGATCTTGACGAATCCCACGAGGGCGCCGTCCTCGGACTTCAGCGGCATCATCTCGCCGCTGGCCCAGAAGCGGCTGCCGTCCTTGCGCAGCTGCCAGCGCTCGTCCGGCGCGCTGCCCGACTCGAGCGACCGCTCCATCTCGAGCGTCGGACGATCGGCCGCGCGATCCTCGGGCGTGAAGATCACCCCGATCGTGCCACCCAGCATCTCGGCTTCCGACCAGCCCAGGATGCGCTCGGCACCCGCGTTCCAGCGGGTGACGCGGCCTCCGGGGTCCATCGCCACGATGGCGTAGTCCGTGGCGCTGTCGAGGATGCGCGCGTGCAGCAGGCGCTGCTCGGCCTGCTCGCGCAGGGAGCGGCGCAGCTCCATCTGCGCCATCGTCTGGCGGGCGAGGCGGAGCAGGCCCGCGCGCTGCCGGTCGGTGAGCTGATGCGGCTTGGTGTCGAGGACGCAGACGGTGCCGATCGGATGACCCTCGGCGGTCTTCAGCAGGGCTCCGGCGTAGAAGCGCAGCCCCGGCTCCCCCGTGACGAGCGGGTTGCCCTGGAAGCGCGGGTCCCGCGCCGCGTCGGGCACGTAGAGGAAATCCTCCTGCAGGATAGCCTGCCGACAGAACGACGTGTCGAGGGGCGTCTCCCGGACACCCAGGCCGACCTCGGCCTTGAAGAACTGCCGCCCGTCCCCGACCAGGTTGACCACCGCGATGGGGGTCTCGCACAGCTCGGCGGCCGCCTCGGCAATCTCGTCGAAATCCTGCTCACGCGGCGTGTCGAGCAGGCGGTAATTGTCGAGGGCGCGCAGGCGTGCCGCTTCGTCCTCGCGTGTGCGGGAGAGGTCCATCGGGATGGTAGGTTTGCGCGGTCCGGGTGGTTCCGTGAGAGGGGGTCTCGGGCGGCGAAAGTATGGCCGCTCGCGATAAACATCGGGCCGGCGGCATTTCCCCGCGGGATCCCGCGCCGACCGAACGGGTTCGGATCGCCATATACGGCGCGCCGGCGATCGCCCGCGCGGAATCGGATCGTGGAACATCGCGCGTCGCCGACGATCATCGTCGGCGGCGTCGGGACGACAGGTGATACGGAAGGCATGGCCGGCAAAACCTCATCTCGGGACGAGCGGTGGGCGAAGCGGACGCGGCTGATCGCGGCGGGCGCCCGTCCGACCGGGCAGAGCGCGCGCAGTCACCGAGGTGTCCCGCCGGCGGCCCGCTCCCGTCGTGGCTGATCCGTTCAGGTTCCTGCCGCCCGGCGGTCTGACCGGGGCGGAGATCCGCGCGAGCGACTGGGCGGAAACGCCGCTCGGGCCGCCCGACGCGTGGCCGCCGGCCCTGCGCAGTGCGCTCGGCCTGATGCTGTCCTGCCCCACCGCGATGTTCCTGGCCTGGGGACCGGACCTGCTCTGCTTCTACAACGACGCCTACCGGCCGATCCTCGGCTACCGCCTCGCCACCGCCCTCGGCCGCCCGTTCCGCGAGGTCTGGGCCAGCATCTGGGACGAGATCGCGCCCCTGGTGGAGGCGACCCTGGCCGGCGAGAGCCAGACCCTGACCGACGTCATGCTCGACCTGTCGCGGGACGGCCGGTCCGAGCAGGGCTGGTGGTCCTTCACCTACTCGCCGGTGCTGGACGATGCCGGCGCGATCAGCGGCCTGTTCTGCGTCACCGCCGAGACCACGGGCCGCGTCCTCGGCGAGGCGCGGCTGCGGGAGAGCGAGGATCACTTCCGCCACACGGTTGAGCTCAACCCGCAGGTGCCCTGGACCTGCGACCCGCAGGGCAACATCACCTCCTACTCCAAGCGCTGGCTCGACCTGACGGGACAGGCGCCCGGCGAGCCGGACGGGTCGGGCTGGACCAGGGCGCTGCACCCGGACGACCTGCCCTGGACCATCACGGTGTTCACGCAGTGCCTCGCCTCGGGCGCGCCGGTGGACGTCGATTACCGCATCCGCGTCGCGCGGACCGGGACGTACCGGTGGATGCGCGCCCGCGCGCAGCCGCGCCGGGCCGAGGACGGCGCCATCGTCCGCTGGTACGGCGTGGTCGAGGACATCCACGACCGCAAGCTCGCCGAGGACCGGCTGCGCGAGATGAACGCCACCCTGGAGCGGCGCGTGGCGGAGGCGCTCGCCCAGCGCAAGCTCTGGGCGGACGTGTTCGAGACCACCGACGCGCTCGTGGGCGCGCTGGATGCAGAGTACCGCTTCCTCGCCGTGAACGCGGCCTACGCGGACGAGTTCGAGGCGATCTACGGCCTGCGCCCCGCCGTGGGGGCCAGTCTGCTCGATCTGCTGTCCGGCCATCCCGAGCAGAGAGCCGCCGCGCAGGCGGTCTGGTCGCGCGCCCTCGCGGGCGAGGAGTTCACCGTCGCCGAGGCGTTCGGCGATCCCGGCCGCAGGCGGCCCTCCTACGAGTTGAAGTTCACGGCGCTGCGGGACGCGCGCGGGCGCCGGATCGGCGCCTTCCAGTACGCGCAGGACATCAGCGAGCGCCTGCGTCACCAGGAACAGCTCGCGCGCGCCGAGGAATCGCTGCGCCATGCCCAGCGCATGGAGGCGGTGGGCCAGCTCACCGGCGGCGTCGCGCACGACTTCAACAACCTGCTGACGATCATCCGCTCGTCGGTCGAGTTCCTGCGCCGGCCCAACCTCGCCGAGGAGCGCCGCGCCCGCTACCTGGAGGCGGTCTCCGACACGGTCGACCGCGCCGCCCGGCTGACGAGCCAGCTCCTGGCCTTCGCCCGTCGCCAGCCGCTCGCCCCCGAGGTGTTCGACGTCGGCGCGCGGCTGAGCGGCGTGGCCGACATGCTGAACGCCGTGACGGGCGCGCGCGTCCGGATCGTGACGGAGATCTCCGACACGCGCTGCCACGTGCGGGCCGACCCGAGCCAGTTCGAGACGGCGTTGGTCAACCTCGCGGTGAACGCCCGGGACGCCATGGACGGCGCGGGCACGCTGACGCTCCGGCTGACCTGCGGCAGTGCCTTGCCGCCGATCCGCGGCCATGCCGGCGCACCCGGGCCCTTCGCCGCCGTCGCGGTGACGGACGAGGGGCCGGGCGTCGCGCCGGACCTGCTCGGACGGATCTTCGAGCCCTTCTTCACCACCAAGGCCGTCGGCAAGGGTACGGGGCTCGGCCTCTCCCAGGTCATCGGCTTCACCAAGCAGTCGGGCGGCGACGTCGAGGTCGTGAGCCATGTCGGTCGCGGGGCGACCTTCACGCTCTACCTGCCGGAGGTCGACCCGCCGCCGCCCGCGACCGACGACGAGGCCGTCAGGGACGCGCCGACGAGCGAGGAGCGCGCGCTCTGCGTGCTGGTCGTGGAGGACAATCTCGAGGTCGGGCGCTTCTGCACGCAGCTCCTGGAAGATCTCGGCCACGCGACCGTCTGGGCCCACAACGCCGAGGCGGCGCTCGCCGAGATGGAGAAGGTGCCGTTCCGGTTCGACGCCGTCTTCTCGGACGTGGTGATGCCCGGGATGGGCGGCGTCGAGCTCGCGCGCCGGCTGCGCGCCGACCATCCCGAGCTGCCAGTCATTCTGACCACCGGCTACAGCGACGCGCTCGCCCGGGACGACGCGCACGGATTCGAACTCGTGCGCAAACCTTACTCGGCCGAGCAGGTCGCGCGGGCCCTGCGCGAGGTCCTGGCCCGGCGCCGTTCAGGGTCGATCAACCGGTCCGGGGTCCGGGAGCGCGCCCGGTAGGCCCGTCTCAGGCGTCCTGTCCCCTCGCGAAGGCCCGAAGTGAGACGCGCGCGACCTCCCGCAGCGCCTCGCGGTCGGCGCCCGATGAGGCCAGCACGCCCATGCCGGACGCGACGGTCGACAGGAATCGCGCCAGGGCGACCGGATCGGCGTCCGCCGGGAGGTCACCGTCCTGCCGGGCCCGGACGAAGCGCTCGCGGAGTTCCATCTCGCTCAGGGCCCGCCGGGATGCGAGCTCGAACGGGATGTTCTCCGAACCCGCGCCGCAGGCCAGCCCGCCCTGGACCAGGAGACAGCCGGGCGGGTTCGCCGGATCGGTGTGGCTCTCGGCGATGCTGCTCAGGAAGCGCTCGGCCACGTCCCGCGCGGTCTCGCCCGCCAGGACGAAGCGCATGTGCTCGGAGCGCCGCTGCGCGTAGCGGTCGAGGGCCGCCTTGAGCAGCCCCTCCTTGCTGCCGAAGGCCGCGTAGAGGCTCGGCGGCTTGATGCCCATCGCCTTCGTCAGCATGGCGAGGCTCGCGCCGTCGTAGCCGTGGCGCCAGAACACCTCCATCGCCTCGTCGAGGGCCTTGTCCGTGTCGAAGGACCGGGGGCGCCCCATCACCATTGCCTGCGGACTCCAACTTTTATATCGAGTGGTAGATAAGTCACTTGACGCCCCGCGTCCATGCCGACATGTGTAGCGACCTATACAGATGTTGGAGTCGTTCGTGGAACCTCAGCGTCATCCTTCTCCAGGTCGCTCTCGTGTCCGGCGCGTCGCCGCCGGTGGCCTCGCCATCGCACTTCTGGCCGGCGCCGCCTACGCCCTCATACCCGGCACCCTGATCCAGGGAACCGTGGCCGTCGCCGCGACGCCCCCCGCCGAGGCGGCGATGCCGGCTTCGGTCGCGACCGTCGAGCCGCGCGACGTCATCCTCTGGGACGAGTTCTCGGGGCGTCTCGAGGCCGTCGACCGCATCGACGTCCGTGCCCGGGTCGGCGGGGCGATCCTGGCCACGCATTTCGCCGAGGGCGAGCTGGTCAAGGCCGGGGACCTGCTGGTGACCATCGATCCCGCGCCCTACGCGGCCGAGGTCCAGAGGCTCGAGGCCCAGCTCGCGGGCGCCGAGGCGCGGGTCGGCATGACAACGAGCGATCTCGAGCGCGGGCAGAAGCTGTCGGACCAGCACATCGTCACGGCGCGCGACCTCGACGTCCGGGCCAACGCGTTCAAGGAGGCCAAAGCGAGCCTCGACGCGGCGAAGGCGGCGCTTGCGGCGGCGCGCCTGAACCTCGGCTACACGCAGGTCCGGGCCGCCGTCGGCGGCCGCGTCGGCCGTCGCGAGATCACCCCGGGCAACCTCGTGGCGACGGGCGCGGGGGCCGCCGTGCTCACCACGCTGGTCTCGGTCGATCCCGTCTACGCCAGCTTCGACGCCGACGAGGGCGTGGTCCTGAAGGCGCTGGCCTCGGTCGCCGAGCCGGGCGGCCGGCGCGGCAAGCTCGACCGCATCCCCGTAGAGATGGCGACCGCCGACGGCGCGCGCGCGGCCGGGCATCTCCAGTTCATCGACAACAAGGTCGACGCGCGCAGCGGCACGGTCCGGGTGCGCGCGACCTTCTCCAACGGCGACGGCCGCCTGATCCCGGGCCAGTTCGCCCGGATGCGCCTCGGCCAGGCCGCGCCGGAACGCCTCGTCCTCGTCGACGAGCGGGCCGTCGGCACCGATCAGGACAAGAAGTTCGTGCTCGCGGTGGGGCCGGACAACCGGGCCGAATTCCGAGCCGTCACCCTCGGCCGGGCCGTCGACGGGCTGCGCGTCGTGACCTCCGGCCTGTCGGGCGGCGAGCGCATCGTGGTCAACGGCCTGCAGCGCGTCCGTCCCGGCACGCTCCTGCACCCCGAACCCGTGGCGATGGGAGCGCGGCCGCAGGACACGGCGTCCGGGACGCGCAAGCTCGCCCAGCGCTGACGGCCGGCGCTCGAGCCCGGCTCCCTATCCCCGTCTCAGATCCCCGACGCGATGATGACGGCGGCCGCGTGCGGCCGTCGGTCATCCCCTGCCTCACGCCCCCGGAGGGCGGCATGAATCTCTCCAAGTTCTTCATCGACCGCCCGATCTTCGCGGGCGTGCTCTCGATGCTCATCTTCATCGGCGGCCTGCTCTCGCTCTTCGCGATGCCGATCTCCGAGTACCCCGACGTGGTGCCGCCCTCCGTCGTCGTCCGCGCGACCTTCCCGGGCGCCAACCCCAAGGTCATCGTCGAGACCGTGGCGACACCGATCGAGGAGCAGATCAACGGCGTCGAGGGCATGCTCTACATGTCGAGCCAGGCCACGACCGACGGCATCATGACGCTGACCGTCACGTTCCGGCTGGGCACCGACCCCGACAAGGCGCAGCAGCTCGTCCAGAACCGGGTCTCGCAGGCCGAGCCGCGGCTACCGGCGGTGGTGCGCCAGCTCGGCATCGTCACGGTCAAGAGCTCCCCCGACCTGACCATGGTCGTGCATCTCGTCTCGCCCAACGGGCGCTACGACATGACCTACCTGCGCAACTACGCGGTGCTGAACATCAAGGACCGCCTGGCCCGCCTCGACGGCGTCGGCCAGGTCCAGCTCTTCGGCTCCGGCGACTACGCGATGCGGATCTGGCTCGACCCGCAGAAGGTGGCCGAGCACGGCCTGTCCGCGGGCGACGTGGTGCGCGAGATCCAGGCCCAGAACGTCGAGGCCGCGGCCGGCGTCATCGGCGCGTCGCCGGCCGTCCCGGGCCTCGACCTGCAGCTCTCGCTCAACGCCGAGGGGCGCCTGAACAGCGAGGAGCAGTTCGGCGACATCGTGGTCAAGACCGGCGCCGACGGCGCGATCACGCGCCTGCGCGACGTGGCGCGCATCGAGCTCGGCGCCTCCGACTACGCCCTGCGCTCGCTCCTCGACAACAAGTCGGCGGTGGCGATCCCGATCTCCCAGTCGCCGGGCTCGAACGCGATCCAGATCTCGGACGAGGTCCGCCGCACCATGGCGGAGATCAAGCGCAGCATGCCGGAGGGTGTCGACTACCAGATCGTCTACGACCCGACGCAGTTCGTCCGCGCCTCCATCGAGGCGGTGATCCACACCCTGCTGGAGGCCATCGCCCTCGTCGTGCTGGTGGTGATCCTGTTCCTGCAGACGTGGCGGGCCTCGATCATCCCGCTCCTCGCCGTGCCGGTCTCGATCGTCGGCACCTTCGCGGTGATGCACGTCTTCGGATTCTCGATCAACGCGCTGAGCCTGTTCGGCCTCGTGCTGGCCATCGGCATCGTCGTCGACGACGCGATCGTCGTGGTCGAGAACGTCGAGCGCAACATCGAGAGCGGCCTGTCCCCGCGGGACGCCAGCTACCAGGCCATGCGGGAGGTCTCGGGCCCGATCATCGCCATCGCCCTCGTGCTGGTGGCGGTCTTCGTTCCCCTGGCCTTCATCAGCGGCCTGACGGGCCAGTTCTACAAGCAGTTCGCCCTGACCATCGCGATCTCGACGGTGATCTCGGCGATCAACTCGCTCACCCTCTCGCCGGCGCTGTCGGCGCTGCTGCTGAAGGATCACCACGCGCCGAAGGACCGCCTCACCCGCGTCCTGGACCGGCTCCTCGGCTGGTTCTTTCGCCGGTTCAACCGAGCCTTCGGGCAGGCCTCGGACGGCTACGGCCGCGGCGTCGGCTTCGCGGTGTCGCGCAAGGCCGTGATGATGGTCCTCTACGTCCTGCTCGTCGGACTGACCGTCGGCCTGTTCCGCCAGATCCCGGGCGGCTTCGTGCCCGGTCAGGACAAGCAGTACCTCGTGGGTTTCGCGCAGCTGCCCGACGGCGCGACCCTCGACCGGACGGAGGATGTCATCCGCCGCATGAGCGAGATCGCCCTCAAGGAGCCCGGCGTCGAGAGCGCCGTCGCCTTCCCGGGCCTGTCGATCAACGGCTTCACCAACAGCTCCAACTCGGGAATCGTGTTCTCGACGCTGAAGCCGTTCGACGAGCGCAAGGACCCGTCGCTCAACGGGGCGGCGATCGCGCAATCGCTGAACAAGAAGTACGCCGCGATTCCCGAGGCCTTCATCGCGATGTTCCCGCCGCCGCCGGTCAACGGCCTCGGGACGATCGGCGGCTTCAAGCTGCAGATCGAGGACCGCGCCGGCCTCGGCTACGAGGCGCTGAACGACGCCACCAAGGCGTTCATGGCCAAGGCCGCGCAGGCGCCGGAGCTCGTCGGGCTGTTCTCGAGCTTCCAGATGAACGTGCCGCAGCTCTTCGCCGACATCGACCGGACGAAGGCCCGCCAGCTCAACATCCCGGTGACGGACGTCTTCGACACGCTGCAGATCTATCTCGGCTCGCTCTACGTCAACGACTTCAACAAGTTCGGCCGCACCTACTCGGTGCGCGTCCAGGCCGACGCTCCTTTCCGGGCCCGGTCGGACGATGTCGGCCTGCTGAAGGTCCGGGCCGGTTCCGGCGAGATGGTGCCGCTCTCCGCCCTGCTGCGTGTCCGCCAGAGCGCCGGACCTGAGCGCGCGATGCGCTACAACGGCTTCCTGTCCGCCGACATCAACGCGGGCGCGGCGCCCGGCTACTCGTCGGGGCAGGCCCAGGCGGCGGCGACGCGGATCGCGGCCGAGACGCTGCCGCGGGGCTTCGCGTTCGAGTGGACGGATCTCACCTACCAGGAGTTCATCGCGGGCAATTCCGGGATCTGGGTCTTCCCCCTGGCGCTGCTCCTGGTCTTCCTCGTGCTCGCCGCGCAGTACGAGAGCCTCGCCCTGCCGCTCGCGATCCTGCTGATCGTGCCGATGGGCCTGCTCGCCGCCATGTTCGGCGTCTGGCTGTCCGCCGGCGACAACAACGTCTTCACGCAGATCGGCCTGATCGTGCTCGTCGGCCTCTCGGCCAAGAACGCCATCCTGATCGTGGAATTCGCGCGCGAGCTCGAATTCGCGGGTCGGACCCCGCTCCAGGCGGCGATCGAGGCGAGCCGCCTCCGGCTGCGGCCGATCCTGATGACGTCGATGGCGTTCATCATGGGCGTGTTGCCGCTGGTGACAGCGACCGGCGCCGGATCGGAGATGCGCCGCGCGATGGGCGTCGCGGTGTTCTCCGGGATGATCGGCGTGACCGCCTTCGGCCTGTTCCTGACTCCGGTCTTCTACGTGCTGCTGCGTCGCCTGAGCGGCAACAGGCCCCTGAAGCATCACGGCGCCGCCGCGCCGGTCCCGACGCCGGTGTCGGTGTCGGGCTCCGCGCCGGCCGATCGAGGGATCCCGTCAGCCGCGCCGCTGCCACAGGCCTGACAGGGCGCGCCACGCCGGCGCAAGCACGACGTTCGTCAGCGGGATCAGCGCCCCGCCGACGACCAGCCCGATGAGGCCCGACACCGTCGCGGTGACGAGCCACTCGACGAGGCCCGCGGCAAACGGCACGCGCGCCGCCGCGGCCTCCGCCACCGCGTGGGCGGCGTGGGCCGGCGCTGACAGGCCGTAGGTCTCGAGCCCGTGCATCAGGATGCCGCCGCCGACCCAGATCATCGCCGCCGTCCCGATGACGGCCAGGATCTTCAGCAGGATCGGCATGCCCTTGACGACGCCGCGGCCGAGCCCGCGGATCAGGGTTCCGAGCGGCGGGCCCGCGGTGCTGCGGGCGAGGGCCAGACCGGCGTCGTCGGCCTTCACGATCAGCGCGACCACGCCGTAGACGCCCGCGGTGATGCCGACCGCGACGATGGCCAGCACCGCCGCCCGCATCCAGAAGCTGCCCTCCGGCAGCGCCGCCAGCGTGATGGCCATGATCTCGGCCGAGAGGATGAAGTCCGTCTTGATGGCGCTCGCCACGCGGCGGTCTTCCCGGGCCTGATCGCCGCCGGCACCACCCTCCTGGTCCGCCTCGTCGCCGTGGCCGTGATGGGCGAACACGGCCTCGAAGACCTTCTCGGCGCCCTCGAAGCACAGGTACGCACCGCCCAGCATCAGGAGCGGCGTGATCGCCCAAGGGGCGAACGCGCTGAGCGCCAGGGCGCCCGGCAGCAGGAACAGAAGCTTGTTGCGCAGCGACCCGAGGGCGATCCGGCCGACGATCGGCAGTTCGCGCTCCGCGGCGAAGCCGACGACGTAGCGCGGCGTGACGGCCGCGTCGTCGATGACGACGCCGGCGGCCTTGGTGCCGGCCCGCGCCGCCTGGCCGGCGACGTCGTCGAGCGAGGCCGCGGCAGCCCTGACCATGAAGGCGACATCGTCCAGCAGGGCGATCAATCCGACGCTCACCCGTCCCCCCTCAACCGTGATCGGTCCGCCAGACAGACGATCCGCGGCAGGATTTGATCCCTGACCGGTGAAATTCGGCGCGCCCGGCCGTCGCCCGGGCGATCTTGCCGACGCTCGCCCGGGGTCAGCGCAGCGCGAGGGCGTCGAGCCATCCGTGCGCGGCGGCGTAGCGGATGATCTCCGCGCGCGTGCGCAGGCCCAGCTTCTCGGCGGCCCGCGCCTTGTAGGTCTCGATGGACTTCACGCTGAGATCGAAGCGCCGCGCGATCTCCTTGTTGCTGAAGCCCTGCGCGATCAGCCGGAGCACGTCGGTCTCGCGCGGGCTCAGGGCCTCGGCCGACGGCTCGGCGTCGGCGCCCTGCGTCTGGGCCGCGGGATGCGCCATGGCGTGGCTCGCCACCGAGGGATCGAGGTAGATCCCGCCCGCCGCGACGGCGCGGACCGCGCGGAGAAGGTCCTCCGCGGCCGAGCGCTTGAGGAGGTAGCCCCGGGCCCCCGCCTTGAGCAGCGGCTGGACGTAGGCCGCGTCCTCGTGAACCGTCAGCACCAGCACGCGCGTCCGCGGGCACGACCCGGCGACGCGCTCGGTGAGCTCGAGGCCGTTGAGACCCGGCATCGAGACGTCGACGACGGCGACGTCCGGGTCTGCGGCGTGGATCATCGGCAGCGCCTCGCTGCCGCTGGTGGCCTCGCCGACCAGCTCGATCTCCGGGTCGGCGTTCAGGAGCGTCCGGATTCCCGCGAGGACGATGGGATGGTCGTCGGCCAGGGCGACGCGGATGCGGTCCGTCATGCGCTTCTCCTCAGGTCTCGGGATGATGCGGGATCGGGATTGTGACGAACAGCGTCGTGCCGATGCCCGGGGACGATTCCAGCGTGAGGGTCCCGCTCAGGAGCGACAGCCGCTCGCGTATGCCCGACAGGCCGAGCCGCAGGTTGGCCGGCGTCTCGCCGCTGGCGCGCTCGCGCAGCTCCTCGGCAACGAAGCCGATGCCGTCGTCCTCGATGACGACCCGCATCTCGCCCGGGCGCTTCTCCAGCGAGACGCTGACGCTCGCGGCCCGGGCGTGCTTGAGGACGTTGGTCAGGGCCTCCTGCACGATCCGGTAGACGGCCGTCTCGATCGCGGCCGGCAGCCGGGTCGCCTCGCTCAGGAATTCCAGGTCGGCGCGGATCCCGTGCCGCTGGCTCCAGTCGCGCAGCAGGGTCGCGAGGGCCTCGCGCAGGCCGAGATCGTCGAGGGCGGTCGGCCGCAGGTCGACGGCGGCCCGGTGGATGTCGCGACCGATCTCGCCGGCCAACGCTTGCAGCCACTCCACCTGCCGGCCGGCCTCGGCCGTGGCCCCGCGTGCCAGGAGCCGCTCCATGCTCTTGAGGCCCAGCGAAAGGCCGGTCACCGTCTGGCCGACCTGATCGTGCAGTTCGCGGGCGATCCGGCGCTGCTCGTTCTCCTGGGCCTCGCCGAGGCGGCGCAGAAGTGCGAAGCGCTCGGCCTCCGCGCGCTTGCGCGGCTCGATGTCCGACACCACGCCGTAGATCAGTCCGGCCGGGGTATGCTCGTGGAGCTGCGGCACGCGGCCGGCGACCCGAACCCAGCGCGGCTCCCGATCACCCTGGGTCACGCGGAACTCGACGTCGAGCGGTGTGCCCTCCGCGAGGCTCCGGTGCAGGGCCTCGCTCAGGCGCCCGCGATCCTCCGGGTCGACTGCCTGCAGGACGGTGTCGGCGTCCACGGCGCTGTCGCGACCCTCCGCGGACGCCGTCCACCCGAGGAGGTCGGCCGCGCGGGGCGAGCCGGTGACCCGGTGGGCGACCGTGTCCCAGCGCAGCGTGCCGAGTTCCGCCGCCTCCGCGGCGACGGCGCCCTGCTCCTCGCTGGAGCGGAGCGCGAGGGAGAACCGGGCCTGCTCGCCCGCCCTTCGCTGCGCCATGTCGCGGCCGACCAGTCCGACCAGAGCCAGGGCGAGGCCGATGCTGACGAAGCTGCCGCCGCCCAGGACGACGTAGGACCGCGACACAGGCGCGTTGAGCGCCGCCACCGGCATGCCGAAATGCACTGACCAGCCACCGGTATGCGTCAGCGTCCGGTAGACCACCTCGACATTCGCGCCCTCCAGCGTCGGACCGGTGTAGAAGCCGTTCGGGGCGTGCCGGATCGCCGCCTGCAGGGCCGGGTTCGCCGGGTGGCCGAGCTCCTCCACCTCGGCCCGGGTTCGGGCGATCGTGTTGCCCTCCGCGTCCACGATGGTGCCGACCCAGCCCTCGGGCGCGCCGGCGTCGCGCAGGATCGAGCTCACCGCGTTGGTGGCGAGCCGGATCGACAGGACGTAGCGCAGCGCCCCGTCCCGGATGACGGGCACGCGCAGGGCGACGAGGCGCTTGCCCGAGATCGAGCCGGCCGGGCCGATACCGCCGATCACCGGCTGCCGCGTGCGCACCACCGCGTCGAAGCTCGTCCGGTCCGAGGTCGGCCCGAGTTCCTCCTCGAGTGAGCGGAGCAGGTTGACGATCTGGGCCCCGTCCGGTCGGGCGAGTTCCACCGTCTCCCAGAGCGGGTGCGCCTGCCTGAGGCGCTCGGCCTCGGCGTAGAAGGCCGCGAGGTCCGGCCGGTCGAGGGTCGCGGAGGCGGCCTCCGCCTCAAGGACCGCGATCTGGCCGGCGATGTCCGAGGCGACGCGCTCGGCCACACGGGTCGCGCTGGCGACGGCGCCGTTCCGCGCGAGGTCGCGCTGCTGCTGCGCCATCAGCGTCGCGACCCAGCCGCTGAGCAGTAGGACGGGAATCGCGGCCGCGAGGGCGAGGGCGACGAAGGTGCGGCGGCTGCCGCGGCTCAGCTGGGGCTCGGGCCCCCGGATGGCGGCGTCGCGGGCGCGGTCGGTCATGCGCCCGTGCGCGGACACGCTGCGCGTCGGTCCGGACCCGCGGCCCGTCGCTGAGACGGCCTGGCCCAGCTGTGTCGCCGTCCCGAGCGCATCGTCGCCCGCCTCCCGGATCCCCGCATCGCCCCGTAAGCTCACCGCTCTCCTACGGGAAAGTTGCCCCGCCGTCAGGCCGGGGAGACGGGGTCGGACGCGGCATTGGCGTCGCTGAGGGGCGATCCGGGCAGCATCCGGGCCGGGTGCGGCATCCGCGTCGCGACCGCCCACGAGGAGCCGTCGTAGCCCTCGAACCAGGCCCGGCGCTCGCGCGACTCGCCGGGATACGGACAGGCATCGCGGGGCCGACCGACGGAGCGCGCGCGGGCGCCCTGTTTGACGATGTCCATGAGCATGGGCGCTGATCTCTCCGGCTGCTCGGGAGCATGTCCCGCCCGGTCAGAAGCGCCGAGTACGAACGGCCAAGCAAGCTGTTTCGATCTACGATACCGCTTACACCGACGCGTGTCGGGCTTATCCCGACACGGCGTCGGCACGATGAGCCGTTGACCATTGCAAGAAAGCGGCACTGGACCTTGCGGGACTTGCGTCGATCGATCCGAATGCCTTACCGATCGACGTGAGATTCTCGCGTCATCTGGCGCGAGGACGACCGGGCGCAGGTCGGCCGCGCGCCGTCGCGCCGCCGACCCTGGGTCACCGTAGAACGCCGCCCGGGAAGCCGTGGTGGCCGGGCCTCCCCGTCAGGACGGCCGGCCTAGCAGGCGCAGCCGTAGCCGACCGGCGCGTGGCCGTACCCGTAGGGCCGCCCGTGGCCCGCGCCGTAGGGCCGCCCGTGGCCCGCGCCGTAGGGACCGGGGCGGGCGGCGCCCGCCGCGAGGCCCAGGCCGGCGCCGGTGGCGAAACCGACCCCGCGATAGCCGCCCCAGCCACCGTCGCGATACGCGTGGGTCCGGTAGCCGTAGGCGACAGGGCGGAACTGGACGCCGCGGTACCCGCGATAGCCGCGGTGACGCCGGTAATGCCGGTGGAGACGGTGATGCCGATGGCGGTGCAGGCCGTGGCGCGGCCCCCTCCAGACGCCGTGGCCCAGATGGTGGGGCCCGTGATGGAAGCCGCGGCCGTGGGGCCGTGCCTCGCTCGACGGCGCGAACAGGACGAGGCTCGACAGCGCCGAGAGGGCGATCGCGAGACGTTTCATGGGCTGAGCTCCGGAGACGGTGAAGGACGTCCGCGCGGACGGACCCGATGCCGGATCCGGCCGCGCGGCGCGGTCTGTCGGGGTGGCGATGCCGGCCGCCGTCGCGGGTCACCGCTTATCCCCGCGGGGAGCGCCGGCGGCGGAAGACCGTCTGTCGCCGCCCCGCACGCTCATCTGTGCCGCCGCGGGCCGATCAGCAGTCGGAGAGATCGGCAGTCGTGTCAGGGTCGGCCCGACATGCCCGGGCGCCCAGACTGCATTAGCTTGGCCGTGGACATTCGCGCTCGCGCCAGGGGGGGACGGCATGCGGAAGGCGTTGGGAGGGCCGGTGCAGCGGGCGCGATCCTGGTACCGGCGCTACGGGCGCCTGGGCGCGCCGCAGGCGCCGCGGCCGGTCAAGCCGGGCCCGCACGTCGCCCGCGGACGCACGCTCGAGGACTGGGCGCGGTTCGGGGGCGGTCTGCTCGCACCCGAGCCCACCGAAGACCCGCATCCGGAGAGCCGCGCACCGACCGCGTGGCGGTCCTCCGCCGCCCCGATCAGTCCGCCGGGCTGAAGACGTCGTCGCCCACGAAGATCATCTCGCGGTCGATCTCGGGGGGATCCTTCTGCGAGCCGTAGGCGAAGAACAGGCGCCGGGTGCGGCCGTCCGCCGTGGTCAGCGTGAGCGTGTGGCGATCGAGGGCGTAGCGCCCGCCCTCCGGCGCGCGCCGGCGGCCGATCGCCGTGCCGACGCCGGTGCTCGCCCCCGAATTCGTCGCGCCGACCGAGCCGCCGCGTCCGTAGCTCCCGTCCGCGTGGAAGTCGTAGCGGCTCTCCACGGCGATCGCCACGTCGCCCCCCAGGGCGGTGTTGCCGCCGCCCGACAGCCGCCGGTAGGCCCGCGTCACCCGCTCGCCGGACGCGGCCGGGAAAGCCCGGAAGAAGCTGCCGTCGCCGAGGGCGTAGTCGTTCGCTCGACCGCGCGCGTCCGTCAGCACGTAGCCGGCGCCCTTGGCGGTCCACCGCCCGAACCGCTTGGGCCGTGCGGCCCGCTCGGCGGCGAGGTCCACGTCTTCCAGCGCGGTGTCGGCGATCTCGTAGTAGGTGCCATCGCGCAGGAAGATCAGCGGCTCGAAGTCGATCGTCATGAGACCGCCGACTCCGAATCCCGTAGTCGAACGGAAGTACACGCCCTCGACCGAGTCCCAGTTGGCGGCGTGGCGCGGGGGACCGGCCGCGTCCGGCGCTGGGGCGGAGGGTGCCGGCCGCGCGTCCGGCACGGGCGGGCTCTCCGCGATCGACGGCGGCTTCGGGGCGGCGCGTCCGGCCCGGCCCTTCGGCACCAGCCCGTCCTCGGTCAGCGCGAGGGTCCGGAGCGTGGCGACCGGGATGAACTCCCGGGACAGGCCTGCCACGAAGCGCGGCAGCACGCCGAGCCGCTTGGCCGCCTGCCATCCGGCGTGGTGGAGCACGGCGCGCAGTTTGACCTGCTCGGCGAAGGCGGCCCGCGCGGCCGGCTGTGACAGCGGTGGCCGTTCCGCCATGGGCGCCACGAACCGGTTCCGGATCGCCCGCAGGGCCGCCGGACTCGGCTCGACCGTCGCGTCGTTGGCCACCATCCATTGCAGGGCGATGAAGGCGGTGAGCACGTCGCCCGCATCGTCCGGCCGCAGGGGCGTCCCGTCGAGGAAGCCGCGGAAGACGGTGTCGTAATCGTGCCGGGCCAGTTCCCGCGCCGTCTCGTCCGCGGCGACCGGGTTCGTGGCGCGCTGCTCGCGCACCGCCCGCGCCACCGTGGCGGCCCGCAGGTCGGGCGTCGAGGCGTAGGGGAGGGCCGGTCCGTCCACCTCGGTCGCCTGCGCCCGCGCCGGGGTCGCCGTCACCGGGATCGCCAGGCTCGACAGCGGGACGGCTGCCACGCCGAGGCCGAGCAGTGCGGCCGCGCGCCGGAAGGTGAACCGCATCATCGCCGCAACCACGCTCGAAGGATCATCAGCAGGCCCTGCAGGACGGTGAGCAGCAGTGTCAGGGCCATGAAGGGCAGGAACGGGATCAGCAGCCAGCCCGTCATCGTCAGCGTGTAGAGCAGGCCGCCGATATCGTGTCCGGCCACCGGGCAGGGGTGCGTCCCCGCCTCGTTGACGGTGCAGCCGGTCAGGCTCGTCAGCGCGAGGCCGAGCGCGAAGGGTACGACCGGCAGCCACGTGATGAGCAGCAGGATGAGGATCACGCGCAGGCGTCGCCGGGACGGGCTCGGCCGCGGCATCGTGCGGATGGTCATCGGTCAGAAGCCCTGCGCGGGGCCGACGCGGCCGCGTGTCGCCGCGCCGCTCATGGCTGGCGGCGGTAGAGGCCGCGGAAGGAGACGTTGACGCCCCCGCAGGCGAGGTTGTCGTCGACGACCAGCCAGGGGCCGACCCGCCGCAGCCAGACCTTGCAGTCGGACGCGTCACCGGTCTCGACGGGCAGCGCCCCGTTCTCCCCGACCGCGAAGCTCGCCGCGGCGCCCTGCGGGGCGACCGTGCCGGCGAATTCGCCGATATGGACGCCGCCGCGGCGCGCCCGCTCCGGATCGCCGGCGCCCCAGGTCGCGTCGCCCCCGAAGGTGAGCATCCCCGGCTTGTCGGCCTGGGTGATGCGGATGCGCGCCTCCGCACGGGTCCAGGTGCCGAGCCAGTCCGCAGGCGCGGCGGTACCGGGCGGCTCGACGGCGACGGCCTCGCCCGGGAGCCAGCCGGTCCGGCCGATATCGTCGCCCGCGCCCCGATAGTGGGCGCAGACATAGGCGCCGCGACGCTCGCCGAGGATGACGGGATCGGCGGTCACCAGGTAGGCGCGCTCGCGGCAGGCGGCGCTCGGGTCCGGGCAGCCGGCGCGGGCGAGCCCGTCCTTGACGAAGGCCGTGCGCCCCGGCGCGGTGATGCGCCCGAAGGCTGGGGGCGCGCCGGACGCGAGCGAGGGCGACCGCCGGCACTCGTTCTCCTCCGCGCGCGCCGGGCCAGCGAGCGGGGCGAGGGTGGAGAGCAGGAGCAGCGGGGCGAGAAGCGGCGGTCGCATCGGGAAGGCTCTCGTTGTGGGTGCGGAGGTCGGTCAGCGCATCGCGACCGAGGCGGCGACACGGTCGGCCCTGTCCAGGGCGTCGGGGCGACCGGCATCGGCGAAGCCCAGGACCCGCAGGTAGCGCTCGCCGTCGAACACCATCGTCTGCGTCACGCCGAGGGCACGGCCGCTCTTGGTGTCGGTCCCGGTGCCGCGCAGCCGCACGACGACCGCCTCGCCGCGACTGGACCGCGCCTCGTCCGTGACGTTCACGTCGGCGAAGTCCTTCTGCGCCGCGAACAGCCGGCGGGCGACCGCGACCTCCGCGCCCGCCGGGACCGGCGCCTGACCGAGCGAGGGCGCGACGACGACCACCGGCTGCGCGCGCTCAGGGTCGACGTCCTTGGGTCCCTCGGTGAGGAGGAGGCTGTTGCCTGCGAAGACCGCGGCCGGCCGGTAGCCCGCCATGTCGCCGACGGTGTAGGGCAGCGCCGCGACCTGATCGGTCAGGCTCGCCTTCGCCCGGAACGCGATGGTGCGGAGGGCCGCCTCGACGGAAGCGGCGGGCACCTGCCGGGCCGCCTTCTCGGGGACCTGCACGGTGACGAGCCCGGTCCCGGGGGCGCCGCGCACGACGGCGACCCATTTCGCGTAGGTGAGGCCGTTGGCCGGCTGGGTGCCGCGCAGGACGAAGCCCTCGCCGCCCGCGACTGGCAGCGTCTCGGCCCCGCCCTTCACCCGGAAGCCCGTGGCAGCGAGCGCCTCGGGGGTGAACCGGCCGTTGATCTGGTCCCAGGCCTCCGGCGGCATCTCCACCAGGATAATCGACGCGCCGGCCGGATGCTCGAAGCCGGCGAAGCGCCGGCTCACGCTCATCCCGGCCGGTGGCGTCAGGCCGAGGGCGCCGGCGCCCGGAAAGACCGGGTCGGCCCGGGCCTCGCGGGGCGGGCCCGCGATCGCCAGAGGCGCGAAGATTAGTCCGGCCAGGATGACGCGCCGCGCCGGGCGTGTCGGGGCAAGATGGGAGAGGGCGCCGCGCAGGCGCTCGCGAACCGACATGGTCAACCTTCAGGGAACGGTGGGACGACGAGGCGGGGAAGGCGAGGTCCGGCTACCGCGTCGCTACGCGGTTGATGACGAAGGTGTTGCCCGAGAACTGGACCTGACCCGGCGCGCTCATGTGCTCCAGCATCAGGCGCAGGTTCCGGCCGAGCCGGGCGGAATCCGAGCGGGTCTCGTACCAGTACTCGGTGCTGGCCCCGCTCGCGCGCACCGGACGATGGTGCTCGTAGCAGCGGAAAGCCGCCATGTACTCCTCGGCCGCCTGGACCTCCTGGGCCGAGAAGCCGCTCAGACGGACGACGTAGGCGCTGGGCAAACCCCCGCAGCCCTCGCCGCCGGGCGCCGCCGCCACGGCG
The DNA here is from genome assembly GCF_028583545.1 of Methylobacterium sp. NMS14P. Taxonomy (NCBI): domain Bacteria; kingdom Pseudomonadati; phylum Pseudomonadota; class Alphaproteobacteria; order Hyphomicrobiales; family Methylobacteriaceae; genus Methylobacterium; species Methylobacterium sp. NMS14P. The sequence continues at coordinate 3,402,425 of NZ_CP087106.1, read as the reverse complement.
CCGCCGACCGGCGCGGCGTCAGGGGGCGCGGCGCCGGCATCGGCACCGCGGCGGGGCGCGATCACGCCGTCGAGCTTCGCGGTGAGCGCGGCCGCGAGGTCGGCGGCCACCGTCTTCGCCTCGGCGCCGACCCGCTCGAGCAGGCACTCGCGGTCGCAGCCCTGCGGCAGGGGCGGCAGCTGGAGACCGGCCACCTCGAACGACCCGAGCGACTGCCCGGTGCGGACGTTGAGGAGGCGGCCGGGGATACGGATCTCCGGCCGGACGATGTCCGAGTAGGCGGATTTCGACGCCGACGCGTAGATCTGGAACACCGCCACGACGTCGAGGGGCGGATTCTGGACCGCGCGGGCGACCTCGATCAGCTCGGCGTCCCGCCGGCGCACCCGGTTGGCCTGGGTGAAGCCCATGGCGACGGCGGTCTCGTCGTAGACGTTGTAGCCGCGCAGGTTCATCGTCTCGGACAGTTCGTGGATCACCCGCTGGAAGATGCGGTTGCCGCGGGGCACCGCGTCCTCGTCGGCGTCCTCGCCCATGACGACGACGTTGGGCTTGGTCTGCGCCCGGGCCGGCGCCGCGTAGGCGGACCCGAGGGCCAGGACGGCGAGGCAGGCGGCGCGGAACGCCGTGGTGCGGACGAGGGGCATCGGGATCCTCCAGGACATCGCGGGTCTCTTCGTCTTCGGAGCGTCGGTGAGGGGAGCGGGCTTTATTCGGTACAGGGACGCCGGGTCGGCGCCGCGCCGAAATCGTCGAGGTCGAGATCCGTCCGCAGGCGCGGATCGGCCAAGTCGGTGCAGGTGCGATCCGCGACCGGCAGGACGAAGCGCAGGGCACCGCTGCGGGCCGGCGCGATCAGGCTGACCTCCACCCTGCGGTTCACCCGTGACAGGGGTGCGTCGGGATCCTTCGGCCGCGTGGGTCCCCATCCGTGGACGCGCAGGCGCTCCGGCGCGATCCCGTAGGTCTCGACGAGGTGCGCCTTCACGGCGCGGGCACGGGCCAGGGAGAGGCGGCGGTTGTAGGCGCGGCCGCCGGCGGCGTCGGTGTGACCGGCGATCAGGAAGCCGTGGCCCGCGAGAGGCTCGGCGCGCAGGGCCTCGCCGAGCGGCTCGAGCTGGATGCGCGCTTCGGGGGTCAGGCGGGCGCTGTCGTAGGCGAAGAACACGGTGAGATCGACCGACCGGGCGGGAACGACCCGCACCGCCGGGCCGCCGTCGTCGGGGCTGACCGCCAGCGGCCGCGCGGGCGCTCCCGGATTGCCGTCGGCGAACGGCGCGAGCGACCGGATGATCGCGGTGGCGCTCGGATTCGCGGCCCGCGCCTCCTCCGCCTCCGCCCGCTCGGCGGCCGGGTCCCGCGGCGGGGCCGCTTCGTCCGGCCGCGCTGCCCGGGCCCCCGGCACCTCGGTGAGCGGGTTCGCCCCGGCGGGCGCGATCAGCGCCAGGGCGTGGCCGACGGCGAGCAGCAGGCCTGAGCGGCCGAGGCGCGCCCGCGCGGCGCGCGGTAGATCGTGGGTCCGCATCGCTTCCCCTCTTCGTGTCCCGGGCCTTGCTGCGGCCCCTCTCTCCCCGTTCCTGGTCGACCCAGAGCGATTTTCGTCGCCCGCCGTCGCGATTCTCGCGACGGCGCTCAGCGTCCCCGCAGGATGGCGTTCATCCCGGCCGGATCGAGCGGTCCGTCGGTCGCCGGCTTGGGCTGCGGTGCCGGCACGGATGCGGGCGCGACCGGTCTGGCCCCCGGATCCGCGGCGGCGACCGGGCGCCCCTGGGCCGCCGCGATCCGCGCCAGGGTCGGGCTCCGGCCCAGGATCGCCGAGAGCCGGGTCGCGCTGTTGAAGCTCGTCGGATCCTTCGGGTCGAGGCCACCCTCCTTGTGGAGCGCGATGCCGGCCACGGAGGCGTCGAACATCAGCGACCCGGACGAGCCGCCGAGCGTGTCGCAGCGGTGGCGCAGGTCCGGGCCCTCCGCCTGGTCCTTCATGGCGAAGCAGCGGAAGCGGCTCATCACCTTCGGACGTCCGAGGGGATGGTGGATGACCAGCATCGAGCGGTTGGCCGTCACCGGCTCGCCCGAGAGCCGCGCAGCGCCGTAAGTCGCCGTCGGATTGCCCGCGACGCGGGCGAGGGCGAAGTCGAGGCGGGCGTCGAACTCGACGGGTTTCGGGTCGATCTCGAAGCGGCGGGAGCCTTTCCCGTCGAGGGTCAGGTAATCCATCAGGATCGACGCCTTGACCGGGCGCAGGTCGCCCGACTGCGGCAGGCAATGATGGTTGGTCAGCACGTAGTCGCCCGGCAGGAGCGTCCCCGTGCAGGAGGCCCCGACCTGCTGGCCGGTGCGGCCGTTCTGGAGCACGATGTCGACGCGGCCGATCGGCCGGGCGAGGGCTGCGAGGCCGTCCTTCGGGTCGAGCTCGCTGACCGGCTCGAAGGCGCCCTTGTTCTGGTCGACGTAGGCCGCCGCGTCGCCGGTCGTCTGGCGCAGGGGCAGCTGCGCCCGGCCGTAATCGGCGGGATCGAAGCCGACGCTCTGCGCCCGCACGGCGTCGCCGCGGCCGAGCACGATCAGCGCGCAGGCCGTTCCCAGCAGGAGAGGGCCTCTCCGGCGCATCGCGATCATCCTCTCCCTCCTCTCGGTGCGGGATCCGGGCCCGCGCTCGCGGGGCCGGTCGACAGCATTCGGGACACGCCGGACTCCCATCAGCGCGTCAGGGCGTGGACCAGGCGGCCGGCCGCCGCGCCGGTCCCGGCCTCCGGAACGGCCTGGACCGTGTAGACGAGGTTCTGCCGCGCGCCCTCGCGCAGGAAATAGCCGAGCGCGCCGTCCGCCAGCCGGACGGCGGGGAGGGCGGCATCGCGCAGTTCCGGTCCGACCTGCGCGCGCAGGCCCGGCTCCACACCGATGGCGAGCCCGCACAGGTCCGGCGTGAGCCGGCTCGCGGCCAGGTGGTCGCCCGATTCCGCCGGCACTGGGCGCCGCTCGGGCGGGTCGGCCCCGAAGGCCACGCGGCGGCAGGAGGATCCCGCCGGCGCGCGCAACTCGGAGACGTGGATCGGCGATGCGATCCGGACTTCGATCCTTGGGGGAGGGGTGGCAGGACCGGCCGGCGCGTCGGCGCGCGGGTCGCTGACGGGATCGGGCCGCGTGGCCCCGAGCGCGAGCACACCGGCGAGTCCGGCCGCCGCGACGGCGCCGGCCGGCAGCGCCAGACGGCGCCACCGCCGCGCCGGCGGCGTCTCGGCCCTCTCCGGATCCCGCAGCGCGGTCAATGCGGCCAAGGCTTCGGGCACGTTGTGCGACGGCAGGATCCGCACGGTTCGGCCCATGCCGCGGAAGACGGCCTCGGCCTGCGCGCGCTCCGGCCCGTCCGGCAGGAGGACGGCTAACGCGACGTCCGGAGCCTCGGCCATCATCGCGGCGGAGCGCTCGACCTTGTCGAGCAGCGCGTAGTCGCCGGGCAGCACCGTGAGGTCGAGATCGACCGCGCCGGTCGCCCAGAGGATGAGGTCGGCCTCCGCCGGTGCCGCGGCGAGCGGGTGACCGCCCTCGGCGAGGCCGTGCGCTAAACACACCGGAACCTCCCAGGAGCGTCCGGCGTCGAAGGAGCCCGATAGCCGCAGCTCGTGGGGCTCGGGCGTCCGACCCGCCCACCGGGCGAGCGGGCCGGCGGCCCCGCAGAGCCGGGCGTAATCGGCCGACCAGGGCAGCGGGCGATAATCGCCGTCCGCGAACGCGGCCGGGGCCGGAAGGCCCGGGCGCGGTCTGAGCCCGCGCAGCACCAGCGGTCCGCGGGTCGTGGGCACGACGACGAGGATGGCCGGACGCGTCATACGCGGGCCGGTCCCCCGGACCCGGATGGGCCGAGACTGGCCTGCCGGCTGCTCCGACGGCTCGTCAAAGCAGGAACACCGCGCAGGCCGGGTCGCGGAGCATGCGGCCCATGAGGGCCGCTTCCGGCACGGCCGGGTCGAGGGCGAGCACCGCCGCGCCCTCGATCGCCGGACCGAGGTCGAGCCGGACCGTCTCGTCGCCGAGCCACGCCTCGATCACACGCGGCATCTGCCCGGACTCGCCGCGCAGGACGAGGAGCGGCGGCGCGCCGTCCGCGGCCTCGAGGATCTCCAGCGCGAAGGCGCCAACCCGGCGCCGGAGGATCGCGCCGTCCGAGGCGGCCGCGGCGAGCGGCGCGTGGGCGAGCGCCAGGGCGCCGAGCATCGTCCGGTAGCGCCGGGCCGTCGCCGGGTCGCCGCGGATCGCCCGCACCGTCGCGAGGTCGACCGGTCCATCGGGCGCCCGCGTCGCGTGGGCCCAGAGGCCCGCGTGGTCCGGCCGGGCGGTCGCCGCCGCATCGCGCACGAGGGCGCGGGCCGCGTGGATCTCGGCGAGAAGCCGTGCCGCGTCGCTCACGCCGCGGCCTCCCCGGCATAGGCCGCCGCGAACGCGACCGCGAAGATGTCCCGATCCGCCGGGAACAGCGCGTCCAGCGGCCGGTGCCGGGCGAGGCCGTCGAGCGACCGTTCCAGGTTGGCCGTCGCCTCGGCGAGGCGCAGCAGCGCCGGTTCGGCGGCCGCGAATCCTGCCGTGAGGCCCTCATGGTCGTCGAATCCGGCGCGGCGCACCCGGCGCAGGTCCGCCTCGGCGGCCTCCAGCGCGGCCCGTACCGCCGCGGGCAGCGCGTCGCGATCGGCGATCCGGAGGGTCGCCGCGATGCGCAGCATCCGGCCGAGATGGGCCGCGAGCAGTCCCGCGCGCGTCCGGAGTTCGGCGTAGCTCTCGGCCTCCAGGCAGGTCGCCCGCTCGGCGATGGCGGCGCCGCCGCCGCCGCGGCGCAGGCGGTTGGCGATGCCCGATTGGACCCGGCCGAAGCTCACGGCCCGGAGCGTCGTCAGCGGGCGGGTGCGGTGGTAGGGCTCGAGGCGCAGGAAGTCGGCCAGATCCTCGCGCTCGGCGCCTGTGAGGATCTTCGGGCCCTCCGGCCAGTCCGCCAGGAGGGTTGCCAGCGCCGCGGCGGGTTCGGCGGTCTCGAGATCGCCCAGGGCCGCGTCCAGCCGCTCCTCCCAGCCCGCGTGGGCGTCGAGGGCGGCGGGCGCCGAGAGGGCGTCGAGGCCTTCGAGGAGGTGGCCGGCCGCCTCGAAGGTCACGAAGTGCTCCGCGACGGTGCGGAAGCCCGGCCGTTCGCCTGTCGCCATCTCGGCGCGCCAGAAATCGAGGATGTCGTCGTCCGCGACGGACCGGCGGCCGCCCAGGAAGGCCAGGAGTGCCCGGAAGCGCCGCTCCAGCGGCGCCAGCGGCAGGTGGGCGTTCCGGTAGGCGGCGAGATGCCGGGCCAAGCGTTTGGCCAGGATCGCGGCGCCCTCCGGATCAGGCGCGGAAGCGAGCTCGTCGAGCCAGCCCGCGACGGTCGCGAACTGTGCCAGGTCCTCGGCGGTGAGCACGAACTCGGCCAGCGCGAGGAGCCGCGCGAGCCCGGCCCAGCCGGTGGACCAGGCGGTGCCGAGCACGGGGCCGCGGTCGTCGACGGCCGGTCCGCCGCCGAAGCGCGCCGAGAGGGCGGCCGGTCGCGCGAGTCCCGGATCCAGGGCGAGGGTGATGAGATCGCGCCCGTCGCGGGTCCCCGCCGCCTCGGCCAGCGCCGCGAGGGCGTGGGCGAGGTCCCACAGGGGCTTGTCGCGGTTCGGGCGCACGGCCCCCGTGACCACGCGGGCGAGCCAGGCACGGTCGGCGCGGGAGAGATCGCGGCCGTCGCCGACATTGGCCAGGTCGGCCGCGCAGCGCTCGTCGTATCCGCCCGTCATGCGCCTCCCGGTCGCGGGCTGCCACGCAACCCATTGTGATCGTTCGATTCGCCTTATGGTTACCTCGCGACCGGCCATCCGTCGACCTCCGGCGGCCATCCGGGCGCCACCCGTCTGATCTGGGTGGCCCAGACGCGGTTCCGATCCCGTCGCGCTCCGCCTCAGCGCACCACGACGCGCGCGGTGGCCTCGGTGACCCCGGGCGTGGCCCGGATCCGGTCGAGGAGGTCCAGCACGTCCGGGGGCTGCAGGAGACGCGCCTCGCCGTCGGCGCCCGGCGCCGCCGCCAGCCACCGCGCGGCGAGCTCCGGCGGCAGGCCGCCGGGCACGCCGAAGCAGGCGAACAGATTCTCGAAGGGCTCCCCCGCCACGATCTCGTCGAGGCCGTAGCCCCGCGGATAGCGCCGCGAGTCTCCCGGCTTCAGGGCCAGCTGCGAGGCCGCGTTGTCGCGCACCGGCAGGGCGACGAAGGCGGTCTCGTCGGCCGCGACCACCCAGCAGTACAGGTTCTGCGCGACGCGGGACTCGATGCGCATCTCCAGGCGCTGACCGGCCGCGAACGGCGTGGCGGCCGCCGCCACCGAGAGGCGGCCGGCATCCGTGCGCGCCGTGGCGGCGAGGTGATCCAGGAACGGCCGCGGGACGGGATCGCAGCCGAGACCCTCCGTCGCGATGCGGCGTCGTCCCGTGGGAGCCAGGACGGCGCCGTCGCGCTGGAACTCGACCTCCATCCAGGATTGCCGGTCGTGGTCGGTGCGGAAGCGGCCGCGGGCGGTGACGGTGCCGGCGCAGGCGGTGCCGGGCGGCCGGCGGCGCACGTCGAGGCGCGCGCCGCGGATCACCCGGTTGGCCGAGCGGGCCTCCGCGTCGAGGGCGATGACGAGGCGGTCCGTGAGGGCGCCGGCGCAGGTGGAATGGCCGCCCTCCGCCACGAACGGGCAGACCTCGACGGCGCCGGCATTCGGTGCGGCCTGCGCGAAAGCCTTCACCGCACCGTCCATGACCGCGTCGACGTCGGCGACGCCGGCGCCGACATGGATCGGCACGACCAGAGGGTCGCTCGTCGCCTTGCAGGCGGCGCTCTGCGTCACGGCCTGGAGCCGGACGGAGGCGGTCTCGCCGGCCCGACGGGGCTCGACCAGGAACACGGCGGCGTCCCCCGCGAAGGCGGACCGGATCTGCGCCTCGGCCTCCGCGCCCGAGAGGCCCGTTGTGCCCTCGCGCAGAGCCTTGATCCGCACGACGTCGGCCGCCGCCGCCAGCCTGACCCGGCCGGTCGCCTGGAGCCGCGTCTCGACGGCGAGGCGCACCTCCTCGGACTGCTCGCGCGACAGGGCCGTCTGGCCGGGCTCGACGCCGACGACCGCGAGCGTCACGTCCGGCCGGCCGGTACAGGCCGCCACCGCGTCGAGGAACGGTGTCAGCGCCTGCGTCGCGGGGTCGGCGCGCGCCGCCGCCGGGGCGAGCAGCAGCGCGGCGAGGAGGAGGCGCCTCATTCGGTCTCGTTCGCCCGGGCGTACTGATCGAGGGCGCGGACGAAGACCGGATTGAACCGCCCGTCCAGGGCGCCGGTGTAGTAATCCGCGTCCTTGATCGCGCGCTGCACCGAGCGGATCGTCTCGGGCTTGAGCTTCTGGGCGGCGGTGTCGGTCGCCGAGACGGAGGCGGCGCCGAGTTCCCCGTGCTTCAGCGCGCGCAGGACCATGTCGGCCGAGCGCACGCCGGGGAAATACCGCCCGAAGCCGTTGTCGATCAGCGTCGCCATCGTGGCCATGGCCACCGGGTCGCCCCGGTCCGCCGCCTGCCGGAAGAGGTCGAAGCCCTGGCGCAGGTCCTTCGGGAAGCCGAAGGCGCCCGTGGCGTAGTGCGGCACGAGCTTGCTGATCGACGCGACGTCGCCCCCGGCCACGGCGCGGCGATACAGGGCGACCGCCTGCGCCTCGTCCTTCGGGATGCCGTTGCCGTACTCCAGCATCCGGGCGGCGTTGGCCAGCGCCACCACGTTCCCGCCTTCGCCCGCCTGCTGGTAGAGGCGGAACGCCTCGGCCTGCTGGCGCTTCACGCCCTGGCCGTTCTCGTAGAGGGCGGCGAGGTTGTTCAGCGCCGAGATGCTCCCGGCCTTGGCGGCGCGGTCGTAGGCGGCGAAGGCCTCCTTGTAGCGGTCGGCCCGGTCGTAGGCGCGGCCGAGCTGGTAGGAGAGCCGGCGCAGGTCCGGATAGGCGGCCGCGGCCCCGCGGCAGGCGTCGATGGCGGCCGCGGGCTCGATCCGGCCGAGCTTCACGCCCGCGACCCCGCTCGGACGGTCGGGATCGTCCGTGCCGGCGGCGAGCTCGTCGCAGCGCTTGACGCGCGGATCGGCGCTCGGATTCTTGCCGCCGAGATAGCCCTCGGCGAGGCTGCGATAGGCGCAGACCTCGCCGCAGGAATCGAGGTAGGCCTGATACTGCCGCTGGGTCCCGAACTTGGCCCAGTTCTCCTGGTCGATCACCGCCGCGTCCCGGCGCCGCCCGGCCAGGAGCCTGTCCATGGCCTGAGGCCGGTACAGGCAGGTCTCGCCGCAGGCGCCGATATAGGCCTCGAAGCCTTCCCGGGTCCCGAGCGCTTCGGCCCGCCGCCAGGCCGCCTCGTCCCGGATGGCCTCGACCCCCTTCGCGACGGCCGCCACCGGCAGCGAGGCCTTGAGGACGATCGGGGCCTCGTCGATCTCGGGTACCTGCTCCCGGCCCGACGCGCGGCGGGCGGCGTCCTCCACCTCGCGGCGGAGGTAGCGCTTCAGCTCCGTCCACTGGACGAGCCCGTCGCCGTCGCCCTGCTGGTCCCGGGCGTCGGCGAGGCCCGACACGCCCATCAGGAACCGGCTGGTCAGCAGGCCGAGCTTGTTCGCCTCGTCCCAGTTGGCCGGCGTCGCGCCCGATGTCGCCACCAGCCGGACGATGCCGCCCTCCGTCTTCGGCCGGGCGGGCGCGAAGCCGGGCGCGGACACCGCCAGCAGGCTCTCGCCCCTGCGCCCGGTCTCGCCGGTGAAGCAGGCATCGACCATCACGACGAGCTGGTGGTCGGCGCCGATCTTGCGCTTCACGAGCTCCAGGTTGCGGTACAGGGTCTCCAGCGCGTACCCGCTCTCGCCCTGGTTCGGGTTGCCGTCTTCCGGCAGCAGGAACGGCTGCTTGGTGGCGAGATCCGGTACCCCGTGGCCGGAATAGTAGACGAAGACGTTCGAGCGGCCCTCGCGCACGCTGCGCCAGAGGCGGCCGGATTGCGGATTCCGCTCGGTGCCGAAGACTTGGTTGAACTCGTTGAGCGTCGCATCCTTCAGCAGGAAGACGTTGCCGTCGCGGTAGCCGAGGCGCTCGATCAGGTAGGCGCGGATCGCCTCGGCATCGTTGTGGGCGTAGTCGACCGGAACGGTCTGCTTGTAGCTGCGGTTGCCGATCACCACCGCCACGGCGTCGCCATTGTCGGCGAAGGCTGCCGGATCGGGGGCGGCCGTGGCCGGCGCGACCGGGGCGAGGCAGGTCATCCCGAGCAGGATGAGCGCGGTGCGGGCGGCCCGCATCAGCGCGGAGACCGTGTTGGCTCTCGGCAAGCGCATCCTCCAGTCCGGGTCGCGGCCCGGATTCATCGTCCTCGGAGCGGGGCGCGCCCGGTCGGCACGCGCGACAGGGTTATCCGCTGGGGGATCGGGAAACAATCTCACGTGTCGGACGCAGCCGGCCAAGGCAGACTCCCCGACGGCGCGCGGATGACACCCGAGGTGGGAATGCTGGTGCGGGAAGCGGGCATCTCAGCCCCAGCCGAGATAGGCGACGATCAGGCTGAGGGCTGCGAGGTGCAGCGGCGAGAGAGCGGTCAGCATGGTCCGGCTCCTCACGGCAGATAGAGGCCGCGGCCGCAGCGGCGCGCGCGCCGCGCCTCGAAGTAGCCGGTGTAGCGGTTGTAGACCTCGACCGTGCGGTAGACGCAGTAGCGGCCGGAGTTGCGGCCGTTGTAGTAGACGCCGCCGTTGTCGAGATCGACGCCGAGGAATTCCTGGTTCCCGCGCTGCGGCGCCGCCTCCTGGGCGAGGGCGGGACCCGCGGCGCAGACAAGGCTGGCGGCGAGCACGAGGATCTTGGTCTTGGTCACGTCAGTTCTCCCTGATCGGGCGGCGGGTCGGCCGCCTCGAAAGGAGCATGGGCCGGCCAGACGCGGTTTCGCGCGGCCGGCTCAGTCACCTGCGAGGATTTTCTCGCGACGGGCGCGCCGAGACCGGCATCGGTCGTCCGGCGATCGCCGGAGCCGGCGGCAATTGCCCGTGCCGAACGGGCAGCGGGGAGGGCGACGAACGGCCATCATTCGCCGCAATTCGAGCCGGCTTACTGAACCGGTAACAATATTTCTGACGTTTCGTTGACCTGGGATCCGATCGGGATCAATCCAATATGGATCGTCCCGCAAAATACTGCTGGGCGGACGGCGGTTCTTGTTAACAGCTTCTCACCGACCGGGACTCATGATCGTGAACGTCATCATCATGACGGCGCTGCCGGGCGCGAATGCGGCCGTGGCGCGAGCTGCGGTCCGGGATCATGGACCGGGGCGTCTGACGATCTGACGGGCTTTCGCCGGCAACTTCCCGGCCTCGCCCCACCGCGCCGGCGCGATCGCGCGCGGGCTGCAGAGCTCTTCTCGGCACCGACGCGGTTCCCGCGCGGTGTCGACGCGGCAACGAGATCTCCCCCCCGGGCCGACATGCGTCAGGCGTTTCAGTATCCTCCTCGGGCAGCCCGCCCATCCGTCCGCCGGCGGGGGCGTCACACCCGAGTGGCTTCCGCTCTCGTCCGCGTCGGGGTCGCGGGCGCTTGGTCGCTCGGCTTGGCCCTGTCGGCCCGAGCGGACGATGGGCCGAGCTACGCGGAGGACCGACGCGGCATCTTCCTGCCCTTCCTCAACGCCCCGCAACCCGGTGACGCCATCACCGGATCGCCGCGTCTCGGACTCGCGTTCGGTGGCGCGGCTCGTCCGGTGCTCGTGGATACGGGCTCGACCGGCATCGTGGTTTCGGCCAGCCGCATTCCGGGCAACGAGGCGCTGCCGAGCGAGCCAGGGCGCCTGACCTACTCGAGTTCCGGCCGGATCATGGTCGGACGCTGGGTGCGCGTGCCGGTGACCGTCGTCGGCCGCGACGGTCAGAGCGTGGTGACGCAACCCATCCGGGTTCTCGCCGTCGACCGGATCGACTGCACCGCGCGCGCCCGGAGCTGCACGCCCCAGGAGGCGCCGGCCCACGTGGCGATGATGGGGATCGGGTTCGGCCGCGAGGACGACAGCCAGACCCAGAGCACGCCGGACACCAACCCGCTGCTCAACGCGGACCCGCCCGGACCCGGCGGGGTGCACCGCGGCTACGTGCTGACCCGGCGGGGCGTGCATGTCGGCCTGACGCGCGCCAACACGCGCGGCCGCTACCGCTTCGTGAAGCTCGATCCGCACCCGCACGTGCCGGGAGACTGGCTCGGCGTTCCCGCCTGCATCACCGTCGACGGCCGTGAACCCGCCGCCTGCGGCCGGGCGCTGCTCGACACCGGCGTCACCGGCATGTTCCTGACGCTGCCGCCCGCGCAGGTCGCCGACAGCCTCCGGACCAATGCGGTCGATCACGCCGCCCTCCGACCCGGCACACGCCTGAGCTTCCGGTTCGGCGACGCGGCCGGCTACGCGATCACGGTCGGCGACCGCGCCGCGCCGCTCGCGCCCGAGCGCATCATCCTCAACACGGCGTGCCCGCAGCCCTTCGTCAATACGGGACTGCACGTCCTGAACGGCTTCGACGTCCTCTACGACGCTGACCGGGGCTATTACGGCTTCCGGGCTCGCGACACGCACGCGGCGTCGGACGATCCATGATCGGCGGCTCGGTCGCCGTGTCGTCCGCTCTTTCCAGCCTCGAGTTCGCCATGCTGCGCAGCGCTCTCCTCGCCGCCCTGCTCCTCGGCCCGACCGCGGGTCTCGCCGCGGAGGTCGATTGCAGCACGTCCGCGAACCAGATGGACGCCAACATCTGCGCGGGACAGGAATTCGATCGGGTCGATGCCGAGCTGAACCGACGCTACGCGACCCTGCGCGGCAAGCTCGACGAGAACGGCCGACGCAATCTGGTCGCCGCCGAGCGCGCCTGGATCGCCTTCCGCGACCTCGAGTGCAACCTGCGGACCGGGTTCAACACGCTGACGCCCGACGAGAACGGCACCATCGCGCCCATGCTCATGGGCCAGTGCAAGACCGCGTTGACGCGGCGGCGGATCCAGGACCTCGCGGCCCAGATCAAGTGCCCGGGCGGCGACCTGTCCTGTCCGCCGTGACCGTCCCTCATCGCCTCCCTCCGCCACCTCCCTGAGCGAGATCCCATGATCATCGTCACGACCGAGAACATTCCGAACTATCGCGTGCGCGAGGTGCGGGGCCCGTGCTTCGGCGCCGTGGTCCACAGCCGCGGTGCCGTGGGCAATTTCACCGCGGGGCTGCGCAGCCTCATGGGCGGCGAGATCAACGAGTACAGTCAGTTGATCGAGCAGGCCCGGTCTCAGGCGATCGACCGCATGGCGCAGAACGCGGCGCAACTCGGCGCCAACGCCATCGTCATGATGCGCTTCGATACGGCGGACACCGATCAGTCGATGATGGGCGTCGTCGCCTACGGCACCGCCGTGATCGTCGAGGCAGGCTGAGGCCGCAGCCCCGGGGCCGCCCCGGGCAGTATTCCGCTCCGACCTGTCGTCACCAACCGCGCGCAGGATCGCCCTCTGCCGGGTCGATGCGAAGCGCGCGAACCGGATCCGATCGCCATGAACCGCATATGTCTACGCCTGCCGCGGGCCTCGGCTCCCGTCCTCGCTGCGCTGCTCGCCTGCTTCGCGGCGTCGACGAGTGCCAGAGCCGAGCAGCCCTCGGCCAAACTGTGCCTGACCGAGACCTCGACGCCGAGCACCACGGATTGCATGAACCGCGCGTTTCAGGAAGCGGATGCGAAGCTCAACGCGGCCTACAAGAAGGCGCTGTCGGTGATCGATCACGATGACCGCACGCAGGATCCCGGCGCCAAGGCGCTGTGGAAGACGCAACTGGAGAAGGCGCAGCGTGCCTGGATCGCCTTCCGGGACGCGGATTGCGGCGACCTGACGTACAGCGAGTGGGCCAACGGGAGCGGCGCGAACCCGGCGGTTCCCGCATGCCTCTACGACAAGACCGTCCAGAGAACCGCCGACCTTCTCAGCCGCTACCCCCTTCATTGAGGTGCGGTGTGGGATCCGCAGGGGCTCATCATGCCCCTGTACCCGCGATCTCTCGCCGCGGGCGTCCCCGAGGCGCGAGAGTTCGGCGATCACCTGCCGATGCGCCACCCTGGCTTCGCTGATCGGCCGCGGTCTGCGCACCGCGGTCGTCGGAACACGGACCGATCCGGCCTGCTGCGTCGGGCGCCGGAACTCAGTCCGCTTCGATCGGACCGGGCGGTCGCGGCGCCGGCGGCTCGGCCGGGGGATCTCCGTCGGGCGGCGCGGGCTAAGGCAGCGGATCGTCGATGGGGGGCAGCGGGTCGTCCCCGGGACGCGGCGTATCCGATGGCATGGCGTGCTGTCCTGTCCGATGCTTCCGGTCGTCGCGGACGTAACGCGCGTCGGTCCGGTCGGATGCAGCCTCGTCAGCCGAAGGTCAGCGCCGACCGTTCCCGCAGCGCCTTGCGCAGGGCCCGGCTGAGGTCGGCGACCGAGTAGGGCTTGTGCAGCAGCTCGAAGCCGTGCGTGCCTTCCGAGGCCAGCACGTGGCTGTAGCCGGAGGTCAGCACGACGGGCAGGTAGGGACGGCGGCGCCTGATCTCCCGCGCCAGATCGACGCCGTTCATGCCCGGCATCACCACGTCTGAGAAGACCACCTCGATCTCGTGACTGTTCACCTCGAGCGTGGCGAGGGCCGCCTGCGCGTCTTTCACCCAGACGGCTCGGTAGCCGAGTTCCATCAGAGCCTGCCTCGCGAAGGCGCCGACCTCCGCGTTGTCCTCCACCACGAGGACGGGCGTGCCGTGGCCCTCGGCCAGCGGCTCCGGTTCGTCAGGCGCGCTATCCTGGACCTCCGCCTGATGGGACCGCGGCAGGAACAGCGTGAAGGTGGTCCCGACGTCCACGACGCTGTCGACCGCGACGTCGCCGCCCGACTGCTTGGCGAAGCCGAACACTTGGCTGAGACCGAGCCCGGTGCCGTGTCCGACGCCCTTCGTCGTGAAGAAGGGCTCGAAGATGCGCTCGAGCAGGTCCGCCTCGATGCCCGAGCCGGTGTCCGAGACCGACACGGCCACGAAGTCTCCCGGCACGGCCGGATGCGCCCGCAGCGCCGGGATGCGGTCCGCGCGCCGCACCTTGATCAGCAGGCGGCCCTCGCCCTGCATGGCGTCGCGGGCGTTCACCACGAGGTTGACGAGGGCCGTGTCGAACTGGCTCGGGTCGGCATCGACGTGGCAGCGCAGCCTGCGGCCGCCCGCGTCCGTGCCGGCATCCGTGTCGGTCGCGACCTCGATGCGCGCCCCGGTCAGCGTGCCGACCATGTCGGCGATGGCGGCCACCGACTGGACGACGTCGAACACCGCCGGCCGAAGCGCCTGCCGGCGGGCGAAGGCCAGCAACTGGCTGGTCAGCTTGGCGGCGCGGTCGACCGTGTCGGAGATGGCGTCGACGTAGCGCCCCCGGCGGTCCTCGCTCAGGCCCGGCCGCTTCAGCAGGTCGGTCGACGACTTGATGACGGTCAGCAGGTTGTTGAAGTCGTGCGCCACGCCGCCGGTCAATTGCCCGACCGCCTCCATCTTCTGCGACTGGCGCAGCTGCTCCTCGAGGGTCCGGCGCTCCGTCACGTCGCGCCCGGTCGCGTGGAACCGGTCCCCCCGCGCGATGGCGTTCCAGGAGATCCAGCGGTACGTGCCGTCGGCGGTCCTGAAACGGACGTCCAGGTCGGACAGCGTGTGGCCGGTCCGCAGCGTCTCGAACGCGCGGTCCGCGGTCTCGCCGTCGTCCGGATGGATCAGGGTGTCGATGCGGATGCCGACCAGGCTGCCGGCGGGCCAGCCGAGAAGCTCCGTCCAGGCTGGGTTAACAGCCTGGCAGGTTCCGTCGAGGGCGCAGACGACGAGGAGGTCGCGGCTCGTCCTCCACACCAGATCGTGCTCGATCCGCCGGTCCGGGTTCCGGGCCTCCCGCCGCTCCTCGTCCACCTGCCTGAGCGCCGGATCCTCGAGGAGGATCGCGACGCGGCTCTGCGTCCCGGCGCCGATCCGCATCGCGCGCACCTCGAGGACGGGCCCGGTCCGCGACATGGCGCCCGTGAATCGGGCGCTGCGCCCGGATCGCGCCACCTCGCCGAGGGTGTCGAGCCAGCGGCGCGCCCGGTCCGGCCCGATCTCGCTCAACCAGCGACCCTCCGCGGCGGCGAGGCCCGACCGGCGCTCGAAGGCGGCGTTGGTCTCGACGAGGCGGCAATCTCCGGTCCTGCCATCCGCTTCGAAGCGCGGCTCGACGAGGCAGATGCCGACCTCGTCGTCCGCCAGCGGCCCCGCCAGCGAGGAAGCCCCGGCGGCGGCCTGCGCCTCACGCTGCCGGAAGCGCGTGAGGTCGAGCTGGCTGCCGAAGAAGAACAGCAATTCGCCGTGCGGACCGAAGACGGGGCTGATGTAGAGCTCGTTGACGAAGGTGCTGCCGTCGCGCCAGTAGTTCAGCAGCTCCACCACCACGTCGCGCCGCGCGGCGACGGCGGCGCGGATGCGGGCGATATCGGACGGGTCGGTCTCCGGCCCCTGGAGGAAGCGGCAATTGCGCCCGATCAGCTCCTCCGCCGTGTAGCCGGAGAGTTCCAGGAAGGCGCGGTTGGCGAAGACGATGGGGTTGTCCGGCAGGTTCGGGTCGGTGACGATCATCGCCATCCGGGTCTTGTCGGCGGCGGTGAACAGGAGGTCGGACCGGGCGGTGCCGACACCGGCCAGGCTGGTGATCGGGGCGGTCGGGAACTCTGCCGCGCGCAGGCGCGCGTTCTCCTCCACCAGCGCGCGCTCGCGCCGACGCAGCCGCTCGACCTCCCCCCGAAGATCTTCGATGCTCATGGCCCGGTCTTATCCGGAGCCGCTGCCGGGTCCAACGTCTACCGGCACACGGATGCGAGACGGGGGTGTGACCTCTGATCCCGACAGGAGCGTCCGTCGTCGCGAGGCGTCCGGACTTCGCGACCTAAGGAGCGGCGGGACCGCCGGCTCCTGCCCTCCTCGATGACGGGCCGTGCCGCCACCGCAATCCCGGCGCGGGGATAGGAACGCCGCTTGGCCGCAGAGGCCTGTCTCATGAAACCGGCCGAATTCGGATCTGGCGCCCCGCGAACGCGAGCGGCCGGGGCGCTGCCCCGGCCGCTGCGTCGCGGACCGGACCGCTCTTACCGCAGGAGCTGGAGGACGCCCTGCTGGGCTGAGTTGGCCAGCGACAGGGCCGAGATGCCCATCGACTGGCGGGTCGACAGCGCCTGCGAGTTCGCCGCTTCCTGGTTCAGGTCGGCGTTGGTCAGGTTGGCCGAGCCCGTCTGCAGCACGTTGATCAGCTGCTTGGAGAAGTCCTGGCGGTTCTGGACCACCGACAGGTTCGAGCCCAGCGTGCTCGCCGCGGAGTTCAGGTTCGCGCCCGCGGTGGTCAGGGTGGCGAGCGTCTTGTTGACGTCCGCATTCAAGAGGAAGTTGCCGAGGCCGTTCTGGCTGGACGAGCTGTTCGAGTTGGTGATCGAGGTCAGCCCGAGGCCGTTCGACGTGGCGTCGACCGAGGCGACGTTGAGGTTGGAGCTGCCGGTGTCGTTGAACTTGATGTTCATGTCATTGCCCTTGCCGGCAATGAGGTTGACGCCGTTGTAGCTGGCGTCGCTGGCGAGCTGCGTGATCTGGTTGAGCAGGTTGTTGTACTGGTTCGCCAGCGAGGCGCGCTGCGTCACGCCCGAGATCGACAGGTCGCTGGAGACGACGGTGCTGGCGGCGGTGCCGTAGGTGGAGGCGGTGGTGCCCGACGCGGTGAAGCCGAGCGCCGTCTGGCTGCCGGAGTTCTGGAATTCGACGTCGGCCTGGGCGTTCAGGACGATCTTGGTACCGGTGCTGTCGGCCGAGAAGATCGCGCCGGCACCGAAGGCGCCGCTCGACGAGGTCGAGGCCGAGCTGACCGCCGCGTTGAGGGCGGCCACCGTCGCGCTGATGCTCGAGGAGGCGGCGACCGTGGCGGAGACCGAGCTGCCGTTGATGGTCAGCAGGACCGTCTGGGAGGCGGTGCTGGCGCTGTAGGCGTTGGCGGCGGTGCCGGTGGTGGAGAGCTGGGTCGAGAGCGCCTGGTTGGCGATCGACTTGGCCTGATCCACGAGCTTCTGGATCGAGGTGATGCCCTGGTTGGCGGCCTGGATCGACTGGATGCCGTTGGAGATGCCGTCGAGGAGCGTGTTCAGGCTCGAGGAGCGACCGTCGAGGGCCTGGGAGGTGAAGAAGTTGGTCGGGTTGTCGAGGGCGGAGTTGACCGTCTTGCCGGTGGCGAGGCGGTTCTGCGTGGTCGCCATCAGCTGGGCGGTGTCCTGCAGCGAGAGCAGGTTCTGGCGCGTCGCGGCCGACAGGGTGATGGAGGACATGGATCGCTATCTTTCCAACCGGAGCAACCCGATTCTCGGGGATGCCTAAGAATACCGGTTAGGGTTAAGTCTGAATTAACTGCGCGAGTATTCTCGCCGAATCGGTAGCGTTACCGCGAAATGTACGGCCGTCGCGCGCGAGCTTGTCCCGCGCGGCATCGGTCACGCACGCGCGGGCCGGGATGCCAACGGAGACTTGCGTAGGCGCGATCCGCCCGCCGCCGCACGGGACACATGGTCGATCCAGTCGCTGCGTCGCGCCGTGCGGCGCGAGCTCAGTCGAGGGCGTAGCCGAGCAAACCTTCGGACGTGTGTCCCTCACAGTCCGGTGCGGTCGACACGAAATGATCGCGGCCGCCGGCGATGCAGCGGTAGATCGGGTGGCTGCCCGGCCTGCGCGCCTCGTAGACGTAGCCGGTCTGCCCGAGGGGTGTCTGTCCCTCGCATCTCGGGTCCCGGCTGAGGAAGTGGTCCTGCCCCGCCGCGCAGCTCATCAGCATCGCGGTCCCGGGCGCCGGGATCGTCAACGCGGTGCCGACGCTGCGCTCGATCGTGTAGCCCGGACCGATATAGCCGGTCGTCACCCAGTGCCCGCCGGGCCCGAAGGCGCGCTGCAGCGGGAGGCGGTCGGCGCCGCTCGGCCGCCGCGCCTCGGCGATCCGCCACGTGCCGGGGTAGGGGTCGCCGCCCGAGAAGAACACCGTGACGTCCGGCAGGAACGGCGTGAGGTATCCGGTTCCGTCGCGCTGGAAGCCGGGGCTGTGGTTCAGGTAGAAGCCGGTGACGTCGGAATTCAGGTATCCCAGGGGCCTCCAAGCCGCCGGTGCCCCGCTCAGCACGGCCTTCAGGGGCATCTTGAAAAGCCCCATCTGGTAGGTTTCCCGGTCGGGATTGCGCCCCGGATCCTTGCAGGCCACCTGCTGGCACACGCGACCCGGCAGCCCGGTGATGACGTAGACCTCGCCGGCCCTGGGATCGTAGGCGAAATCCGAGTTCGGGTTGATGGTCGCGCCGTCGGCCGTGACGTTGGGAACGCGCGCCGGTGCCCCGAAATGCACGCCGTCGGCCGTGTGCCGCACGTAGAGGTCCCCGAAGCCGCGCACGCCCTGCGGCCCTGTGAGATCCGTCGTGAAGACGAACAGCCCCGACCGCCCGTCCGAGAAGGTCGCCGGCTGGCCGGTGCCGTAATTGCCCTGCGCGACCACGGGATTGATCGGCTTGATGACCGGCTCCGGATAGTCGACCCACGTCACCTTGTCGTTCGAGAAGGCGAGGCCCGTCTGGTTGTTGTTTCCGGGCAGATTGTCGGCCCCTGAGTAGTACATTGCGTAGGTGTAGGTCTGTCCGTTCGCCGGGTTGATGAAGCGCCCTCGGATCACGCTGGGATCACAGACGTACTGCCGGTTCCAGGAGCCGGGAGTCGGCTGGAACACGATCCGCGCCGGCGAGAAGCCGGTCTGCGGCGTGTAGGAGCGGTGGAAGATGACGTCGGTCTTGCCCTGGCCGCACCACCAGATGTCGGTCGTCCCGTTCTCGGTGATGACGCTCGGCGCGTAGTTGTAGCCGGCCGGATTGGCCTCGTTGACGAACAGCGGTTGCGCCTCCGGCCCCTTCCAGCCGGCCTCGCCCGTGACCGGCGCGGCGAGCGCCGCCACCAGCATCCCGACGAGAGCGCCCTTCGGCGCAACGAAGCCCGGCACTACGCTCACACCCATTCCTCGCTCCGCCCCCGCCACCGAGACACCGCGGCACCCCGGCGGAGGCTGACGACGCGAATGTGGCCGTCTGATATCCGGCGCCCCGGTCCGCCGGATGGTGTCCGGACCCTTCACGAGCGCTGGCGCGAGCGCGGCCCGTCGATTGCGGACCGGGTCACGCGCCCTGCGCGGGCGGGGCGGCGCGGCGGCAGATCGGCCTCAGGGCGCGGTCGAGCAGCGATTGCCGGCCGAGAATCATCTCGAAGAAATCGTACTCGCCCGGCCTGAAATTGGCTTTCAGGAACTGGAAGTGCATGTGGAAGGGCTTGAGGCGCAGGCGCTTGTAGTCGTCCTCCGGGATCCTGTCCTTGACCCCGGCGGAGCGAATGAGCGGGTTGCAGGCGAGGAACGCCGGTCTCCCGAATCCGAGATCGAAGATCGGGTTAAAACCGTAGCAGTTGAGCCAGTCCTGGGGCGCCTGGTAGTCGCACCAGACGATGCGGTCGCTGAAGACGAGCGACGCGATGTCCCGGCGCAACGCGCGGGCCTCGTGCTGGAGCGCGACGAAGGGCAGGCCCGAGCCCAGCGTGACCAGGGACAGTCGCGGATGCGCTCGCTCGTCGGTCCCGAGGCGCGCGAGGACCTGCGCGGCCACCTCGACCGCCATGGCGGCGCCCAGGGAATGCCCGACGATCATGACCTCGTCGGGCGCGTCCGCGGGGTTCGCGCGCCAGTGCGCCAGTTCGGCCAGGACACGGTCCCGGAAGACCGCGATCCGGTCCACGTAATCCGGTCGCCGGCCGGTCGCATGCTGCCAGAAGAAGATGCGAATGCTCAGGATGTGCCAGAAGAACAGGCGCCCCAGCACCTTCTTGGCGCCGTACAGGAGCGCGATCGCGGCGGCGGCGAGAAGCAGCACCACGCAGACCGTTTCCGTCACCCCCGACGGGCCGACGGCGGCGAAGATCGCGGTGCCGAGCGCGAGCAGCAGCGCCGGGGCCACGAAGGCGACGAAGAACGGGAAGGCGCTCAGCAGGGTGTAGGGCCATCCGAACCGGGACGTCTTGAAGAACAATCCCTGCGCGAGCCCCGACACGACGCTCCGGGCCAGCAGCGCCAACTTGCGCGACGCGGGACGGGCGAGATCCGAATGGACGATGTCGCTCCAGATCAGGGTCTCGCAGCGGACGGCCGCGCCATCCCCGTCGGCCGGCGCGTCGACCGTCCAGCTCCGGCTCAGACCGTCGGGATCGGTCCGGATCTCCGAGACCGCGCGCGGCATCGCCCCGAACCGCGCCGTGTGACGGTGGAGTTCCCGCTTGAAGAAAGCGGGGAAGCGGATGCCGCTGCGCGCGTCGAATCCGTGGATGAAAAAGACGTGTCGCCGCGCCACCGGCGCCGGATGAAGGTCTCTCAGCTTGAAAGGCGTGAACGATAAGTAGCCGCGGACCATGTGATTGAACAAGGACGAGAGCACGAGGCGGATTCGTGGCGGTCGACGGCGCCGGCAGGGGCGGCTCAATTGCACGATCGCCGAGGGGTCGACAACAGCGCACCGGCGAAATCGGTTCCGCCGCCGGCCAGCATTCACGATCCGTCGGGCGTGACGGCCTCTGTCACCCGGCAACACCGCCGGCGTCAAAAAGCGGCGCCGCGCTCGGGAAGGACTGGACTTGGGAAAACTGAGCCTCCTACGGTGCGGGACGCGGGGGCGGTGTTCAAGATTCGTATGGGTTTTTCCGAGGCCGTGAGGGCGCTTCGCAGCGGCGCCCTCCGACGTCACAAGATCGGCCACGTCCAGGCCGTCCTCGACGCTGCGCCGAGCGGCTGCATCGTTCTCGCCGGTGATTCGCACGCGTTTCACATGCCGCGACCGGTCGTTTCGCGTCCCGTCCTGAATGTCGGTCTCGCGGATGCCACGGTAGGCTCCTGTCGCCGCGCCCTCGACCTGCTGAGCGCGCCCTTGCCGGCCTTCCTCGCGATCCTGATCATCGGGACCAACGACATCCGCTCGCCGTCGGCGCTCACGAAGTCGGCGACCGACGACTTCGTCAGCCAGGCGAGCCGCATCGTCGATCGCTTCCAGACCTGGACCCTCGACACGCTGGTCTCGGCTCTGCCGCCCACGCCGGTGTCGAAGGCTTCCGAGCGCGACCCCGCGGCGGTCGAGGTGTATTCGGATCTCCTCCGCGACGTGTGCGTGAGCCGGGGCGTCTCGTTCTTCGACCCGTTCGTGCCGCTGCGCGGGACCCGGTTCGGGCTGGCCGAGGATCAGGCCTTCATCGACGGGATGCATCTGCGCGATTACGGGGCTGTCGCCGCGCGCATCACCGGCCACATCCGCGATCGATATGGGCTCGAGCGCTACCTGCAGAGTCCACTCCCGGGTTTCGATGAAGAGTACTACAGGAGCTGGTACGCCGACACGTGCCGGTACCCCGAAGGACTGGCGCGACACTACCTCGATGTCGGCTGGCGCGAGGGCCGTGATCCGAGCGGGCATTTCAGCACCGACGGGTATCTCGACGCGAACCCGGATGTCCGCGTGGCGGGCGTCAACCCGCTGGTCCACTTCCTGGAGGTCGGCTTCGCCCAGGGGCGGACCGGCTGGCAGAAGTCGCACGCGCATCCGACGCGCTATCGCGGCAGCGACCCGGACACCTGACGGCGCCCCTCCGGCCGCGCGCACGCCATCGTGACCTGCGCCGTCGCAAAGCTGACGCAGGTCGGTGTACGCATGCGATCATGCGCTTCCTCCTCGCGGTCCCTCTCCTCGTCCTCGTCAGCACCGGAGCTTCGGCCGGAGAGCCGCTCCTCGACGGACCCGTCGTCGCCGGCGGATTCGGGATGGGCGGGTCCGACTATTACGGTGATGTCCGCAGCCGGATGCCGTTCACCGGCGAGGCTCCGCCGCGGCCGGTCGGGATGGCCGACATCGTGCGCGTCCGGGCAGCCCGCGGGCGCGCCGCTACCGCCTCCCGCCGGCAGGCGCCCCATCGACCGGCGCATCGCGGCTGAGTTCCTCCGGGCTCCGCCGATCCGGAGCGGCCCGACGGTGGGGACACGGTCCCGACGACGGGGCCGTCGCCGGAGCGGCTCGGTCCGGGCGGGACCTCAGTGCCGGTATCGCTCGGCCAGGGCCATGAGGGCCTGGGCGAGCTCGGTGAGGTTGGCGGAGGCCGCCTCGACCTGCCGCGTGCCGGCCGCCGTCTGCTGGCTGGCCTGGCGGATGTTCTGCAGCGCCCCCATCACCTGCTCGATGCCCAGCTGCTGCTGGTTGGTCGAGGCCACGATCTGCTGGAACGTCTGCACGTTCTCCTCCACCCGCGCGGTGATCTCCTCGATCGTGCGCTGCGTCGTGTCCGAGCGCGTCTTGCCGGCCGCCGCGCGCTTGACCGCCTCCTCGGTCAGCATCACCGACGTGTTGATGCCCCGCTGGATCTCGCCCAGGATCCCCCGCACCTGACCGGTCGCCGCCTTCGCCTGGTCGGCCAGGAGCTTCATCTCCGAGGCCACCACCGCGAAGCTGCGCCCGCTCTCCCCGGCCGCGGCCGCCTCGATGGCGGCGTTGAGCGCCAGCAGGTGCGTGCGCTCCGAGATGTCGTTGACCGTCTCGATGATGTCGCCGATCGTCTGGGTCTTCTCCGACAGGCTGACGATGTTGCCGGCCACCGCCTCCGCCTGCTCGCGGATCGCGTCCATGGCCTTGGCGGTGTCGGAGACCGCGCGCAGGCCCTGGCGCGAGGTCTGGGCGGTCGCCTGCGCGGTGGCGATCACCTCGGTGGCGCGCTTGGAGATCTGCGCGCCCGAGTGGGTGATCTCGTCCACCGTGGCGGCGGTCTCCTGCACGGCCGCGAACTGCTGCTCGACCGAGGCCGCCTGCTCCTGCGCCGAGGCGCGGATCTCGGCCGCGGCCGCGTTCAGGTCCGCCGTCGCCGCCCGGTTCGTCCGCGCCAGGTCCGACAGACCCGCGACCATCGTGTTCAGCGTCGTACTCAGACGGCCGACTTCGCCCCCGGCGCGGACATCGAGCTTGCTCGACAGGTCACCCTCGCCGACCCGTCCCACGAAGCCCATCACCCCCACCAGCGGCCGGACGACGAGGCGGTTGATGGCGACTCCGATGCCCAGGCAGATCAGCAGCGTGATCAGCGTTCCGCCCCAGAGGGCGAGGCCCTCGTTGCGCTCGCCCCGGGCGACGCGCTCGGCCAGCCCGGCCCGCACCGCCCCTTCGAGGCCCTCGATGGCCGCGAGCTTCTCGCGGAAGGTATCGAACAGCCGCTTGCCTTGACCGTCCGCCTCGATGTGGACAGCCTCGTCCCGCGTCGCCGGATCGGCCGCGATCCGGACGGCGACTTCGCCGACCTCGGTCTGCCAGCTGCGGGCCGCCGCCACGGCGTCGGCCAGGAGGCGCGTCCGCTCGGGATCCTGGCCGATCAGGCTCCTGAGCCGGTCGATCGCCTCGTCGAGCGTCTGACGGCCCGTGCGGTAAGGCTCCAGGCTGCCGTCGCGGCCCGTGATCAGGTAGCCGCGCAGTCCGGTCTCCTGATTGAGCATGGCCGCGCGGAAGCCGTCGAGGGCGCGGATCAGCTGGTTGGACCGGCTCCGGGCATCGGTCGCGTCGCGCAGCTGATCGGCCGTGATCAGGACCGCGCCGCTTGTCAGGACCGACACCACGGCGATGACACCGATCGCACCGCCCAAGATGCGGTTGAGTCCGAGCGTTTGCGGCATGGTCTGCTTCATCCTGCTCGGCCCTGCGGACGCCTCTGTCCGGGCCGCGACCGGTACACGCTCGCCTCTTAGCGCCGCCGACCGGCCGACGCGAGCCGCTTCCTCGCGCCTCGCCCCGATATTTACGAGTTGTAAACCTACAAGCGACTTGTACTTGTGCAAGCGAGCGATCGTGTATGCATCTAAACAGCCATAGCCCCAGTTTTCGATCGTAAAGCTTTTTCGGAAGGCGTTTGCGTCCCGCGAGATGTTGATTTCTTTCCTGATCGATACCGATCGCAAGGCGGATCCACTCGACGCGAACCTTCGCGCGCGCGCCCGCGTCGAGCAGCTCGACGTCGCGCTGCGCCTGGTTCCCTTCACGATTCTTGTGAGTCTCAGCGTCGTACAGGTCATCGTCTACCTGTTCTGGAACCCGGCCAATCGCGCCTACCTCGCCGGTCTCGAGGCGCTCGTCCTGCCGCTGGCGGTGGTCTCGCTCCAGCAGTGCTGGCGCTGGCGCTCCCGCCCCAAGCCCCTCCAGGTGCCGTCCTCGTTCGTCCAGGGGGTCGTGCTGGCCGCGCAGGCCTACGGGCTTCTCCTGGCCTCCATCCCGGTCATGCTCTTCGCCGGCGCCGACGCGCACGGGCGGCTCCTGATCGCCTCCAGCATCGCGGGCCTGATCGCGACCGGCATGAGCGCGGCGGTGCTGCCCCGGGTCGCCATCGGCTATTCCGGCCTGATCATCCTCGGCTCGTTCATCGCCCTCGCGACGACCGGGGAGCCCTTCTACATCTACGTCGCGGTGCTGCTGTTCTTCTACGCGATCTTCATCTGCTTCACGATCCTGCATCTCAGCCGGCTCCTGACGATGCGGGTCATCGCGCAGATCGAGCTGGAACGGCAGCAGGAGTTCACCCACCTCCTGCTCAACGAGTTCGAGGAAAGCGCCAGCGACTGGCTGTGGGAGACGGATGCCGACCTGCGCCTCCAGCACGTCTCCCCGCGCCTGATCGAGGTCGCGGGCTCGTCCGAGCGCCAGCTGATGGGCCTGCCGCTGGAGCGGCTGCTGCTGCCGCCCGTCGCGCCGCCCAGGAGCCACTCGAGCACCACGCTCTGGGGCTGCATCGCCGAGCGGCGCGCCTTCCGGAACCTGCACCTGCAGCTCGATATCGCCGGCGAGCGGCGGACGTGGTGCCTCAGCGGCAAGCCGACCTTCAACCGGGCCGGCGCCTTCTCGGGCTACCGCGGCGTCGGCTCGGACGTGACCGAGAAGCGGCGCTCGGAGGAGCGCCTGTCGTATCTCGCCCTGCACGATTCCCTCACCGATCTGCCCAACCGGGTCCTGTTCCATCAGCTCCAGGAATCGGCGCGGGAACGGCTCGCGCAGGGCGACCGGTTCGCCGTGCTGGCCCTCGACCTCGACGAGTTCAAGAGCGTCAACGACACGTTCGGCCACGCGGCCGGCGACAAGCTCCTGAAATCGGTCGCCGAGCGGCTCCGGAGCTTCGAGGCCTCCGATGTCCAGCTCGCCCGCCTCGCCGGCGACGAGTTCGCGGTCCTCGCGACCGGGCGGAGCGCCCGGGACCTGCGCGCCATCGAGGCGCTCGCGAACGGGATCGTCGAGGCGCTCGCGTCGCCGTTCACCATCGACGGCATCCGGCTGACCGTCAGCGTCAGCATCGGGATCGCGATCGCCCCGCAGGACGGCTGCCAGGAGATCCTGCGCCGCGCCGATCTCGCCCTCTACCGCATGAAGAGCGAGGGCCGGAACGGCTACCGCTTCTACGAGGCCGAGATGGACGAGCGGATCGAGGCGCGGAGGGCGCTGACGGCCGACCTGCGGGGTGCGCTCGATCGGGACGAGTTCGTCCTCTACTTCCAGCCGATCGTGGCGGCCAAGGAATGCCGCGTCCGCGGCTTCGAGGCGCTCATCCGGTGGAAGCACCCGGCGCGCGGCTTCGTCTCACCCGGCGAGTTCATCCCCCTCGCGGAGGAGACCGGGGTGATCATCCCGCTGGGCGAGTGGATCCTGCGGGAGGCTTGCCAGATCGCGGCCGGCTGGCCGGGGGATGTCCGCATCGCCGTCAACCTGTCCCCGCGCCAGTTCCGGCACTCGGACCTGACCCAGCTCGTCCGGTCCGCCCTGCGCGCGAGCGGGCTGGCCGCCGTGCGCCTGGAGCTCGAGGTGACCGAGTCGGTGTTCCTGGAGGCCACGCCGGCGATCAACGCCACGCTCTCGAAGCTGCGCGAGATGGGCGTGCGGCTGTCGCTCGACGATTTCGGAACCGGCTATTCGAGCTTGAGCTACCTGCGCCGCATCGCCTTCGACAAGATCAAGATCGACCAGAGCTTCGTCCGGGACCTGCCGCAGGAGCGCGGCGCGGCGGCGATCGTGAACGCCATCATCGACATGGCGACGAGCCTCGACATGACGATCACCGCGGAGGGCGTCGAGACGGACGCGCAGCGCGCCTGCCTGCTCGAGCAGGGCTGCCACGAGTTCCAGGGCTACCTGTTCAGCAAGCCGCTGCCGGCCGAGCAGGCCGCGGCGCTGGCGCGGAGCCGTCAGCTCCTCCCCACGGCTGTCCGGGCGGCGTGAGACGCCGTCAGACGCCGAGGGGCGCGACCCCGCTCGGGCTGTCCCCACCCGCGACGGCGTGCGGGGACGTCTTCGGCCAATAGGGCAGGAAGCCCTCGATGATGGTCCGCGGAATATCGAGAGGCCGATAGTGGACGGTGTCCACGAACATCAGCGACTGTTCGCCCCGACCGAGCAGCCCGTTGACCTCGCTGTGGATCTCGTGTGCCAGGGTCACGAATTTCCGGTTGTGGCTCGCGATCGAGATGCGGACCGTGACCGGCTCGAACTCCATCGCCTCCCGGCGGAAGTCGTGATGGAAGGACTTCGTCAGGATGTAGAAGTCCGTCGATTTCAGGTCGAAATTCGGCATGCAGATGTTGAAGAACAGCTCGCGCGCCTTGCCGACCCAGCGCACGTAGTTGGCGAAGTAGACGTTCCCGACCGAGTTGGTGTCGTCGTAGGTCGGGATCAGGCGCAGGACGAACCAGTGCCCGTCGAACCCGTGTGACGCCACGGCATCCGTCTGGTCCACCGCGACCGGCACCGGCGCAGCCCGCGGCGCCCGCTCCGCCGCCGGGATGAGCTCTCCCACCGGCGGCGGCGCGCGGAAGCCCAGCACCTCCGCGATCATCGGAAGGGCGCCGATCAGGCCGATGAGCGGCGCGATGGCCAGCAGCGCCCAGCTCGGTGCGAGGTAGCCCGTGACGAAGATCAGGCACGCCGTCGCGCCGATCATGGACGCGAGGACCGAGTCGTACCGGCGCGTCGCACCGAGCGTCTCGCACACGAGACACGCTGCCGCCCCTACGAGGAGCGTGGCGAAGGGCATCATCAGGTAGAGCAGCGAGAGGTTCGCCCAGATCGCCGCCGCCGCGGTGGCGAGCGCGGCACCGAGGATCCAGACCGGCGACGCGACGAGTCCCGCCGGCACGAAGGCGAGGAGCGGCGAGTTGCTGCGCGCCGTGATCGAGGTCCCGAGCCAGCGCGTGGCGCTGTAGAAGCTGTCGATCGTGGTCGCCGCAGCGATTGCCGTCCAGATGACGAAGGCCGCCGTGACGGTGGTCGCGGGATCGCGACCGATCGTCTGCGCCACGGCCGCGTAGGCTCCCGGCAGACCGTCCGATGAGACGACCAGCGTGCCGAGTCCCGCCCGCGCGGCGAGCAGCGCGTTGATCGTCAGGAGCCCGAGGAACAGGAGCGCGCCGGTGACGTAGGCCGCGCGCACCGATCCGCCCGAGCGCCGGATCTCCACGGCACGCTGCCAATGCTGGATGTCCATCCAGGGACCGAGCAGGAAGCCGACGAGCGACGGGATGACGAGCCCGTAGAAGCGCTCGTCGAAGGCCTGGAGCGGCACCTCCCAGCCGTCCCGGTGCGTGGGCAGCCCGCCCAGCAGGATCGCGCCCGCCGCGAGTCCCAACACCAGCGCCCCGCCGTGGATGATCCGGATCCCGCGCAGCGCCACCGCGTGGCCGATCGAGCAGGCGACCAGGACCAGGGCGACCACGCCGACGGCGGCCTCGTGGCCGAACAGCGGGAGCCACGCGTAGGCCGCGAATCCGAAGATCGTGATCGCGACGGCGAAGAACTGTGCCCCCATGAACAGAAGGGCGTACGGGCCCTGCACGGCTGCCACGACCGAGTCGAGGTTCCGGCGGGGCGCGCCGAGCACCCAGCCGAACAGGCCGAGACCCGTCGCGTTCGGCAACGCGAAGGCAAGAAACCCGAGCCAGCCGTAGGTGAGCGTCACATGGATCGCGTAGAAGAACCCGAGCCCCCAGAACCACGACAAAGCAATCGTAGGCGCCCAGGCCGCGGAGCGGATGAACTGGGAAGGCATTGTGGCTGCAAGCGCTCCGGACCGAGAGCAGCAATAGCGTATCAGATTCGTTTCGGGAATATGGCGGCTTAAAAAGAAGGCGGATATAAGATATCCATAAGCGGAAAAACCCTGGGCTGCTGGCCCGCGGCAGGCGCTCAGAGGCGCCCGTGTCCCCTCACGGCCCTCGACACGTGTCGGAGGTTCGGGCGATCCGCCTAGTCGGCGGTCTTCTGACTGTCGCGGACAAGCTCGACGAAGTTGCCGACCAGAGCCGCTTTCGCAGGGCTCCACAGCGCGAAGACGTCGGCACGGATGCGGGGCCCTTCGAGCGGCCTGTAGACCACGTCGGCGTGCGCCAGCCGGGCGACATATTCCGGGATGATGGCGATGCCCAGGCCGGACGCGACGAGGCTCGTCAGCGAGGCCGCCTCGACGGCCTGATGGGTGATGGTGGGGACAAAACCGGCATGGACGCAGCAATCCCAGAGGTATTTCGCGAACAGAGAGTCGGACATCCGCAGGAACACGAAGCGCTCGTCGCGCAGGTCGGCGAGGCGGAGCCTCCGCCGCGCGAGGCGGTGCCCCCGCGGCAGGACAACCTGCACGGTCTCGCTCCACGCGCGGACCCGGACCAGATCGGCATCCTGCGGCGGCGCGCGCAGGAAGCTCACGTCGGTCTGACCGGCCTTCAGCATCGCGATCTGGCGGTCCGGCGACATCTCGTGGATCCGCAGATCCACCGCCGGGTAGACCTGCGCGAAATGGCGGATCGCGTGACCGAGCGGCCCGGCGAGCATCGAGCCCGTCAGGCCGACATTGATGATGCCGGCGGTGCCCGCGCCGATGGCCCGGGCCCGCTCGACAGCCTCGGCGGCCCGCTCCAGGAGGTTGATGGCCTGAATCTGGAAGTCGTGACCGGCCCGCGTCAGCGCCACGCGCCGGGTCGTCCGCTCGAAGAGCGCCGTCCCGATCTCCTCCTCCAGGTCGCGGATCTGCTGGCTGAGCGGCGGCTGCGCGACGCCGAGGCTCTCGGCGGCGGCGGTGAAGCTCAGGTGCTTCGCGACGGCGACGAAGTAGCGGAGGTGGCGCAGTTCCATCGCGTCATTCGGACTTCGAAAGTTTCAATCTAAATGAAATAGATATTTGACGTCTAGATCGTTCGGCACGATTTTGCCGTCCGGAAGGCCGATCAGGCATCGCGCTGCACAATGCCGCCGCGCGCCGCGAGCGTGTCCGATCGAACCCGCCCGCGAGAGGCGGGGCGTTCGCGGCCGGGTCTGGGCAAGCCGTTCCAGGGAGGTTGCGATGAAGCGCTTGTTCGGGTCGCTCTTCGGGCAGGTTGTCGCCGCCCTGATGATCGGCGTCCTCTTCGGCCGGCTCTGGCCCGATTTTGCCGTCACCCTGAAGCCGTTGGGCGACGTCTTCATCAAGCTCATCAAGATGGTGGTCGCGCCGCTGGTCTTCGGCGTCGTCGTGCACGGCATCGTCGGCGCGGGCGACCTCCGGAAGGTCGGACGCGTCGGCCTCAAATCCCTGATCTACTTCGAGGTGGTGACGACCATCGCGCTCGCGCTGGGACTCGTACTCGCTTACGTCTTCGCGCCCGGTCACGGCATGAACGTCGATCTGGCGACACTGGATGCCAAGTCGCTCTCCAGCTACACCGACCGGGTCGGGCAGGTGACGGGCACCGTCGACTTCCTGATGAAGCTGGTGCCGACGACCTTCGTCGACGCTTTCGCCAAGGGCGACATCCTCCAGGTCCTCCTCCTCGCACTCCTGTTCGGGTCCGGGCTGTCGCTCCTCGGCGAGCGCGGCAAGCCCCTGGCCGACAGCCTGGAGCGCATCACCGAGGTCCTGTTCCGGATCATCGGCTTCATCGTGCGCCTGGCGCCGATCGGCGTGCTCGGCGCGGTCGCCTTCACGGTGGGCAAGTACGGCGTCGGCTCCCTGAAGCAGCTCAGCATGCTGGTGGTGCTGTTCTACGCGGGTGTCGCGCTCTTCGTGGTCGTGGTGCTCGGCGGCATCATGCGGCTCGCCGGCTTCAGCATCTTCAAGCTGCTCGCCTACCTGCGCGAGGAACTGACCGTCGTGGCCGGCACCGCCTCCTCGGACTGCGTCCTGCCGCAGGTCATGCGCAAGATGGAGCGGCTCGGCATCAAGGAATCGACCGTCGGCCTCGTGATCCCGACCGGCTACTCCTTCAACCTCGACGCCTTCTCGCTCTACCTGACCCTCGCCACAGTCTTTATCGCCCAGGCGACCAACACCGACTTGTCCTTCGGCCACCTGATGCTGATCCTCGGCATCGCGCTCCTGACCTCCAAGGGCGCCCACGGCGTGCCCGGCTCGGCGATCGTCGTCCTCGCCGCGACGCTCTCGGCGGTCCCCGAGATCCCGGTGATCGGGCTGGTCCTCGTCCTGTCGGTCGACTGGTTCGTCGGCATCGCCCGCGCGCTCGGCAACCTGATCGGCAATTGCGTGGCGACCGTCGTCATCGCCGCCTGGGAGGGCGACATCGACCGGGCGCAGGCCAACCGCGTCCTGAACGGCGAGGACACCACCGACACGGCAGAGATCCTCGAGGCGCCGGTCGCGGAGCCGCACACCGCGTGACGGATTCCCTGCCCGACGTTTACAGCTTGAAGTCGAATCTCGGAGACCGACCATGAGCGCTGGAGCCTACAACCCCCCGTGCGGCGGCCTACCCGGCCAGACGCGGCTGATGACCGGCCGCGCGGTGTTCACCGAGGCCTACGCGGTGATCCCCCACGGCGTGATGAGCGACATCGTCACCAGCCTCCTGCCGGGCTGGGACAGGACCCAGGCCTGGATCCTGGCCCGGCCGCTCTCGGGCTTCGCCGAGACCTTCGCCCAGTACCTCATGGAGGTCGCCCCCGGCGGCGGCAGCCAGGCCCCCGAGCCGGAGCCGCGGGCGCAGGGCGTCCTGTTCGTGGTCGCCGGCACGGCCAGCCTCACGCTCGACGGCGCGCGCCACCCCCTGCGGCCGGGCAGCTACGCCTACCTCGCCCCCGGCGCGGCCTGGGCCCTGCGCAACGACGGCGACGCGCCCGTGCGCTTCCACTGGATCCGCAAGGTCTACCAGCCCGCCGCCGGCCTCGACGCGCCGACCTCTTTCGTCACCCACGAGTCGGCGGTCGAGCCGGCCGGCATGGTCGGCACCGACGGCGCCTGGGC
Source organism: Methylobacterium sp. NMS14P (assembly GCF_028583545.1). NCBI lineage: Bacteria > Pseudomonadati > Pseudomonadota > Alphaproteobacteria > Hyphomicrobiales > Methylobacteriaceae > Methylobacterium > Methylobacterium sp. NMS14P. The sequence goes on along the minus strand of NZ_CP087106.1, from coordinate 3,370,958 downwards.
GACCACCCGCTTCGTCGACTCCGACGACCTGCGCCACGACATGCACGTCAACATCGTCCGCCTGCGCCCGGGCGCCTCGATCCCGTTCGAGGAGACCCACGTCATGGAGCACGGGCTGTTCGTGCTAGAGGGCAAGGCGGTCTACCGACTTAACCGCGACTGGGTCGAGGTCGAAGCGGGCGACTTCATGTGGCTGCGCGCCTTCTGCCCGCAGGCCTGCTACGCGGGCGGGCCGGGCCCGTTCCGGTACCTGCTGTACAAGGACGTCAACCGCCACCCGGCGCTGGCGCCGCGCGGGCTCGGCCGGTGAGCTCGGGCGCCCGCACGATCGTCGCCCGGCCGCTGACGGCCGAGGCTTTCGCGCCGTTCGGCACGGTGATCGACGCGGCCGCGGTGGCGCCGCGACCGATGAACGGCGGGATGGCGCGGCGCTTCCACGATCTGGCGGCGGTCGAGGTCGTGGGCGAGGGGTCGCGGGTGGTGATCGGGCTGGTCGAGGCGCAGCCCTACCCGGTGCCGCTGCGGCTCGGCCTGGTCGAGCGGCACCCACTGGGCGCGCAGGCGTTCCTGCCGCTGAGCGCGGCACCGTTTCTGGTGGTGGTCTGCCCGGACGCGCAGGGGCGTCCCGGGCCGCCGCAGGCGTTCGTGACGGCGCCGGGGCAGGGGATCTGCTACGCGCGCAACACGTGGCACGGGGTGCTGACGCCGTACGGCCAGCCGCAGGACTTCGTCGTGGTCGACCGCGGCGGCCCGGGCGTGAACCTCGAGGAACACACCTTCGAAGAGCCCTGGACGGTGCATCTGCCCGGCCGGGACTGACGCGGACCGCGCCATCCGCGCCGTCGCCGCGTCGCCACGGTCTCGCGCGACCGGGGCCCCTCCGGTCGCCCCGTATCAGCGGCGGCCGGATGCAATCATTCCCGGGGACGCGGCCGCGAAAGTGCGTTGACTGGCACCGGTCAGCGGCTATCGAGGCCGCAATCAGGAGTCCGCACCAACGCGGACCCGAGGAAACGCCGGGCCCCGCGCCCGCACCGGAAAGGCCGCCATGTCCCCGTACCGCACGCCCCTGTCCCGCCGCCGATTCCTGGCGACCGGCTCGACGGCCCTCATCGCCGGTACCGTGGCGGCACCGCACGTGGCGCGGGCGCAGAAGGCGGACTTCACGTACAAGTACGCCAACAACCTGCCCGACACGCACCCGATGAACATCCGCGCCCGCGAGATGGCGGAGGCGCTGCGCACGGAGACCGGCGGCCGGTTCGACCTCAAGATCTTCCCGACGAGCCAGCTCGGCTCCGACACCGACACGTTGAGCCAGCTGCGCTCGGGCAGCGTCGAGTTCTTCACGATGTCGCCGCTGATCCTCTCGACCCTGGTCCCGAACGCGTCGATCAACGGCATCGGCTACGCCTTCCCGAGCTACGACGCCGTCTGGCCGGCCATGGACGGCGAGCTCGGCGCCTGGGTCCGCCAGCAGATCGCCAAGGCCGGTCTCGTCGCCATGGAGAAGATCTGGGACAACGGCTACCGCCAGACCACCTCGTCGACCCGGCCGATCGCCACCCCCGACGACTTCAAGGGTTTCCGGATCCGCGTCCCGGTCTCGCCGCTCTGGACCTCGATGTTCAAGGCCTTCGACGCGGCTCCGGCCTCGATCAACCTCAACGAGACCTACTCGGCCCTGCAGACCAAGATCGTCGAGGGCCAGGAGAACCCGCTCGCGGTCATCTCCACCACGAAGTTCTACGAGGTGCAGAAGTACTGCTCGCTCACCAACCACATGTGGGACGGGTACTGGTTCCTGGCGAACCGCCGCGCCTGGGAGCGCCTGCCCGCGGATCTGCGCGAGACGGTGGCCCGCCACATCAACGCTGCCGGCATGAAGGAGCGGGCCGACGTCGCGCAGCTCAACGCCAACCTGCAGGCGGAGCTCTCGAAGAACGGCATGGTCTTCAACAAGCCCGACCCCGAGCCCTTCCGCGAGAAGCTGCGCAAGGCCGGCTTCTACGCCGAGTGGAAGGGCCGGTACGGCGACGAGGGCTGGTCCCTGCTCGAGAAGGCCTGCGGGAAGCTCACCTGATGGGCGCCGCGGGGGCGCCGCTCGGCGGGGTCGCGCCGTGCTCCCGGCGGGTGATGAATCTCGCGCACTTCCTGCGCCGGACCGCGCGCCGGTTTCCGGACGCGGTGGGGCTCGCCTGGGGCGAGCGGCGCTGGAGCTGGGCCGAGATCGACGCCCGGGTCGACGCCATGGCGGCGGCGCTCGCCGCCCGCGGCGTGACCAAGGGTGACCGCGTGCTGGTCCAGGCGCGCAACAGCAACCAGCTGTTCGAGTCGATGTTCGTCTGCTTCCGGCTCGGGGCCGTCTGGGTGCCGGCCAATTTCCGGCAGACGCCCGCGGAGATCGCCTACCTCGCGCGCGCCAGCGGCGCCTCCACGCTGATCTGCGGCGCGGGGTTTCCGGACCACGCCGCCGCCGTGCGCGAGGCCTGCCCAGACCTGGACCGCGTCGTCGAGATCGGCGGCGCGGATTTCGGTGCCGACTACGACGCGCTCGTCGCCGACCATCGGGGCGCGGCCGTCCCTGTCGCCGATGTCGAGCACGACGATCCGTGCTGGTTCTTCTTCACCTCCGGAACGACGGGTCGCCCGAAGGCGGCGGTCCTGACCCACGGTCAGATGGCTTTCGTCGTCACCAACCACCTCTGCGACCTGATGCCGGGCACGACGGAGGCCGACGCGTCCCTGGTCGTGGCGCCGCTGTCCCACGGGGCCGGCATCCACCAGCTCGCGCAGGTCGCGGCCGGCACCAAGACGGTGCTCCTTGCCGGCGAGCGGCTCGATCCCGAGGAGGTCTGGGCCCTCGTCGCGGCGTGGCGCGTCACGAACCTCTTCACCGTGCCGACCATCGTGAAGCTGCTGACCGAGCATCCGGCCGTCTCGGCGCACGACCACTCCAGCCTGCGCCACGTCATCTACGCGGGCGCGCCGATGTACCGGGCGGACCAGCAGCACGCGCTGCGGGTGCTCGGCCCGGTGCTGGTGCAGTATTTCGGGCTCGGCGAGGTGACCGGCAACATCACGGTGCTGCCGCCCCGCCTGCACGCGGCCGAGGACGGGCCGGACGTGAAGGTCGGCACCTGCGGGATCGAGCGCACCGGCATGCAGGTCCAGATTCAGGACACGGAGGGCCGCGCGTGCCCGTCGGGCGTGACCGGCGAGATCTGCGTCTGCGGCCCGGCCGTCTTCGCGGGCTACTACGACAACCCGGAGGCCAACGCGGCGGCGTTCCGCGACGGCTGGTTCCGGACCGGCGATCTCGGCCACCTCGACGCAGAGGGCTTCCTGTTCATCACCGGCCGCGCCTCGGACATGTACATTTACGGCGGCTCGAACGTGTATCCGCGCGAGATCGAGGAGAAGCTCCTGACCCATCCGGCGATCACCGAGGCCGCGATCCTCGGCGTACCGGACCCCGCCTGGGGCGAGGTCGGTGTCGCGGTCTGCGTCGCACGTCCCGGGATCGCGGTGGAGGAGGGGGCGCTGATCGCGTGGCTGTCGACCGCCGTCGCCCGCTACAAGCTGCCCCGGCGCGTGTTCTTCTGGGAGGCCCTGCCGAAATCCGGCTACGGCAAGGTGACGAAGCGCGCGATCCGCGACGAACTCGAAGCGCGCGGCGACTTGCCGCTCGACGCCCCGGGGCCGTCGAAGGTCCCGTAAGCCCTCGCCAGCCTCGCGCGCAGGGTCGTCGGCGCCGACGCGGGACCCGCACGCGCGTCATGCGATCCGCGACGACCGCACTGCACCCGCCGCCGGGCGCGCGACGCGGTCCTGTCCGCCACGCCGTCAACGTTCGCTCCCGGCAGCATGTTTTCGGCGCATGACAGCCCGCGCGCGGAGCCCCTCACGCCCGCTCGCAGACCGGCTCATATTGCAGCGCAACACGCCGGGCGTCCTGCCCGGGATGGACCGGGATCGGGCACGATGACCACCCTCGCGAACCTCGTCGGCATCCGCACCGAGAACGGTGCGCCGCTCCTCGCGCAGATCGCCGGGCGCTTCGGCGTCGCGATGCGCCGCGCCGCGGCCGGTCGCTACGCCGAGCAGCGCGACCGGATCGTGCGCACCGGCGCCGCCGGCATGATCTGAGTCGTCCGGCGCGCCTCAGCTCAGGCGCGTCCGCGCGGCCTCCGCCACCGCCTCGGCGGTGATGCCGAAGTGGCGGAACAGGTCTTCCGGCGCGCCCGACGCGCCGAAGCCGGTCATCCCGACGAAGCCGCCATCCTCGCCGATCCAGCGATCCCAGCCGAAGCGCAGAGCCGCCTCGACCGCGACCCGCACCGCGTCCCGCGGGATGACGCTCTCACGATACGCGCGCTCCTGCGCGGCGAAGGCCTCCCAGGAGGGCATGGAAACGACCGCGGTCGGCACGCCCTCCGCCTGCAGCCTCTCTCGGGCCTCGAGCGCCAGCGCGACCTCCGACCCGGTCGCGATCAGCGTCACCCGCCGCGGACCCGAGGCGTCCGCCAGGACGTAGGCGCCCCGCGCGCTGCGATTCTCCCCGCCGCTCGGCCGCTGCAGGGCCGGCAGCGCCTGGCGCGAGCAGATGAGCGATGTCGGGCCGGTCCGGTTGGCCAGGGCCATCTCCCAGCACTCCGCGGTCTCCACCGCGTCGGCCGGCCGCAGCACCAGCATGTTGGGGATGGCGCGCAATGACGCGAGGTACTCGACCGGCTGATGGGTCGGGCCGTTGCGGCCGATCGCGATCGAATCGTGGCTGTAGACCGTGATGACCGGCAGGTTCATCAGCGCCGCCATGCGCAGGGACGGGCGCATGTAGTCGGAGAAGACCAGGTAGGTCGCGCCCACCGGCACCAGGCCGCGATGGGCCGCGATGCCGTTCATCATCGAGCCCATGGCGTGCTCGCGGATGCCGTAATGCAGGTAGCGGCCGGACCGGTCCCGAGCCGTGAAGGCGCGGAAGTCGCCCTTGTGCTTCGTCGGCCCCTCGAGATCCGGCGCGCCCGAGAACAGCTCGGGGATGGAATCGGACAGGGCGGCGACGATATCCGCGGAGACCTCGATGCTCGGGCGGGCCGCCCCCGCCTCGGCGAAGCCGTCGCGCAGCGCGCGGAGCTGCCCGTGCCAGCCCTCCGGGAGACGCGCCTCGCTCACTCGGTCGAACGCGGCCCGCACCTGATCCGGGAGCGCCGCCCGGCGCGCCATCCAGGTCGCGTAGCCGTCGCGATTGCGCCCGGAGACGCCTGCCCGCCACGCCGCGGTGACGTCGTCGGGCACGGTGAAGGGTGGGTGATCCCAGTCCCGGGCGGCCCGCGCCTCGGCGCAGTCGCCGGCGAAGACGCGCCCGCCATGGGCCCCGCGCTGGCCCTCGAGGCGCGGCAGGCCGCGGCCGATCACGGTCCGGCAGGCGATCAGGCTCGGGCGCGGGTCGCCCTGGGCGAGCCCGATCGCCGCCGAGACCGCCTCGACGTCGTGCCCGTCCGCGTCGATCACCTGCCAGTCGGCGGCGCGGAAGCGCGCGCGGACGTCCTCCGAGATCGACAGGTCGGTGGCGCCGTCGTCGGTGATGCGATTGTCGTCCCACAGGAAGGTCAGCTTGCCCAGGCGCAGATGACCCGCGAGGGAGATCACCTCGTGGGCGATGCCCTCCTGCAGGCAGCCGTCGCCGACGAGGGCGTAGGTGCGGTGATCGACCAGGTCGGGACCGAAGGTCGCCGCGAGCTTGGCCTCGGCCACCGCCATGCCGACGGCGTTGGCGATGCCCTGGCCGAGGGGGCCGGTGGTCGCCTCGATGCCGAGTTCGGGCGCGATCTCCGGATGGCCGTGGGTGTGTGAGCCGAGTTCGCGGAACCGCCGGATCTGCTCCATCGGCAAGCCGGCATAGCCGGCGAGGTGGAGGGCCGCGTAGAGCAGCATGGAACCGTGGCCGTTCGACAGCACGAAGCGGTCGCGGTCGGGCCAGACCGGGTCGTCCGGTTTGCAGCGCAGATGGCGCGTGAACAGCGCCACGGCGATCTCGGCGCAGCCCAGCGGGGCACCGGGATGGCCGTCTCCCGCCCGCTCGATCGCGTCGAGGGCGAGGAAGCGGATCGCGTCGGCCATCCGGGCCGTGAGCGTGGCATCGGGCGTGTCGGGCATGGATCTGGCTCGGGCGGTGCGAATGTCCGGCGCGCGAAGGCCGCCCGGGCGGCACCGCGGCTGCCCGGGATGGATCTCAGTCGAAGGTCTGACCCTGTCCCGCGCCGGTCCGGCATCCGCCGTGGCGCAGAGCGTTCAGCTCCGGGCGGGTGCGCTCAGAGGAAGCCGATCGAGAACCAGGGGACGAGGATGATGACGAGGAGGCCGATCAGCAGGGCCACGATGTAGCCGACGATCGGGCGCATCCCGGCGTCGGGATGGATCCGGCTGATCGCGCAGGCCGCGTAGTAGCCGACGCCGAAGGGTGGGGCGAACAGGCCGATGCCCATCGCGAGGATCACCACCATGGCGTAGTGGACCTCGTGGACGCCCACGGCCCGGGCGATCGGGAACAGGAGCGGCCCGAACAGCACGATCGCCGGGATGCCCTCCAGCACCGAGCCCAGGATGATGAAGGCGACGGCCGAGACGAACAGGAAGCCGAGCGCGCCCCCCGGGAGACTCTTCATCACCTCGGCGAGCGTCTGCGAGAAGCCCGACTGCGTCAGCGCCCAGGCCATCCCGGTCGCCGCGCCGATGATCAGCAGGATCGCGCCGGACAGTGTCGCGGTGGTCACCAGCATCGGGTAGAGCCGCCGCCAGTCGAATTGGCGGTAGATGAGCAGGCCCGCCAGAGCCGCGTAGACGATGCCGATGGTCGAGACCTCGGTCGCGGTGGCGATGCCCTCCACCACCGCGAAGCGGATCACGAAGGGCAGGGCGAGCGCCGGGATCGCCACCAGGAAGGCGCGGCCGATGACGCTGCCGGACGGGCGGGCGACGTGGCTCAGGTCCTCGCGGCGGTAGCGCCACCAGACCAGCGCGCACAGCGTCGCGGCGAGGACGAGGCCCGGCAGCAGGCCGCCGGTGAACAGGGCGGTGATCGACACGCCGGTGACCGAGCCGATGGTGATCAGCACGATCGAGGGCGGGATCGTCTCGGTCTGGGCGCCGGTGGTGGCGAGCAGGGCCACGAGATCGCCCTCCTTGGCGCCCCGGGCCTTCATCTCGGGGAACAGCACGGGCGCCACGGCCGCCATGTCGGCGGCTTTCGAGCCGGAGATGCCGGAGACGAGGTACATCGCCCCGACCAGCACGTAGTGCAGGCCGCCGCGCACGTGGCCCAGCAGCGAGGCCAGGAAGCCCACCATGGCGCGGGCCATGCCGGTCATCTCGATCAGCAGACCGAGGAACACGAAGAGCGGCACGGCGAGCAGGATGAGGTGGCTCATGCCCTCGTCCATGCGGCCGACCACCACCATGGAGGGCGCGTCGGTGGTCAGCGTGATGTAGGCGAAGGTCGACAGGCCGAACGCGAAGGCGATCGGCACCCCGGAGAAGACCAGCGCGCCGACGCCGACGACGAAGAACAGCAGCAGGTTGAGATTGCCGAGGTTGGCGAGCCACGGCTGGAGCGCCAGGAGTGCGGCGGCAACGCCGCCGCCCAGGATCAGCGCGCCCGCGGTGAGCTTCCAGTCGGCGGTCTCCAGGAGGCGGATCACGGCCACGATCAGCATGAGGCCGAGGCCGATCGGCAGGGCCGCGGCGCGCCACGCGTTGTTCAGCTCCAGCGCCGGCGTCTGGACGAAGGTCTCCTCGCTGGCGAACTCGAAGGCCGGCTCCAGCAGCAGGGCGACGAAGATCAGGCCGGCCACCAGCGCGACCGTCTCCAGGAAGGCGCGCAGCCGCGGGCCGCTCATGGCCACGAAGGCGGTCATGCGCATGTGCTCGGCGCGCCGGAAGGCGACCACGGCGCCCAGCATGGCGAGCCACAGGAACAGGATGGAGGCGAGCTCGTCCGACCAGACGAGCGGTTCGCGGAACACGTAGCGGCTGACGACGCCGCCGAGCAGCACGGCGATCTCGGCCAGGACGAGCAGTGCCGCGGGGATCTCCACGAGGTAGCCGAGCCCGGCATCCAGCCGGCGCAGCCAGCCCCGGGCGCGCAGCGGCGGTCCCGACAACTCAATCCCCGCCGTCGTCTCGACGGCCGCTATATCAACCTGCATGGCGCCCTCCCGACGGGGCCGGTCCCGATGCCGCTGGCGGCGGGACTGGCCCCACGTGCGTCTTCGCGTGTTTCTTGTGGTGCGTCTCGGCGCGCCTTCGTTCTCCGATACCGTTACCCGATCCGGCGGAAAGCGCTTCAGGTCAGTTTGCCCGACACGTCCTCAAGATGCGACCACGCCACGTCGCCGTACTTGGTTTTCCAGTCCCTGTAGAAGCTCGTCCGCGCCAGCGCCGCGCGGAACTGCGCGCGGTCGACGTCGATGAAGGTGATGCCCTTGGCGGTGAGGCTCTCCCGGAGCGACAAGCTGAGCTTGGCGACGTCGGCCCGCTGGGCGTCCGCCGACCGGTCGAGTTCCCGCGCGACGACGGCGCGCAGATCCTCGGGCAGCCGCTGCCAGGCCCGCTTGTTGCCGAGGATCCAGTAGCCGTCCCAGACATGCCCGGTCATGCTGCAGGATTTCTGCACCTCGTAGAGACGCGTCGTGGCGGTGATCGCCAGCGGGTTCTCCTGGCCCTCGACCACTTTGGTCTGGAGCGAGGAGTAGAGCTCGTTGAAGTTGATCGGCGCCGCGCCGGCATCGAACGCCTTGAACAGGGAGGTGAGCATCGGCGCGGGCGGGACCCGGATCTTGAAGCCCTTCAGGTCCTCCGGCGTCCGGATCTCGCGGGTCGAGGAGGTTATCTGCCGGAAGCCGTTGTCCCAAACCTTCGAGACCGTCAGGATCGGCGTTCTGGCGATCTCCGACCGGACGTAGCTCCCCAGGCCGCCGTCCATCGCCGACCAGACGGCGTCGTAATCCTTGAAGGCGAACCCGGTGTTCGGCAGGCTCGCGGCCGGCACGAAGGTGGCGAGGATCGACGTCGCGAGGTTGAAGAACTCGACGCTGCCGTTGCGGACCTGGGCCAGCAGGTCGGTGTCGGAGCCGAGCTGGTTGGCGGGAAACAGCTTGATCTCGAGGCGGCCGCCGGTGGCCTCGCGGATCCGGTCGAGCGCCTCCTGCGCCCGGATGTTGACCGGATGGGTCGGGTCCTGGCCGGTGGCGAGCTTGTAGGTGAACTCGGCGGCCTGCCCGCGCCGGGTCAGAATCCCGAAAGCCGGCAGGGCGGCCGCGCCCGCGAGCAGGCTGCGGCGGCTGAGACGCGTGTCGCGCATGGTTTCACTCCCTGGGTGGTCCGGGCCGTGCGACCCCCGCCGTTGACCGGCGGTGGATCCGCGACCCGCGTTGCTGTCCGGGGCGGCGGGTGCGGACCCGGCGCCGTCGTCGCGCGCGCTGCGCGCCGCGTCAGGCGCCGTCGCCGTTGAGCAGGCGGTAGGCGCGGATCACCTGGCTGTCGTCGGCGGCGCCGTCGCCGCGACCGGAGGTCGAGACGAAGAGCTGGTGGGCGAGCGCGGCGAGCGGCAGCGCCGTCCCGGCGCCGCGGCCGGCCTCCAGCACGATGCCGAGGTCCTTCACGAAGATGTCGACGGCGCTCGTGACCCGCGGCTCGTCCTCCAGCATCCGCGGGCCGCGGTCGCGCAGCATCCAGCTGGCGGCCGAGGAACCCGAGAGGATCTCCAGCACCACGTCGAGGTCGACGCCGACCCGCCCGGCGAGCGCCAGCGCCTCGGCGGCGGCAGCGATGTGCACGCCGCACAGGAGCTGGTTGACGGCCTTCACGGTAGCGCCCTGTCCGGGCCGCTCGCCGACGTGGAAGATCCGGTCGCCCAAGGCGTCCAAGACTGGCCGCAGCGCGGCGAGCGTCTCCGCGGGCGCCGCCGCCATGATCGTGAGTGAGCCGGCCTGCGCGCCGACGACGCCGCCCGACACCGGCGCGTCGACGAAGCGCCGGCCGGCGGCCGCGACGCGCTCGGCCAGCTGCTCCACGGCCTGCGGCGGGCAGGTCGCCATCAGGACCACGACGCCGTCCGGCGCGAGGGCGTCGAGGGCGCCCTGGGCGAACAGCACGTCCTCGGCCTGCGCGGCGTTCACCACCATCAGGAGGAGCGCGTCGGCGCCCGCGGCGGCGTCGGCCGACGTGTCGGCCGGGGCCCCGCCGGCCGCCGCGAAGGCGGCCCGGCTCTCGGGCCGCAGGTCGTAGCCGCGGACCGCCAAGCTCGCCGCGACCAGGTTGTTCGCCATCGGCAGGCCCATGGCGCCGAGGCCGATGAGGGCGATGCGGCTCAGAGCCATGCCCGGATGCTCCGCGCCATCGCGGCGGTCGAGATGCCGTAGCGGTCGTGGAGCGTCGGCAGGGCGCCGGCGTCGAGGAACTCGTCCGGCAGGCCGATCTGGCGGAAGCCGCGCCCGGGCATCACCCCGTTGCGCATCAGCAGCCCGGCCACCGCCTCGCCGAGTCCGCCGATCACGCTGTGGTTCTCGGCCACCACCACGAGCCGGCCGCCGCGGCCGGCCTCGCGCAGGATCGTCGCCGTGTCGAGGGGCTTGATCGTCGGCACGTGCAGCACCGCGACGTCGACCCGATCGTCGCGCAGGGCCTCGGCGACCTCGAGGGCGCGCATCGTCATCAGGCCCGAGGAGATCACCAGGACGTCGCGGCCGTCGCGGATCGTCTTGGCCTTGCCGAGCTCGAACGTGTAGCCGTACTCGTCGAGCACCAGCGGCACGTTCCCGCGCAGGAGCCGCAGGTAGACGGGACCCTTGTGGGCCGCCATCGCGGGGACGACCTGCTCGGTCTCGTGCGCGTCGCAGGGGTCGATGATCGTGAGGTTCGGCATCCCGCGGAAGATCGCGAGATCCTCCGTCGCCTGGTGGCTCGGGCCGTAGCCTGTGGTCAGGCCCGGCAGGGCGCAGGCGATCTTGACGTCGAGATTCTCCTCCGCGATCGCGAGGCAGATGAAGTCGTAGGCGCGCCGCGCCGCGAACACCGCGTAGGTGGTGGCGAAGGGCGTGAACCCCTCGCGGGCGAGGCCCGCGGCGGCGCTCATCAGCAGCTGCTCGGCCATCCCCATCTGGTAGAAGCGCTCGGGATGGGCCTGCGCGAAGATGTGCAGGTCCGTGTATTTCGACAGGTCCGCAGAGAGGCCGACGATGTCGGGCCGGGTCTCGGCGAGCTCGACCAGGGCGTGGCCGAAAGGCGCGGCCTTCGTGCGCTGCCCCGGGGCGGCGAGCGAGGCGATCATCGCCGAAGTCTTGGCGCCGCCGTCGGTGCGGGGGGCGGGCTTCTCGTACTTGGAGCGTCTCACCGCACTCTCCCCTCGTCCAGGATCGCCAGGGCCCGCTGCCACTCGTCCGGCTCGACCCGCAGGAAGTGGTTGCGCTCGCGCTCCTCCAGGAACGGCACGCCCTTCGCCATGCGGGTGTCGCAGATGATGATGCGGGGCTGCGGGCCGGGGTGGTCGCGCGCGGCGTCGAAGGCCCGGACCAGCGCATCGATGTCGTTGCCGTCGACCCGCTGGACGAACCAGTTGAAGGCCTCGAATTTCGGCGTCAGCGGCTCGAAGTTGAGCACCCCGCGCGAGGCGCCGTCCGCCTGCATGCCGTTCACGTCGACGAGGCCGATCAGGTTGTCGAGCTTGAACGAGCCGGCCGACATGGCGGCCTCCCAGGTCGAGCCCTCGTCCAGCTCGCCGTCGGAGAACAGGTTGTAGACATAGCTCCGGGAGCCCTTCCGCTTCAGCCCCAGCGCCATGCCGACCGCGATCCCGAGCCCGTGGCCCAGCGACCCGCCGGTGATCTCCATGCCGGGCGTGTAGGCGGCCATGCCGGACATCGGTAGGCGGCTGTCGTCGCCGCCGTAGCTCGTCAGCTCGTCCTCGGGGAGGATCTCCGCCTCGATCAGGGCGGCGTAGAGGGCGATGGCGTAGTGGCCGATCGAGAGGAGGAAGCGGTCGCGCCCCTCCCATTCCGGGTCCTCGGGCCGGTAGGTGAGCGCGTGGAAGTAGCTCACCGCCAGCACGTCGGCGATGCCGAGCGCCTGGGCGATGTAGCCCTGGCCCTGGACCTCGCCCATCCGCAGGGCGTGGCGGCGGATACGGTAGGCGCGCTCGCCGAGCGGCACGTTGGAGCCGGCGCGCGGCCGCTCGGTCGGGACGTCGATCGCCATGGCGACCTCCTCAGTGGATCAGCATGCCGCCGTTCACGTCGATCACCGCGCCGGTGATGTACGTGGACAGGTCGGAGGCGAGGAACAGGCAGGCATTGGCGACGTCGTCCGCGACGCCGAGGCGACCGAGCGGGATGCCCTTGGCGATCTCGACCTTCAGCTCGGGCGTGAGCTTGCCGCCGGTGATGTCGGTCTGGATCAGGCCGGGGGTCACGGAGTTCACCCGCACGCCGTCCGGACCCAGCTCCCGGGCCATGGCCTTGGCGAGGCCGAGCACGCCGCCCTTGGCGGCGCTGTAATGGGGGCCGCCGAAGATGCCGCCGCCCCGCTGGGCCGAGACCGACGACATGCACACGATCGCGCCGGAGCCCTGGCCGCGCATCGCCGGGATCACCGCCTGGCTCATGTAGAGCGTGCCGCGCAGGTTCACGTCGGTGACCGCGTCGTAGTTCTCCGGTCCGATCTCCATGATCTTGAGGGGCTGGGTGATGCCGGCATTGTTGACCAGCACGTCGACGCGCCCCAGTCGAGCGACGATCTCCTCCGCCGCCGCCGAGCAGGCCGCCCGGTCGGTGACGTCGCAGGCGAGGCCGAGATGGCCCGGCCCGATGTCGCGGGCGGCGGCCTCGGCCTGGCCGGCGTCGAGGTCGAGGACGGCGACGCGGGCGCCGTGCTGCGCGAAGAGCCGCGCGGTGGCCTTGCCGATGCCGCGGGCGGAGGCCGCCCCGGTGATCACGCACACCCGGTCATTCAACAGCATCGAAGAATCCTCCCGGCGATCCGCGACTGCGCGGGATCGAACCTATCGTCGCCAGGGAGGGGCGCCTTGCCGTCGGCCGCGCGTCCGGGGACCGAGCCCACGGATCGAGCGGTCTGCGGCGTCGTCTCCTCCCGCCTGTCTTGTTGCGAGGAGAGTGACGGCGCGGCGCGCCGGCGACAAACGCGGAATTTGCACCCGCAGGTGAATCCCGGTCACCTTTTGCCGGATTCAGGCGAGGTCGGCGCTCAACGGTACGCCGAGCTCATCGGCCAGCCACCGCGCGAAGACCCGCAGCGGCGCCCGACGGCGCGCGTCGGCCGGGCAGACGAAGTGGTGGCCGACGTAGCTGATGTCGTGCGAGCGCCCGGCCAGCGGCGCGACGAGGCGGCCGGCCGCCACTTCCCGCTCGGCGAGGCGGGTGGATTCCAGGGCGACGCCGAGGCCGTCCGCGGCGGCCGCGAGGGCCAGGAAGCTCCGGTCGAAGCGGATGCCCGCGCTCGGCTGGGTGGCGAGCTGGTTCCGCTCGAACCAGTGGGTCCAGCGCACCTGCTTGTTGTCGCTCTGGATGAGGGTCTGGACCAGCAGGTCGGACGGCTCGCGGATCCGGGCCGCCCGGGCGGGGTCGCAGAGCGGCGTGACGATCTCCGGACCCAGCGGCATCCGCACCAGACCTTCGCCGCGGGGCGGCCCGTACACGATGTCGGCGTCGAACTCGTCGGTGATGAACCGGGCGTAGTCCATGCCGGCGGCGAGGCGCACCTCGAAGCCCGGGTGGGCGCTCAGGAACCGGGCCAGCCGCGGCGCCAGCCACTGCGCGGCGAAGCTCGGCGCGCAGTGCAGCCTGAGCAGCTGCGGGCCGCGATTCGCCACGAGGTCGAAGCCGCGGTTCAGCTCCGCGAAGGCGCGCCCGACATGGTCGCACAGCGCCTCTCCGGCCGGAGTCGGCGCGATGCCCTGGCCAACCCGCTCGAACAGCACGACGCCCAGCGTCTCTTCCATCTTGCGCAGGGCGTGGCTGACCGCGCTCGGGGAGAGGTTGAGTTCACCGGCCGCGGCCTTGAACGAGCGCCGCCGCGCGGCAGCCTCGAAGATCCGGACGGCGGAGAGGGGAACGGGCGGCCTCATCGCGGGCAGAATGGTCCGCGACAGGCGCTGATGGCAACGGGGCCGGACCGGCGATACCGGTGTCGCGGCCGGTGCGCGGCGGTCTCAGGCCGACCGGTGGCCGCGGACCCGGACCGGCGCGGCGACCGGGACCATCTTACCTTGCTGGGCCACTTCGCACAGGACGGCCACCATGGCGTCGGCCTGCGCCTCGAGGTCGGGCGGCCCGACGTCATCGCGGGTGTTGCGCCACGCGATGAAGATGCAGGCGAGGATGGCCGACGCGCTGGCCGCGAGGGGAGCGATGATCAGGGCCGCGAGGGCGCTCACTGGCGCAAGGATCGCGGCTGTCGCGAGGCCGCTGACGATGGCTGCGGCAATCAAGACGATCATCGGAACCTCGCCCGATCCGTGTGCCGGGTCCTGTGCCCGCTCATCGTCCTAGGATCACGTCACAAAGGTTTACGCTTCGTTAACGGGAAGCTTCCATTCGATAATTCTGTGCCGGCCACCCCGTCGATTGCTTCACGATCGGCGATTCCGAGGCCGCGTGAACAGCTCGGGGCCCGGGTTTGTCCCGCCTCCGCGGGTCTATCGGGACGCGCGGCACGATCAGTCGCGCGGCACCGGCATCCCGATCGACGCCGCGGGCCGCATCCGCATCGACAGGCAGATGATGATCCAGAAGCCCCGGTGGATCACGGTGAAACGCGGTCACGCATGTCGTCGCAAAGATCGCGTCGTCCGATCACGCCTTCGTGAGCTTCGGCGCTGCGCACGCCAACCGTGACCTTGTCGACCATATACCTAAAAATGATAGAGCTGATACGTTCAGATCAGGTCTGGTACAGGACGATCCCTTGCTGCTCCGGGTTGGGCGATGATAGCCCTAGCGCCCGTGGCGTGTGGGAATTCTGTCTCCGATGGCCATCGATGTTCGAGCTACCGCGCGTCTGCGCGAGATCGCAGCGGTCGTTGGCTGTCCGGTCGACGCCTTCTACGCACCGGACGGGGACGCCTCCGATGCGAGCATGACCTCCGAGCTGTTCCGCCTCTGGCACGCGATCCAAGAGCCGCAAGCCCGCCAGCGCGTCCTGAACAGCGCGCGGCGCGAGGCTCTCAGCGAGGCGATCCCCGCCAAGGCCGCCGAGTAGCGGTCGCGCCGTCGCCGCTCGCTCGGCCTCGCCGAGGGGCGGAGAAAGGCTGCCGGCGCCGTCAGCGCCCCTGCGCGATCCAGCCCAGAACCGTCGCGCAGCGCTCGGCCTGCTCGCGGGTCAATCCCGACGCGACGGCCGCGCCGTTGCGGTAGACCACGAAGGTCCCGTCGTCGGTCGCGCGGATCTTCACGGACGCCATCATTCGGCTCCCAACGTCAGAGTCTGAAGCTGGGAAAGGCCGGCCGCGGTGATCTGCCAGACCGCCACGGATCCCTCCGGACCATCGTCCAGATCGATCCGCTGGAGATGACCGGTGCTCTCGAGCGCCGTCAGTCGGCTGTGATCGCTGGGCCAGGAGGCGTCGGCTTTCTGGCGGATCGAGATCTGGTAATCCCCTGCCTCTGCAGCCTTGTTGAGAAGGCGGCGCTCGTGATTCACTCGCATCGGCACTCCGGCTCAGCTCGGATCGGTACGCAGTAACTACGGACAGGCTGGCCGATACGGTCAAGCTTGGCAACCCCGCGGCCGGAACGGCCTTTGGATCGTTCCGGCCACGCACCGCGCGACCGGACAACCGAACCGCGCGCGCGAACCCGCTCTGCCGGGTCGATCCTGCGCCGCGCGCCACCGCGTTCGTGCGGGCGAGGGACCAAAGAAAAGGGCCGGCCGGGGAGACCCGGCCGGCCCGTCTCTTCGACGCGCGGGACGCTTACCGCAGGAGCTGGAGGACGCCCTGCTGGGCTGAGTTGGCCAGCGACAGGGCCGAGATGCCCATCGACTGGCGGGTCGACAGCGCCTGCGAGTTCGCCGCTTCCTGGTTCAGGTCGGCGTTGGTCAGGTTGGCCGAGCCCGTCTGCAGCACGTTGATCAGCTGCTTGGAGAAGTCCTGGCGGTTCTGAACCACCGACAGGTTCGAGCCCAGCGTGCTCGCCGCGGAGTTCAGGTTCGCGCCCGCCGTGGTGAGGGTCGCCAGGGTCTTGTTGACGTCCGCGTTCAGCAGGAAGTTGCCGAGGCCGTTCTGGCTCGACGAGTTGTTCGAGCTGGTGATCGACGACAGACCGAGGCCGCTGGCGGTCGCGTCGACCGAGGCGACGTTGAGGTTGGAGCTGCCGGTGTCGTTGAACTTGATGTTCATGTCATTGCCCTTGCCGGCAATGAGGTTGACGCCGTTGTAGCTGGCATCGCCGGCGAGCTGCGTGATCTGGTTGAGCAGGTTGTTGTACTGGTTCGCCAGCGAGGCGCGCTGCGTCACGCCCGAGATCGACAGGTCGCTGGAGACGACGGTGCTGGCGGCGGTGCCGTAGGTCGAGGCGGTGGTGCCCGACGCGGTGAAGCCGAGCGCCGTCTGGCTGCCGGAGTTCTGGAATTCGACGTCGGCCTGGGCGTTCAGGACGATCTTGGTGCCGGTGCTGTCGACCGAGAAGATCGCGCCTGCGCCGAACGAGCCGCTCGACGAGGTCGAGGCCGAGCTGACCGCCGAGTTCAGGGCCGCGACGGTGGCGCTGATGCTCGAGGAGGCGGCGACCGTGGCGGAGACCGAGGTGCCGTTGATGGTCAGGAGGACCGTCTGGGAGGCGGTGCTGGCGCTGTAGGCGTTGGCGGCGGTGCCGGTGGTGGAGAGCTGGGTCGAGAGCGCTTGGCTGGCGATCGACTTCGCCTGATCCACGAGCTTCTGGATCGAGGTGATGCCCTGGTTGGCGGCCTGGATCGACTGGACGCCGTTGGAGATGCCGTCGAGGAGGGTGTTCAGGCTCGAGGAGCGGCCGTCGAGGGCCTGGGAGGTGAAGAAGTTGGTCGGGTTGTCGAGAGCGGAGTTGACCGTCTTGCCGGTGGCGAGGCGGTTCTGCGTGGTCGCCATCAGCTGGGCGGTGTCCTGCAGCGAGAGCAGGTTCTGACGCGTGGCGGCCGACAGGGTGATGGAGGACATGGACCGTATCTTTCTGATTTGATGCACCCGTTTCTCGGGTACGCCAGTAATCGGCCTCCAAACGTTTCGTAGCGGTTAAATCAATTGCCGACTCCGGACGCGTCCGAAGTGATCGTTAATGAACTTTCTCCCGGATCCATCAAGTATTTATGGATCCAATGTCGCGTTCAAGATCTATTAACCATCCGCAGCCATAAGCTGTGGCGCAAACCAATTCTGTCGCGCCTGTCCGGGCGGAGCCGATCCGGTGCGACCGGCGCGCGGAGGACGGGGCGCACCTTGCAGGGAGCTCAGCTGTGATCGCTCAGGCGTCTGGTGATGTTGGCGACGCGCCCCCCTCCGCGGCGACGAAGTTTCCCCACGTGGCGATCGCGATCCCCTGCGGGACCATGGTCCACGCGGACTTCGCCGTCAGCCTCGGATCGATGATGCACTCGCTCGGCGAGATGCCGATGTCGATCGTCGTCGGGAAGTCGTCGATCGTCGCCGACGCCCGCAACCTCGGCCTCGAGTTCGCGCAGAAATACGGGGCGGAGTACGTCCTGTTCATCGACAGCGACATGACCTTCCCGAAGGAGGCCCTCCTCAAGCTCCTCGTGCGGCAGGTCGACATCATCGGCGCGACCTATTCCCGGCGCACCGCCCCGTTCCACTTCCTCGGCGACATCCTGCCGGAGCAGCCCGCCGACGCGCCGCGGGGCCTGCTGGAGATGTCGCGCATCCCGACCGGCTTCCTGCTGATCAAGTCCACGGTCTTCGACAAGCTGAAGAAGCCCTATTTCCGCTTCCGCGTCGACGAGGAGGCCGGCGTGAACATCGGCGAAGACTTCGATTTCAGCGATCGGGTCCGCGCCGCCGGCTTCCGCATCTGGTGCGACCCGTATCTCAGCAAGGAGCTCGGCCATATCGGCGAGCAGTCCTTCAAGCTCTGACTGCGTCCCGCGCCTCGGCGCGCGACGCCCGACACGGTGAGGCGTGGGAATGAGGATCGCGATCATCACGCCGTCGAGGCTCAAGCCCTCGACCCTGGTCGGGAAGACCGGCCAGTACTTCCTGGAGCACGCGGTCGAGAGCGCCAACGCCCAGGAGCTCGACCGGCCGGCGACGATCCACTTCTTCGTCGGGATCGACCCCGGGATCGAGATCCCGGCGCGGCTCGCCGCGCACCCGCAGATCACCTTCGCACGCGGCGAGCACAGGGGCCAGATCCCCGCGCTGAACGCCGCGATCCGCGCCGTCGACGACACCTGGGACCTCGTCGGCTTCCTCGAGGACGACGATCACTGGCTGCCGCCCTACCTGGGCTTCGCGCTCCGGGCTCTCGAGAGCTTCGATTTCGTCTCCTCCACCCAGCTCGAGACCGACGAGGCCGGCGAGGTGGCCCGGATCAACGATTTCGCGACCCCGTCGGGCTGGCTGATGCGGCGGACCACCTTCGCGCAGGTCGGCGCGATCAGCCCGGCCTCGAAGTGGCACTACGACAACGAGTGGCTCGGCCGCCTCGCCGAGACCGGCCTGCGCCGCGCCCACCTCGTCGAGGCGACGGCGCCCGTGACCCTGCAGGACGCGATCCAGGTCCGTCCGTGGCTCGCCAACGTCCTGCGCAACGGCGGCCCCAACGTGCAGCTCGTGCGCCACGGCTTCGTCCTGCCGCTGGTGTGCCGCCTCGTGCATCCGGGTTCCGGGACCTCGGATGTCGGCCAGGGCGGCACGTCGAAGGCCGAGAGCAACGCCGAGTACCAGCGCCTGATCGACCGCTTCGGCCGCATCCCGTGGTGAGGGAGCCGGGTTGGACACCCGGCGCCCGCGGCTCGATGTCCCGGGGACGGGCGCCCTAGGCGGGACGCCCGTGAGCCCGCCCGCGCAACGCCTCTTGGAACGCCGCGAAGACCCGGCGCATCTGCGGCGCCTTGTAGGGAAACAGGTCCACCGAATCCATGTCGTGGACGACCATCCCGGTATCCGCCTCGAAGATCAGCAGCCGGCCGTCCGCGCTCTCCGCGCAGTCGATGATCAGGTAATCGAGGCCGATCCTGCGGTGGATCTCGGCGAACGCGGCGCGATGGCGCTCGGCGAAGTCGGTGTCGAACGTGGCCATGGCGGCGGCCTCGACCTGGCGCTTCGCCGGATCCTCCAGCATGCCGGCGTTGAGATAGTGGATCATCCAATGATCGCGGATGGCCATGTGGCACAGGAACGGCACGCCGTCGATCAGGACGACGCGGAGCTTCCGGAAGAGGCCGTCGGGACCGCGATAGTCGCAGAACTGCGTGACATAGAACGCCTCGGCGTCCGTGTGCGCGAGGTAGAGCTGTAGATCCTGCGCCCGATCGACCTTCTGGAGCTCGTTGCCGGCATGCGTGTCGAGGGGGCGCACCAGGAGCGGGTAGGTCGGGCCCTCCGTCTGGCGGGACGCCGCCGCGCTCAGGACGGACCGGCTCACGCGGACGACGTCGGGTGCCAGGATCCCCTCCGCGCCGCGCAGCGCGCCCGCGATCCCGTGCCGGGAGGTCTTGAGGACGTGGCGCGGGTGATTGACGATCGGCCGCGTCCAGTAGTCCGCCACCGCCGCGAGGGCTTCCAGGAGCGGCTCGGCGGTCCGCGCGTAGGCGATGCCCGTGACGATCACGTCGTGCGCGGGCAGGTCGCGCGGCACCGGTTCGCCGGGCCGGAGGTAGAGGTAGGTCAGGCTGAAATCCGCGTCGTTCAGCAGGAAGTCGATCGGCGTGTTGGCCATCAGATCGCCGGCCGTGACCAGGACGAGGACGCGGACCCGCGCCTGATCCGTGTTCGAGCGCAGCGCGAAGAGCCGCTGCCCGTCCAGGACCTCGTTCTGGAGCGCGAGGCCTTTCGCGAAGCGGTGCTTCAGCAGCAGGATCGTCGCCATATCCAGGGCCGTCCCAGCGTCGAGGGCGGAGTCGCCGCCTTCCGCGAGGATCTCGGCGGCCAGGGCGGCCATGTCGGCGCCCTCGAAGGCCGCCCGGATCAGGCGTGCCGGGCCGATCATCGGGTTCGGGTTGTCGATCCCCGCAACGTGCGCTTGCATCAGAGCCTCCGAGCCGCGGGGCCGCCGCAGCGATCCCGGAACCGCGATCAGGTGTTTCGAATCGCGCTCCGCGGCACGACGCCCGCACTCTGACCGCACGGAGGTTTACGAAGCGCTAACCATGTTGGCGGTCGGAACGCGCAGCGTCGATCAGTTGCGCCGCGGCGCCGCGCCCGCGCGCCGGAGCGCCTCGGCCAGCGCCCCGCCCGGCGCGGGATCCGCACTCGGGCCCGGTCGGCTGCGCGGCGCGTCCTGCTTGGGCTCGCCCGTCCGCCGGGCCGGCTGGCCCGGCTCGACGGGATCGTCGAGCCGCATCGACAGCGCGATGCGCTTGCGCGGGGCGTCGACGTTGAGCACCAGCACCCGGACGACCTCGCCGATCCGCACCACCTCGGTGGGCGACGCGATCCGCCGGCGGGCCATCGCCGAGATGTGGACGAGCCCGTCCTGATGGACGCCGATATCCACGAAGGCCCCGAAGGCCGCGACGTTGGTGACGACGCCCTCCAGCTGCATGCCGGGCTTCAGGTCCCCGATCGTCTCGACGCCCTCCTGGAAGCGCGCCGTCTTGAACTCCGGCCGCGGGTCCCGCCCCGGCTTCTCGAGCTCGGCGATGATGTCGCGCACGGTCGGCAGGCCGAAGCGCGCGTCGACGAACGGCTCCGGCGCCAGGCGGCCGAGGAGGGCGCCGTTGCCGAGCAGGACGTGGATGTCGCTCTTGGTCGCCCGGAGGATGCGGCGGACTACCGGGTAGGCTTCCGGGTGGACGCCCGACCCGTCCAGCGGGTCGTCGCCGCCATGGATCCGGAGGAAACCGGCGGCCAGCTCGAAGGTCTTCGGGCCGAGCCCCGGGACCTTCTTGAGCGCCGCGCGCGTCCGGAACGGGCCCTGGGCGTCGCGGTGAGCGACGATCCGCGCCGCCATCGCGCCGCCGAAGCCGGAGACCTGCGCCAGCAGGGCCGGGGAGGCCGTGTTGACGTCCACGCCGACGGCGTTGACCGCGTCCTCCACCACCGCCGAGAGCGACCGCGACAGCTTCGCCTCGCTGACGTCGTGCTGGTACTGCCCGACGCCGATCGACTTGGGATCGATCTTGACCAGTTCCGCCAGGGGATCCTGGAGACGGCGGGCGATCGACGCGGCGCCGCGATGGGACACGTCGAGGTCGGGCAATTCCTTGGCGGCGATCTCGGAGGCCGAGTAGACCGAGGCGCCGGCCTCGGAGACCATGACCTTCGCCAGCGGCAGGTCCGGGTTGGCCGCGATGATCTCTGCGGCGAGGCGCTCGGTCTCGCGGGACGCGGTGCCGTTGCCGACGGCCAGAAGCTCCACGCCGTGCTGCCGGCACAGCCGGCCGAGCGTCGCGACGGTCTCGCGCCAGCGCCGCTGCGGCTCGTGCGGATAGGTGGTCTCCACCGCGACGACCCGCCCGGTTCGATCCGCGACCGCGACCTTCACGCCGTTCCGGTAGCCCGGATCGAGCCCCATCGTCGCCCGCCCGCCCGCCGGGGCGGCCAGGAGCAGGTCCTTCAGGTTCCCGGCGAAGACCGTCACGGCCTCGTCCTCCGCCCGCTCGAACAGGCGGCCGCGCAGGTCCTGCTTGATCCCGGTCCGGATCTTCGTGCGCCACGCCGTGCGGACCGTCTCGAGGAGCCAGGCATCGCCCGCACGGCCGCGCGACGCGATCTCGAAGCGGCGGCAGATCGCCGTCTCGAACGGCCCGGGAAGGCCCGGCGCCGACTCCTCGCCCTCCGCGGCGAAGCCGACGTCGAGCACCTCTTCCCGTTCGCCCCGGAAGATCGCCAGGATCCGGTGCGAGGGCATGCGCTCCAGCCGCTCGCTCCAGTCGAAGTAGTCCGAGAACTTCGCCCCCTCGTTTGCCTTGCCCTTGCGCACCTGCGAGACGAGCTGGCCGGTTCGCCAGTAATCAGCCCGCAGGCGCCCGACGAGGTCGGCATCCTCGGCGAAGCGTTCGATCAGGATGGCACGGGCGCCCTCCAGCGCGGCCTCGATGTCCGGCACGCCGCGCGCGTCCGACACGTAGTCGGTCGCGACCGCCTCGGGCGCGCGGTCGGGCCGGCTCAGCAGGGCCTGGGCCAGCGGTTCGAGGCCGGCTTCGCGGGCGGATTGCGCCTTCGAGCGCCGCTTGGGCCGGAAGGGCAGGTACAGGTCCTCCAGCCGCGCCTTGGTGTCGGCGGCGTCGAGGGCCGCAGCCAGAGGCGGGGACATCCTGCCCTGGGCGGTGATGCTCGCGACGATCGCGGCGCGCCGCTCGTTGAGATCGCGCAGGTAGGACAGCCGCTCCTCGAGCCTGCGCAGATGCGTGTCGTCGAGGCCGCCCGTACTCTCCTTCCGGTAGCGCGCGATGAACGGCACGGTCGAGCCGCCGTCGAGGAGCGCGACGGCGGCGGCAACCTGCGCCTCCCCGACACCGAGTTCTTCGGCGATCAGAGCGTTCACGGCTTTCATGGATTCTCCGGCTGGGGTCGCGGCGACGGACGGGCTGCCTGCGTGGAGCGCCAAGCCGTCGGAAACAAGGCGCCGGTCAGGCGCGCGGCTGCGCCTCCGTCTCCGCCCTCACGGCCCGGGCACAGTCCAGGATGCGGTGCCGGGCAGCTGGATCCTCGATCGAGAACCACAGGTTCAACAGCTCTTCGGTCATCGAGAGGTCGTCGTTCTGGCTCGGATCGAAGAAGACGTCGACCGAACATCCGAGAGTCTCGGCCAGATCGCCGAGGATGCGGCGCGACCGTTCGTTCGGGACTCTGCTGTGATTCGCCATCACGTCGATCCGCCTCGCAGCGCCAACAGGTGCTGCCGCCAGAATGCCCTCGCCCCCGCCCGCAACGGGTCAGAGCATCGAGATCCAGACAATCCAGTCAAGTCCGCGCGTCGCCGTCGCGGTGCGGTGTCAGGCGACGGGATGCCGAACCCGGTCTCGCCTGGACAGCGCAGTTCCTGGGGATAGCTGGCCGGCTGGCGGCCTTCCATGGCACGGGATTCGCAACGGCCTTCAGAGATCAGATCGCGATAGATAGCTGGCACAAGACTGGACCATCACTCGTCAGACGACATGTCCGCGCGGATCACAGTCTTAGCGCGATGGGCCGACCGGGCAGCACGCCTTGACGATCGCAACGCGACGTCATCGGGATGTCACCCGTCGATGCAAATCTTCCGCTTCGCATGTCCCGCAAAGGGAGGCGCCCGTGCAATTCGAGATTCGAGAGCGTAGCCGGTCGCTCTGGTCCTGGGTTCTCGTCAACGAGACTGACGAGCCCGTCCTCGAATCGCGGCGCAGCTTCCCGTCACGCGCCCAGGCGATGGCGGCGGCCCTGGCCTTCTCCCAGCTCGTCGCCCGCGCCGGGCGGAGCCTCGGCGGCGGCCCGCGTCAGGTCGGTTTCCTCTGACGGCGCCGCTCGCCGGTCCGGTGTCAGGTCGTCCGGATACGGTGGCGCACGAGGCTGACCACGCTCGTGCAGGCGATGACGCAGCCCACGCCCATCGCGCCGAGGCAGCTGATGGTGCGGATCGGTTCGCCGCGGGCCAGGACGATGGCCACCGCGAGCGGCAGGAGCAGGAACACGAACAGCAGGGTCATGACCGGATCCGAGTGACGATGGTCGAGTCTAGGATCCGAAAGGTTAATCACTTCTCACGGTTCGGTCCCGCCTGAGGGCTGAGCGGGCGCATCGGTCTGGGCGGTATGACACGTCTCTGCGAGCGGCGCTGAGCGCTCCCGAGGCACGCCGCGCGGACGCGCAGCCGCCTGGAACCGTTGCCGACCCGGTTGTGGCGGGGGCGATCCGCGAGCCCGTGCCGGACGCGGCGCGGATCCCCTCTCCACCCGAGCCGGACTTCCCAGGGACGATCTCGGGCAGGACCGGGCTCCCTCGGAAGAGGCGCCTGGCGCGGCCGCCGAGACCGGACGCGCCGTCTCTGCGAACCGTCGCGACACGATCGGGAACGATTTCGGCCGAGTGCCGAACCGCGATCAGCGTCCGCTCTCGTCGAGGCGGACGAGGCGGTCGACGAGCGCGCGATCGTGCAGAAGCGCCATCCGCTCCTTCGGCGAGAGCCAAGCCCGCGCCTCCGCGACGGTCTCGGCCTCGCAAATCTTCGCGGTGGCCAGCGTCCGGTCCGGGTCGATCGCGCCCCGGGGTCGCCGGCGTCCCAGAGGAAGCATCTCGCTGTGCGCGCGCGCGAGGTCGGGGTCGGCGTGGAGGGCCGCGAGAGAATCGGCGTCGTCGAACCCGCGCTCCGCGTTCCGGGCCGCGAGGGAGGCGGCGCGGACGGCGATCTCCGGCGGCGCGGCCTCTTCCGGCGTGGCGAGGAGCAGGCGGCGCTTGAGCGCCAAGCCGAGCCCGAGCTGACCGCTCGCCCAGGAGATCGGGATCGCCAGCACCAGACCCAGGATCGTCGGGCTCATCCAGAGGAACAGCGAGGTGGCGATCGCGAAGGCGGCGACGCCCGCCACCAACCCCAACAGCGTGTGCCAGCGATGGCGGACGACGATGTCGCGCAGCGGGATCGAGCCGTCGTCCCGCCGCTGCGGGTTCCACCCCGTGTCCCGACCGATCAGGATGCCCATCACGGACCCCGACTGGATCACCATCGCCACCGGCGCCACGAGGGCCGACAGCAGGATCTCGACGAGGCTCGACAGGACGAGGCGCCCGGCGCCCCCGCAGGCGCGCCGCACCGGGCCGTCCAGCAGGGCCAGGATCAGGCCGAGGAACTTGGGCGCCAGCAGGACCGCCATGGTGAGGCCGAACAGCTGGAGCGCGCGGACCGGATCGAAGCGCGGGAAGACCGGCGAGAAACCGGCGCCGCCGAAATAGTCGGGCCGCTCCGTGGCCGTCTGGAGCACCAGCAGGATACCGACCACCAGCTGCAGCAGCCACAGCGGCGAGGCGAGGTAGCCGGCGATGCCGGTGGCGAAGTGCTGCCGGGTGGCGGGATGCAGCCCGGCGGCGCCGATGACGCGCGCGTGCTGGAGATTGCCCTGCGCCCAGCGCCGGTCGCGCACCGCCACGTCGATCAGCGACGGCGGGCTCTCCTCGTATGAGC
Source organism: Methylobacterium sp. NMS14P (assembly GCF_028583545.1). Lineage (NCBI taxonomy): Bacteria > Pseudomonadati > Pseudomonadota > Alphaproteobacteria > Hyphomicrobiales > Methylobacteriaceae > Methylobacterium > Methylobacterium sp. NMS14P. The sequence goes on along the minus strand of NZ_CP087106.1, from coordinate 3,345,642 downwards.
CCGGCAGGCGATGGAGCATGTAGACCGCCCAGCCCGCGCGGCGGATCAGGGCCGCCTCGACGAAGTCGTGGGACAGGATGTGTCCGCCGAAGGGCGGCTTCCCGGGCAGGTCCGGCAGGCCGCAGGAATCCGCGAAGGCGCGGGTCCGGATGATCGCGTTGTGACCCCAGTAATTGCCGTCCCGACCGGACCACGCGGCGAGGCCGGCCGCGATCACCGGGCCGTAGATCCGGGCCGCGAATTGCTGGAGCCGGGCGAACAGGGTGTTGCGGTTGATGATCAGCGGCAGCGTCTGGATGATGCCGGCATCCGGGTCCGCCTCCATGGCGGCGGCGAGCGCCACGACCGCCGATCCGCTCATCAGGCTGTCGGCGTCCAGCACGAGCATGTGGTCGTAGCGGCCGCCCCATCGGGTGACGAAGTCGCCGATGTTGCCGGCCTTGCGGTGATGGTTCTTCGGCCGGTGCCGGTAGTAGAGCCGGGCCGCGGGACCGAGCCGACCGCGCAGGTCGAGATAGGCCCGCTCCTCGGCGATCCAGGCATCGGGCTGGGTGGAGTCCGACAGGACGAACCAGTCGAAATGGTCCCCGAGCCCGGTCGCCTCGACCGCCTCGCGCATGGCCTCGATCCCCGCGAAGGTGCGGGCCGTGGCCTCGTTGTAGACGGGCATCAGGACCGCGGTCCGCGTGCGCAGCGCCTTCGGGTTCGGCGTCGGCCGGGGGCGGCGCAGCAGCGTCCCGAACCCGAGCACCGCGCTGGTGAAGGCGAGCGCGATCCACGAGAAGGTCAGGCAGAACAGGACGACGAGCACGAGCTGGAGCGCGGTCGGGCTGCCGGAGACCGACACGGTCTCGACCATCTGCCAGCCGCCGAAGGCTGTCAGGGCCAGGGCGCCGCCGAACACCAGGATTCGCTCAGGCCACGGCGTCCGGACCCGGCGCGCCGGCCGGTGCCCGAGACCCGGATCCCAGCGCGCCAGATCCTGGACCGGCATGGCGAGGGGCGCTTCGGGCGGCAGGTGGTGGCCGCCGCCGGTCGCGGTCACGCGCCCGGACCCGAAATCCGTCGCTGGCGGCAGGGTCATGGTCTCGTCCAATCGCACGGGGGAGGCCGGTCCTCAGCTGTCGGGATGGGCGTCAGGGTGTCCAGCGAAACAGCCACGTCTCGCTGGCGCGGGCCTGACCGCGCCGGAGCGCGAGGCGCAGCTCGCTCGCGCGCTCGCTCCCCGGATCGAGTTCGAACAGGATGCGCAGGGTCTTACGATCGGGGTACCGAAACCGTTCCTGGCGCGTGATCGTCCCGGCCGAGGCCCCGAGGTCGACGTCGATGTCGCCGGGCTGGAACAGCGCGTCGCCCTCGAAATCGACCGCGAAGAGCCGGCGATTGCCGGTGCTGCCGTGGCCGCAGCGGCTGTCGCGCACCCGGGCGATCTCCGGCGGCAGAGGGTCCGGCCAGCCCTTGGACCAGTGCTGCCGGCACTGGAAGCGCATCTCCGCGCCCTTCGCCAGCTTCGCCTTGGGCCGCCAGTAGGCGAACACGTTCTCGTTCAGCTCGGAATCGCTCGGGATCTCCAGCAGCGTGACCGCGCCCTCGTTCCAGTCGTCGAGCGGCTCGAGCCAGAGGGACGGGCGCTGCTCCCAGTGGCGGCGGTCATCCTCGAAATCGTCGTAGGCGCGGGCGCGCTGCATCAGGCCGAAGCCCTTGGGCCCGCGATCCACGAAGGCCGAGACCTGCAGCGCCTCGGGATTGTGGACGGGGCGCCAGATCGGCTCACCGTAGCCGTTGTGGATCGCCAGCCCCTCCACCGAGAAGGCCGCGGCGCGCAGATCGTCCACGCGGTTCCGGTCGAGGGCGCCGAACAGGTAGCTGCCCTGCATACCGCCGAGCCCGATATGGTCCAGCTCGGTGCGGGCGAAGACCGTTCCGTCGATCTGCGCCGTGGAGACGTCGCGGCCCGGGGTCAGCGTGATCCTGAATGCCGCGGTCGCGGATTCCGACTCCGCGAGGGCGTGGACGACCACCGGCTGACCCGCTTGCGCCGTCTCGATGAACAGGGCCCGGAAGAGCGGGAACTCCTCGCCGCGGGAATCGGCCGGCCGCAGCGCGAGCGCCCGGGCGTTGATGCCGAAATCCTGGCCCTCCGCGACGAGGCGGAAGAACGAGGCGCCCTGGAACAGGGCGAAGTTCGACAGCCCGTCGGCGCCGTCGAACCGGGCGCGCAGGCGGAAGCCCGAGAAGGCGGTGTCGGCGGTCAGGTCGGGCAGGTCGAGACCCAGCGCCGCGATGGCGGACTTGTCGTACCCGACCGGCTGCACGAGGCCGTTCTCCACGACGAACAGCGACACCGGCGTCTCGAAGATCGAGCCGCGCAGCAGCGGCTCCAGGACGTAGCCGGCGTTCCGGTCGGCCCAGACCGCGCGGCCCTCGGCGGGTCGGATGGCCTCGTAGGCCTCGCGGGAGAGGTTCTTGAGAACGGCCGGCACGTCGCCTGTCTTCGGCGCGGCGTAGGGGGCGGCGGCCCGGGCGCGGGCGAGGTCGGTCAGCGTGTTCGCCTCGAACGCCTCGCCGCGGCCGGGCACGGCCGGGGCCTTCTCCGGGTCGGCCGCCCGCGCGGCCACCGGAAGCAGTCCCGCGGCAGCACCGAGCGCGCCGCCCAGGACGGCGCGGCGTGTCGCGGTGGCGGAGAATCCGGGGTCGATCGTCATGCAGGCGGTGGTCTCGCGTCGCGGGTCCCGGTGCGGGAGGCCCCGTGTATACGGACAGGCCGGCTGAACCCAAGGTTAAGCAACTGCTTGAACCGCAAGGGGCTCCGTTGACTTAACCCGAGCCGGCTCTCTAATTCGGCTGACTGCATCAGAACGGGGGAGGCAGCATGGGATCGTTGCGAGTGACTGGCCACGGCGTGGATCTCGGCGAGAGTCTGCGCGGCCGCGTCGAGGAACGGATGTCCGCGATCCAGGCCAAGTATCTCGACTCGCACATGCACGATTCCTGCAACGGCCACGTCACGCTCCGGCGCGACGGCACCGCGTTCCGGACGGATTGCGTGCTGCACCTCGTCTCCGGGCTGACGATCGAGGCGAACGGGTTCGCGCACGACGCGCGGTCGAGCTTCGAGCAGACCGCCGAGCGCCTCGAGACCCGGCTGCGGCGCTACAAGCACAAGCTGAAGCAGCACGCCACCGGCCCAGGCGACGCCGCGGCGGTCGAGGCCGCCTACGCGGTGTTCGCGGCCCCCGAGGTGGAGGAGGACGAGGACGCCGAGGGCGACGCCCACCCGCCGATCGTCGCCGAGAGCACCAAGACCCTCCAGCGCCGCACCATCGGCGAGGCGGTGACGGCCCTCGATATGACGGGATCCCCAGTGGTTGTGTTCGTCCACGCTGGCACCGGCCGCGTCAACGTCGTATATCGGCGGAGCGACGGAGCGATCGGATGGGTGGACCCGCCGAACGCCACCGAGTGACGCTGCGGGTCGGGAGGAACGGAGCCGGAACCGGCCGGTTTCCCCGCCGATTGAATCAAGCGGGGGCGCGGCCGGAACGGTCGTCGATGCCCCTGCGACGAGGCCCGCTTCCTCGCGAGCGGGCGACGGGGCAACGGTCGTTCGATGCCAGTTCTGGAATTCCTCGACCCCGAGTCGGTCGTGCCGGCCCTGCGCGCCCGCGCCAAGAAGCAGGTGCTGCAGGATCTCGCCGCGCAGGCGGCGCGGCGTCTGCCCGCCCTCGGCGAGCGTCCCGTCTTCGGCACCCTTCTCCAGCGCGAGCGGCTCGGATCGACCGGCATCGGCGACGGGGTGGCGATCCCGCACGGTAAGCTGCCCGGCCTGGACCGTCTGTTCGGGCTGTTCGCGCGCTTCGACCGCCCGGTGGATTTCGAGGCCCTGGACGGTCAGCCCGTGGACATCGCCTTCCTGCTGCTCGCGCCCGAGGGCGCCGGCGCCGACCACCTGAAGGCGCTCGCGCAGGTCGCCCGAATCCTCCGTGAGCCGGGCATGCTCGCGCATATCCGCGCCGCCCGGGACGCCGGCGCGCTCTACGCGCTGCTGACCCGCTCGACGGCACCGCAGGCCGCCTGATGATCCCGAGCTTCCGTATCGCCGCCGCGCTGACCCTGGCGGCCGGCGTCTCCGGCGCGGCCCTCGCCCAGGGCGAGACCACCTGCGCCCGCGACGTCCTGGTGGCGCAGTCGATGCAGCGCCAGGCCCTCGAGCAGCTAGAACAGGCCGACGGCGACGACGCCAAGAACTGCCGCGTCTGGCGGCGTCACGTGGAGACGATGCGGCGCGTGGCGAGCGTCTACGGCCGCTGCCTCTCCGGCTCGGAGCGCAGCGAGCGCCTCGCGCAGGTCCAGGGATCGGACCGCGAGTTCTCGGCGGCGATCAAGGCGCGCTGCAAGGGTCAGTAGGGCCCGGGGTGAGGCGCGCGCCGCGCCCTCAATCCACGCCGCGCAGCGTGAGCGGCTCGGCCACCATCTTCACCGGCTTGCCGCGCCCGATCAGGATCGCCGCGCGGGAGCGCTCGGGATCGGCCTCGAAGCGCGTCCGGACCCAGCTGACCAGGAACTTCACGTACTCGGAGGCGAGAAGGCGCGCCGCCGGCGGGTTCTGCCACCAGCGGTCGGCGTCGAACGCCTCGGTCACGACGGGATGCGGCAGGACGCGGTCGCTGTCCTGCAGGGCGTGATCGAGTTCCACCAGCGTCCGCGGCATGTGGTAGTTCGAGGTCACGACCGCGACCGTGCTGAACCGGTGCGCGCGCATCCAGCGGCGCGTCTCGATGGCGTTCCCGATCGTGTTGCGGGCCCGGTAGTCGAGATCCACGCAGCAGGCGATCAGGGCCCGCTGGGTCGGGTTCAGCCGGGCGATCTCGTCGCGGCTGGTCCGCTCGTTGACGCCGGTGATGAGCAGGCGCCGGCCGTAGCCGCCCGCGAGGAGGTCGATCGCGTCGCCGATCCGCTGGGCGCCGCCGGTCAGCGCGACGATCCCGTCGGCCCGGTCGGTCGGCGTCCGCTCGTGGCGGGCGAGCGCGCTGACGAACACCAGAAATCCCGCGCACAGGGCCAGCATCCCGAGGCCGGCGCCCAGACTGCAGGCCCAGAGCGCGATCCGCCGCGGTTCACGCGGGCGCAGGACGGCGCGGCGCGGGCGGCCCCACTCGTGCCAGGCCCAGCCGACCGCGTCGGTCGAGGGCGGATCCGATGCGCGCAGCATACGCGTGGTCATCCTCCGGAGAATCGGCGCCGATTGCGGCGGCTCGGAGGCCGGCGCTATCGGCCGTTTCCACACCGCAACCATAAAGTTTCTAGACGGTAAACGCGCCTGGATGACCCTCTATTTCCACGTCTTCGTGACGCAGCGGGGCGTCATGCCAGGAAGCGCCGCACGGTCACGCGCGAGACGACGCCCGTGACGAGCGACGCGATCACGCCGATCAGGATCACGCTGGCGTAGCCGCGCAGGCCGATGTGGAACGCGCCGAACAGCGCCTCGACCTCCTGGCCGGCCGGTCCGGAGCGCGCGGCCCGGGCCAGGAGGCCGGCGATCACGAAGGCGACCAGCGCCAGCCCGGCCCCGATCGCGCCGCCGCGCAGGCCCAGGCCGAAGAACCGTCGCTGGAACGCCCGGGCGATGTAGTCGTCGTCGGCGCCGACGAAATGCAGCACCTCCACGACCTCGCGGTTGCTCGCCATGGCGCCGCGGGTCGCGAAGGTCACCGCGAGGCCGGTGGCGATCAGGACGAGCAGCACGAGCCCGATCCCGATGCCCACGAAGGCGTTGGCGGCGGTGGAGAGCCGCTGGAGCCAGAGGGCGTGGTCGTCGAGGCTGGCGACGCCCGGCAGCGCCTCGACGAGACGCGATCGGAGACGCTTCAGGTCGGCCGCCTGGCCGCTCGAGAGCTTGAGGGCGATCAGGCGCGGCACCGGGAGGTCGGAGAGGTCGAGCCCGGTCCCGAGCCACGGCTCGAGCAGGCGCTCCGCCTCGGCCTTGCTGAACACCCGCGTCTCGGCGATCCCCGGTTCGGCCTTGGCGACGGCGTCGGCGCGGGCGACGTCGGCGTCGACGTCGCGGCCGGGACCGGGCCGGACCTGGATCGTGACCTCCCGCGCCACGTCGCCCTGCCACTGGGCGGCGTTCGTCGCGACCATCTCGGCCGCGCCCGCGCAGAGGCCCGCGAGGAACGTGAGGATCGCGATGACCGCCGCCAGGGAGCGGCCGGCCGCCGTGTCGGTCGGTACCAGCGGCGCGTTGCGGCGCAGGTTGGCCGGCATCGACGGGTCGGGCGGCACCGCCGATCCACCGGATTTCGTCCGCGGCATCGCCTGAGCGCTCATTCCTCGATCCGCAGCCGGCCTTCGCCCAGGACCATCCGGCGGGCATCGACGGCGTCCATGATGCCGAAATCGTGGGTGGCGATGATGACCGAGGTCCCGAGCTTGTTCAGCTCCAGGAACAGGCGGAGCAGCCGCCGCCCGAGGCCCGGATCGACGTTGCCGGTGGGCTCGTCCGCGAGCAGCAGGTCGGGCCGCGCGATCAGAGCGCGGGCGATGGCGGCGCGCTGCTTCTCGCCGCCCGAGAGCAGCGGGGGCAGGGCGTGCATGCGCTCGCCGAGGCCGACCCAGCGCAGCAGTTCCACCACCTCGGCCCGGTAGCTCGCCTCGGCCCGGCCCTGGACGCGCAGGGGCAGGGCGACGTTCTCGTAGGTGGTCAGGTGATCGAGGAGCCGGAAATCCTGGAACACCACGCCCATCCGGCGCCGGAGCCCGGTCAGCGCCTTCGCGGAGATGTCGCTCACCTCCTCGCCGAAGATCGACACGAGCCCGCGGGTCGGCCGCACCGACAGCAGGATCAGGCGCAGCAGCGTCGTCTTCCCGGCCCCGGACGGGCCGGTCAGGAACTGGAAGGAGCGCGGCGCGATGCGGAAGCTCACGTCGGACAGCACCTCCGGCCCGAGGCCGTAGCGCATGCCGACATTCTCGAACTGCACCACCGGCCGCTCCGCGCCGGGCAGCAGGCTCTTCATGCTCGCCTGTAGGTTCAAAGCCGTGCCGTGTCTCGTCTGTCGATCCCTCGGGAATCGCCGGAGCGGCGGGCGTTTTCAAGGCCTCGGGTGTTTCACGGCCCCTTAACCCTGTTCGGCGACACTTCTTCAAGCAATTCACTGTCCGGCCCGGTCGCGGCCGATCGATGCGAGTATGGCTCCGATGCTGATCGCCTGCCCGAGCTGCGCGAGCGAATATCGCATCGACGCCAGCAAGGTCGGCATGGAGGGCCGCTCGGTCCGCTGTGCCGCCTGCCGCGAGACGTGGTTCATCTCGCCGGCCGACGTCCTCGCCGGCCACGAGGCCGAACTCGCCGCGCAGACCGAGACCGATCCCGTCGCGGACGCGGCCTGGGAGGAGGCGACCGCCTCGGTGCGGAGCGCGACCGACATCCCGGCTCCCAAGGCCGGATGGTCTGCCAAGCCCTGGAAGCCCGTCGGGAAGGCGCGCCGCGCGATCCCGGGCCTGACACCCTCGCTGGCGTTCGGCCTGACCCTCCTGGCGGCGATCCCGCTCGTCTGCCTCGCCCGCACCAGCGTGGTCCGGGCCGTCCCGCAGACCGCCTCCCTGTTCGCCCGCATCGGCCTGCCGGTGAACGTGCGCGGCATCGAGATCCGGGACGTCGTCGCCTTCAACAACCCGCCCGAGGACGACAGTCCCGCCGAACTCGTCGTCGAGGCCGACCTGGTCGGCGTCGCCCGCTCGGACGCGCCCGTGTCGCCGCTGAGCGTCGAGATCCGCGACGCCGGCGGTCGGACGATCAAGACGTTCTCGGTGCCGCCGCCCCGGACGGTCCTCGCCGCGACCGAGACCGCGCGGTTCCGCGCGAGCCTGCCGTCGCCCCCGGCCGCCGGGCGCGCCGTGGTGCTGCGTTTCGCCGACGCGTCCGCGACCCGCCCCGACCCGCGGGTGGCGGTGGCGGACCATTGAGGCAGGTCCGCGCCGGCGTTCTGCTCAGGTTGCGCCGGATGATCGGATCTGCAACCTTCGTTCAGGCGCTCCGACGCGGGCGCGCATAGGCCGTCGTCGGCGCCTGGGACCGCCGTGCTGTGAGCGTTCGCGAAACCGTCCCCATCCTCATCGAGACGACCGACTCGGTCGAGCAGAAGCGCGCCTTCGACTACTGGCGCAGCACGGTGCTGGCGCGCGTCGACGCGACGCCGCTGGCGCCCGATGTCCCGTTCGCGGCCGGCCGCCGGCTCGCGATCACCCGTCACGGCGCGATCCTCCACACCCTGAGCAACCCGATCGCGGTCGAGCGCACGGCGCAGCACGTGCGGCGCGACGGGCGCGACGACATCGCAGTCGTGCTCCTTCTCCAGGGCAGCGGCTACGTCGAGCAGGGCAACGGCGGCGCCGTGCTGGGCGCCGGCGACATCACCGTCCATGCCATGGACCAGCCCTTCGCGATCGGCAGCCGCGATTCCTACGAGGAGATCCGCCTGCAGGTGCCGCGCGCCGCCTTCCTGAGCCAGGTCGGCAACGTGCACGCCTTCGCCGGGCGCAGGCTCCGCGCGACGCCGCTCAGCGGCCTGTTCGCGACCTATCTCCGCTCGTTCTCCGAGACGGTCGGCGGCCTGTCGGAGGCGGAGGCCGGCATCGCCCTCGAGGGCGTCCTGCACCTGCTGCGCGCTCTCGCGGACGGGCAGGGCGAGAAGGCCGACGACGACCTGTCCGGCGACGCCGTGCGGGCCCTGGCCCTGGCCCATATCGAGCGCCGGCTGCACGATCCCGCCTTCGGGCCGGAATCGCTGCCGGCCGCCCTGCGGGTCTCGCGGAGCCGGCTCTACGCGGCCTTCACGGGCGACGAGGGCGTGGCGGCGAAGATCCGCGACGCCCGGCTCGACCGGGCCTACCGGCGGCTCCGCGGCGGCACCCGCATCGGGTCGGTGATGACGAGCTGCGGCTTCACCGACGCGGCCACCTTCAGCCGCGCCTTCCGCCGCCGGTTCGGCGTGGCGCCCCGGGACGTGCTGGAACGCCGTCCCTGACGGATTTAGATTCGGCTGCCGCGCGGGTCGGCGACCGTGCGCTCGGGCGCGGCCGCACCCGCGATCCGCCGCGCCGCGCCGACGAGCCCCAGGCCGAGGCGGATCGCGACCACGCCGACCCGCGCGATCCGGATCTGCCCGGGCAGCTGGCGCGGGCCGATGGGGCGGTAGGCCAGGCGCGGGCTGGCGCGCTCCGCCTCCGCGATGGCCTGCCCGAGGGGGAGGGCCGCGATGCGCCGCGCCTCCGGCGGGGCGATCCCGATCGCCCGCGCCCAGCCGTCGCTCCGCGCGAGCGCCCCGCGCCCGTGCATCTGGCGGAAGCGCCGGCGCCAGAGGTAGCGCCGCACGGCGCGCGGAAAGGTCTCCATCCGGGCGTCGCAGAGCGCGTCGGGCTCCTCGCAGCGGGAGCGGATCGTGTCGGCGACGCCGCCCGGGGCCCGCCCGGCGAGGCGGGCCGAGATGGTCACGCACACGTCGGCGGCGTGCCGGACCCGCAGACCGTGCTCCAGCAGCCGCGCGATGAACGCGCCGTCCTCCCCGAGCGGGATCTCGGGCATGCCGCCGACCGCGAGGTAGGCGCGGCGGGTGACCGCGAGGGTCGCGCCGATCGCGGTCCGGTGGCAGGGCCAGGGGTCGTTCGGATCGGGATCGATCCGCGCCTCGGCCTCGGTGATCAGGGCATCGTAGGTGTCCTCCAACCGGCCGCGGGCAGGGAGCGAGGGCGGCAGCAGCGCCGCCTCGGCCGCGTCGAGCTCGACCCGGCCGGCCACAGCGTCGGCCCCGGCCTCGATCGCGGCGCGGTTGCGCGCGACCCATTCGGGCGGGACGCGGCTGTCGGCGTCGGTCGACAGGATGATCCCCGCATTCCCCGCATCGCCCAGCCAGGCGGCGGCGGCGTCCATGGCCCGCCGGCGTGCCCAACCGGCATGGGCGCCGGAGAAGTTCTCGACGGACACCCGGACCGGGATCGACAGCGTCGGCACCAGCGCGGCCACGAGCGCCTCGGTGCCGTCTGTGCAGTTGTTCAGGAACAGCACGAGCCCGACGCGCCCCGATTCGGAACCCTCCTGGGCGTCGATCGCCCGCAGGCAGGCGGCGATCCGCTCCTCCTCGTTGCGCACGGGCACGGCCACGATCGCGTCGGGACCCGGGACGTCTGACAGAGGGGGACTCGACACCGGTGACAATCTCCGCCGCGCCCGTCGCGCGGGCCTCGTCCGGGCTTATGCCGGAGCTTCCCTGAACGGGACCGGACAGGTGGGCCGGGCGACGCGCCGCTGGTCAGAGCGTCTTCTCGACGAGCCCCTCGATCCATTCCGGCTGCGTCTCGCCGACCGAGCGGCCGACCTCGGTCGCGCCCTTGTAGGCGATCAGCGTGCTCTGCATCCGCACGTTCAGGCGCCGCAGCAGGTCCTTCTGGCTGTCGAAATCGATGTCGAAGATCTGGAGATCCCTGAAGCGCGGCTCGGCCGAGAGCTTCGCGAGGATCGGCTTCTGCGTCCGGCAGATCGGGCACCAGGGGGCGCTGACCGCGATCAGCACCGGCTTCCCGCCCTTCTGCGCGGCCTCGAAGGCGTCGTCCGAGAACGGCCGGGTCTCGCCCGCCCGGGCCGGGACCGGCACCCCGAGCAGGCCCGAACCGGCGAGGGTGAGGCCGACGAGCGCGAGGACGTGACGGCGGCTCTTCATGGCGTGCGTTACTCCCGCGACCCCGTCGGAGCGGGGCGCGCTGCTGTTGGAGGGATGCTACGTCGCGCGTCGCGGCCCGTCCCTGTGACCTGTGTGCCCCCGAGGCCGAAAGCCCACCCGCCGCATCACATTGTCGAGACGCCGGGCGTCGGTGCCTCGTATGATCGGTCTTCCGCGACGAGCGCCGCGATGTCGTCGGGATTCACCGCGTCGATCGGGCGCCGGATCCGCAGGGCCCGCGTGGGTGCGCCGGCGCGCATCACCAGCACGATGGTCTCCATGTCGGGGCAGCCCGGATCGGCGCAGGCGATCTCGTTGACCGCCAGCGTGTCGGCCTCGCCGAGACCGAGGGCCGTCCGCAGGTCCTGCTTCAGGCGCGCCGCGATCGCCGCGCGCTCCGCCGAGCGGGACCGCCACGCCTTGAGGCTCACGAAGGCCATGCGCGATGCTCGTTGTCCTGCGTTGGAAGCGCCAGCGCCCCGCGTGTAATAATGTTACGCAGCCCTGGGGGCGGTCAAGCGTCGCCCCATGCGCCTGAAACAACCGTCGTCTTCGGCTGTCATGTAGAGGCCGACCTCGAAAATCCGACTTTGCTGGTCTTCGGACTCGACAGCGGTGCAGAGGTCCGGTGAGGTGTAATAGGCGCGCGAAGGATGTGAGATCTTGCGACCCTGGCGGGACGGACCGGACGACCGGCGGAGCTACCATCACGGCAATCTGAAGGAGGCCCTCCTGGAGGCCGCGCGCCGGTTCATCGCGGAGCGCGGGATCGGCGGCTTCACCCTGGTCGACGCCGCGCGCCTCGTCGGCGTGACGCCGGCCGCGCTGTACCGCCATTTCCGGGGCCGCGAGGCGCTCCTCGAGGAACTCGCCGGGCGCGGCTTCGCGGAACTCGCCGCGCGTCTGGCGCGGGCCCTGACGTCGCGCGGGACGCCGCTGGAGCGGTTCACCCGGATGGGTGAGACCTACCTCGCCTTCGCCGAGGAGGAGCCGGCCTACTACGCGGCGATCTTCGAGACCCGCGGCGCGCCCGCCGGCGGGGCCGAATCTGACACGCCGGCCGGAGGCGCCGGCGCGGAACCGCGGCCGAGCCCCTTCGACCTCCTGGTGGAGGCGCTGCAGGCGACCTTCGCGGACGGGTTCGGGGGCGTGGCGCCGCGCTTCATCGCCCTGGAGGTCTGGGCCCTGGCCCACGGCCTGGCGACACTCTCGGCTGCCGGACATCTGCCGCGCGGCCCCGGCTTCCCCGACAAGTACGAGCTGCTGCGGGCCGGAGTCCTCGCCCTTGTGCACGGGGCGGGGCGCCCCGGCGAGCGCGACGGCGGTGCCGGGCGGCCTTGAAAGGCCCGCGCCGGACCCGCATGTTAACCGCGTTCACATGAACAGCGGAGCACAGCCGTGACCTCTCAATCCTCCTCTTCCTGGGCGACCGGCAGGCTCTGCCGGTCCGGCCCGTTCCCGCGTCGCTCGCTGGAGATCGGCGCGATCGTGGTCGGCTTCATCTACTGGTGGCCGGTCGGCCTCGCGCTGGTCGCCTGGAAGTTCGCCGGCTACCCGGCTTTCGCCGAGCTGCGCGACGCCGCGCGCCGGACGGTCTCCGACTTCGAGGGCGGACGTCCCGCGTCCCGCTTCGCCCGCGCCTTCGAGGCCGCCAACCGCCGCGGCGGCACGGGGAACGCCGCCTTCGACGAGTACCGCCGGGCCGAGCTCGACCGCCTGGAGGCGCAGCGCCGCGCTCTCGAGGAAGAGAGCCGCGCCTTCTCGGACTTCGTCGAGGAGCTGAAGCGCGCCCGGGATCGCGAGCAGTTCGACGCGTTCATGGCCAAGCGCCGGACCGAGGGCGGCAGCCGCTCGGTCTGAGCCCTCGCGACACGACGGGGTCCGGACGCGCACCGGGAGCGCGTCCGGGCCCGGCATCAGGCCGCGCGGACTTGGTCGAGGAACCGCGCCACTTCGGCATTCAGGTGCTCGGACTGCTCCGAGAGCCGCGACGCTTCAGCCAGGACCTGACCAGCAGCAGCCCCGGTCTTCTCGGCGGCGCTCGCGACGCTGACGATGTTGATGGTGACCTCGCCGGTGCCGGCCGCCGCCTGCCCGACGTTGCGGACGATCTCGTGCGTGGCCGCGCCCTGCTGCTCCACCGCCGCCGCGATGGAGGTCGCCACGCCGTCGATGTCGCGGATCCGGGCCGTGATCGTCCCGATCGCCGCGACGGCCTGGCCGGTCGAGGCCTGGACCCGCCCGATCTGGCCGGCGATCTCCTCCGTTGCCCGGGCGGTCTGCTCGGCCAGCGCCTTCACCTCGGTGGCGACCACTGCGAAGCCGCGGCCGGCGGCGCCCGCGCGCGCGGCCTCGATCGTGGCGTTCAGCGCCAGCAGGTTGGTCTGGCCCGCGATGGTCGAGATCAGCCCGACCACGTCGCCGATCCGCGACACGGCCTCGCTCAGTTCCTGCACCAGCGCGCCGGTCCGGTCGGCCTCCGCGACGGCCGCGCGGGCGAGGCTGGCCGAGCCGTCGACCTGCCGGCCGATCTCCTGCACCGAGGTGCCGAGTTCCTCGGCGGCCGCCGCCACGGTACCGACGTTGCTGGCCGCCTCCTCGGCCGCGGCGGCGACGGTGGTCGACTGGCCGGCGGTCTGCGCGGCGGTCTCGGTCATGCCGCGGGCGGTGGCCTGCAGGCCGGCCGCCGCGGTCGAGACCTGCGCGACGATCCCGCCGACGGCGTCGGCGAACCGGTCGGCGATCTGCCGCATGCCGAGGCTGCGCTGACGCTCCGCGTCCTGCCGGGCCGTCTCGGCCTCGGCCTCGAGCTGCTGGGTGCGGATCAGGTTGTCCTTGAACACCTGGACGGCCGCCGCCATGGCGCCGATCTCGTCGCGGCGATGCCGGAACGGAATCACGGTGCCCGCCTCGCCCCGCGCCAGCCGCGTCATCGCGGCGGTCATCGCGGAGATCGGCCGCGAGATGTAGAACAGGCCGAAGATCGCCGCGGCCAGTGCCGACACCAGCGCGAGGCCGATGCCGGTGACGGCCGCGACGGAGGCGGTGTCGATCCGCTTCATCGCCGTGTCGGCATCCTGCGCCGCGGCCTTCTCGTCGTGGGCCACCAGGCCGGCTAGCGCCGCCCGGGCGTTGTTGTAGAGCGCGACGACGTCGGGTTTGATCAGCAGCTTGGTCGCCTCCGCTTGCTGGCCCGCCTCCATCAGGCGCCGCACGTCCCGATCCGCCTGCTCGAACCGGGCCCAGGCCGCGTCGAAGGCGTCGTAGTGCCGCCGCTCGTCGGCTGTGCTGATCAGAGGCTCGTAGGCGCGGCGCGCGTCGCGCAGCTGCGCGTGCGTCTTCGCGAGGGCTGCCTCGTTGGTCGTCCGGTGCTCCGGCGTGTCCGACAGCAGGATGAGCCGGTACTGCTTGATGCGCACCTCGGAAGCCGCCACCTCGATCGCGCCGACTTTCTCGAGGGAGGGGACCCAGTCCGTGGCCAGCGCCGTCGCCGCCTCGCCGATCGCGGCCAGCTGACGGAGCGATAGGCCGCCTTGCGCGGCCGAGATCAGAGCAAGTCCCACGAAGAGGATTGCCAATATTGCTTTGAGCGGAAGGGACAGGCGCATGTACGTGATCGGCCAGATCCGAGGGTTGCGACAGTTGCATCGGACTCATCGATGCGCGCGACCGCATTTAGAGCCTTCGATTTTACGCGCAAGCCGAACCGGAGCGGCGTCGATCGACAGTGTGTTTTACTGACAGGGTGTCATATTGCCCATAACGTCATAGTTGAGCGTAGTGTCGCGATGGATATAGATCTTTCCTGTCGTGGGTAACGCTGAAAATCGGAGATAAAATTTTTCTCATCGAAATCAAACCGTTCTCTGAAACCGGACAATTGATGTTTGTGCCGGGTCCGTGCGTCGGGCCCTCGGTCCTAACCGGCGGGAAATTCCGAGAGATCTACGGGACGGACTGGAACGCGCTTCGAATCGCTCGCGGCCGCGTCGGCGCAGTATCCCGCGCGGCCCGACGGGGCGAGTTGCGCCCCGGCCTCCGCTCCGGCATTGGTCCTCAACCGCAGGGGAGGTGTTGGGCATGTCGACGGGTCGGGTCACCGTGGTCGATCACCCGCTGGTGCAGCACAAGCTCACCTATCTGCGGGACAAGAACCGCTCGACCAAGGGCTTCCGGCAGATTCTCAACGAGATCGGGATGCTCCTCGCCTACGAGGTGACCCGGGACTTGCCGCTGGAGCCGGTGACGATCGAGACGCCGCTCCAGCCGATGCAGGGGCAGCAGATCCAGGGCAAGAAGCTGGTCCTGGCGCCGATCCTCCGCGCCGGAGTCGGCTTTCTCGACGGCATGCTGTCGCTGGTCCCGTCGGCCCGCGTCGCGCATATCGGGCTGTACCGGGACCCCGAGACGCTGGAAGCCGTGGAGTACTACTTCAAGGCGCCCTCCGATCTGGCCGACCGGACGGTGCTGGTACTGGATCCGATGCTGGCGACCGCCAACTCGGCCATCGCGGCCCTCGACCGGCTCAAGGCCCGGGGAGCCTCGGACCTGCGCTTCGTCTGCCTGCTGGCGGCGCCGGAGGGCCTCGCCAAGTTCCAGGCCGCCCATCCCGACGTGCCGGTCTGGACCGCGGCGATCGACAGCCACCTGAACGACCACGGCTACATCGTCCCGGGCCTCGGCGACGCCGGGGACCGGATGTACGGCACCCGCTAGGAGCCGGCCTCAGCGCCGGCCGCGCCTGACTCCGGCACGGCCCTTGCCGACGACCTTGCGGAGGGTCTGCGAGAGCTGATCCACCGAGTAGGGCTTCTGGATCAGGTCGAAGCCGTGGACGCCCTCCTGCGCCAGCACGTGGCTGTAGCCGGAGGTGAGGACCACCGGCAGGTTGGGGAGGCGCCGCTGCAGCTCGCGGGCCAGCCCGATGCCGCCCATGCCGGGCATCACCACGTCGGAGAACACGGCGTCGAAGCGGAAGGGAATCCTCTCGATCTCGACGAGCGCCTCCTCGGCGTTGGTCGCCCAGACGGTCTTGTGGCCGAGATCCTCCAGGATCTGCGTGGCGAAGCGGCCGACCTCGATATTGTCCTCGACCACGAGCACGCAGAGGCTGGCACCGTCGAACCCGTTCTCCTCGCTCGGCGGGGCGGCGGACACGTCCGGTGCGTCCTCCGCCTGCGGCAGGTAGAGGGTGAAGGTCGTCCCGTGGCCGGGGGTGCTGGACACGTCGACGTCCCCCCCGGACTGCTTGGCGAAGCCGAAGACCTGGGACAACCCGAGCCCGGTGCCCTTGCCGATGTCCTTGGTGGTGAAGAACGGCTCGAAGATGCGCGGCAGCACGTCGGGCGGGATCCCGATGCCGGTGTCGGACAGCGACACCGCCGCGAAGGTGCTGCGCGATCCCGCATGCCCGCGGATCGCCGGCATGGGCCGGTCGCCCGAGAGCGTCAGGGTCAGGGTGCCCTCACCGCCCATCGCATCGCGGGCGTTCACCGCCATGTTGATCAGCGCGGTCTCGAACTGGCTGAGATCGGCGCGGATGTGGCAGGGCGTGTCGGGAATCTCGGCCACCACGCTGATGCGCGCGCCGGTGACCGAGTCGAGCATCTCCGCCACGGCACGCAGCGACGCGCCCACCTCGAACACCTCGGGCTTGAGGGCCTGACGGCGCGCGAAGGCCAGGAGCTGACCGGTCAGCTTGGCGGCGCGGTCGACCGTGTCGGAGATGGCCTCGACGTAGCGGCGGCGGCGCTCCTCCGGCAGCGCCGGCCGCTTGAGCAGATCGGTGGAGGATTTGATCACCGTCAGGAGGTTGTTGAAGTCGTGGGCGACGCCGCCGGTCAGCTGACCCACCGCCTCGAGCTTCTGCGACTGCCGCAGCGCCTCCTCGACGCGCTCGCGCTCGGCGCTCTCCGACTGGAGGCGGGCATGGGCCTCCGCGAGGGCCAGCATGTTGCGCCTCTGCTCGGTCAGGTCCGTCAGGACCCCGCAGAGCAGCGGCTGATCGCCCTGGCAGGCGAAGCGGCTCAGCGACAGGAAGGTGGCGCTCTCGGAGCCCGCCGCCGCGTGCAGCGCGATCTCCTCGCGGACGGGGCCGTCCATCGCCCGGTGGATCAGGCGCTCGAGGTCGACATCCGCGTGCACGAAATCCTGGAGCGGGCGGCCGGTCAGGCGCTCCTGCGGCTCGCCGAGCATCTCGGCCAGCCGCCGGTTGCAGTAGAGCAGCGTCCCGTCCAGCGCCAACGTGAAGGCGCCCTCCTGCATCTGCTCGATCAGCGCCCGGTAGGGCAGGTCCGCGTTCTCGAGCGTGTAGACGAGGCGCTCGTGGTTCGGCCCCTCAACCACGACGGCGTCGAAATCGCCCCGGCGGATGGCCGCGAGGGTCTCCTCGCTCTCCTCGAGCCGCGCCTCGAGTTCGCGGATATGGGCGCGGTAGGCGTCGAGCCCGGGCTCGTCGCCGGGCAGCAAGGCGTCCACACCCATCAGAGCGGCTCCGCGGCGGACGCGATCTCGAGACCGCGCAGCACGCGGCCCTCGTCGAGGAGATCGCCCGAGAGGCGCCGTTCCGGGCCCGGTGCCAGCTTCAGGAGTGTGGGAGCGGCGAGGATACCGTCGCGCTCGGCGAGGTCGGGCTGCTGATAGATGTCGACGATCTCCAGGTCGTAGCGGCCCGCGATATGGGTCTCGCAGACGCGGCGCAGGATCTCGACGGCGCGCAGCGAGCGCGGCGCGGTCCCGGCCACGAACAGCCGCAACCGGACGCGCTCCGCGTCCGTCGGCGCGGGTACGGCCGCGATCAAGGCCGGTCGGCCTTGGGACGGATGTCGAGGCCGACCAGCACCTTCTCGGTGTTCGACAGATCGCCGATGATCCGCTTCAACGGCGACGGCAGCCGGCGCACGAGGGTCGGGATCGCGAGGATCTGATCGCCGGCGGCGAGCTGCGGGTTCTTCATGAGGTCGATGACCTCAATGTCGTAGTGGCCGGCCAGATGCTCCTCGCAGAAGCGCTTCAGGTTGGTCAGGGCGGCGAGGGACTTGGCCGTCTGTCCGGCGACGTAGAGGCGCAGGTGATAGTGGCCGGAATCGCGGTCGGGATCCGTGTCGGGTGCCTGGTCGTCCGATGTCGTATCGCTCATTCCGCGGCACTCCGTCGTGCGATCAACGCCTGCTGCTCCGCCGCGAGCGTGACGCCGCGCGCTGCGTCCTCGGCGCGCAGGCTCTCCTCCTCGTCCACGGCCGCCTCGAGACCGGCCCTGAGCTCCTCGATCTGGCGCTCCAGGGCGGAGCGCCGGCGCGCCATGTCCCGGAGCCGGCGCTCGGTCGCGTCCCGCTGCTGCTGCGCCGCGGCGCGCTCCTGCGCCTCCTGAACCAAGCGCGCTGTCCCGGTTACGACACCTGAAGGACCAATATAGGCATCCACCAACTGGATCCCGCCCGACGACATCAGAAATTCGCGAATCTGGTTGGAGTGGCTCATGCCCCGCGCCTTGATGACGTAGAGGGTCCGCGTCCGCTCGCCGTTCGCCTCCATGTTCTGGAGCTTGATCCAGGCATCCATCAGCGAGGACACGCCGAGATCGTCGTCCTCGATCAGCGAGCCGTCCCCGCGCAGGGTGGTGAAGATCGCCGTGATGCCGCGGGTCTTGATCAGGTCGATCATGCGCAGGAGCGTCGCCTGCAGCTCGCCCGACGGCCCGCGCAGGGCGGAGATGGGGTCGAGCACCACCACGTCCGGCCGGAACTGGTCGAGGTCGCGGTGCATCCGCGCGAGATGCGTCTCCAGCCCGAACAGGCTCGGCCGCGCCGCCTCGAACCGGAGGCGGCCGCTCGCCACGTGCGCGGCGAGGTCGAGCCCGATCGAGCGCGCGTTGCGGATGATCTGGGCGCCGCTCTCCTCGAACACGAAGGCCATGCAGCGCTCGCCGCGCCGGCAGGCCGCGTCGAGGATCGAGGCGGCGAGCATGCTCTTCCCGGTCCCCGCCTCGCCGGAGATCAGAATCCCGGAGCCGCGATGGAAGCCCCGCGGCCCCAGCATGGCATCGAGCCCGGCGATTCCGGTGGAGAGGATGCCGTCGGGCACGGCGTAGTCGAGATCCGTCGAGGTCACGGGCAGGACGCTGATTCCCGCGTGATCGATCAAAAACGGGTACTCGTTGGTGCCGTGGGCGGAGCCGCGATACTTCACGACGCGCAGCCGCCGCGTCGTTATCTGGGCCTCGACGCGGTTATCGAGCAGGACGACGCAGTCGGAGACGTACTCCTCCAGGCCCTGGCGGGTGAGTGGCCCGTCGCCGCGCTCGCCCGTGATGATCGCGGTCAGACCGCGATCCTTGATCCAGCCGAACAGGCGGCGCAGCTCGGCGCGGAGCAGCGTCGGATCGGTGAAGCCCGCGAACAGGGTCTCGATCGTGTCGAGAACGACGCGCTTGGCGCCGATCGAATCCACCGCGAAGCCGAGGCGGATGAACAGGCCCTCGAGGTCGTACTCGCCGGTCTCCTCGATCTCGCTCCGCTCCACGCGGACGTGGTCGATCGCGAGATGGCCGGCGGCGACGAGGCCGTCGAGGTCGTAGCCGAGCGACGCGACGTTCGCCGCCAGATCATCGGCCCGCTCCTCGAAGCTCATGAACACGCCGGGCTCGCCGTAGAGCGTCGCGCCGTTGACCAGGAAGGTCGTGGCGAACAGCGTCTTGCCGCAGCCCGCCGCGCCGCAGATGAGCGTCGGCCGCCCGGCCGGCAGTCCGCCGTACGTCAGGTCGTCGAAACCGGTGATGCCCGTCGCGACCTTGGGCAGTGTCGGGGCGGCTTGCGGGTCGGGCACGATGGGCGAAATCCTGGACGTCTCGGATGCCGGGCGGGTCCGGAAGCGCGGCGGCGCTCGCCCCGGTGCCGGGCCGGTCGGCTCGTTCCGCACCGTGAAGACGCGGAGGATGGCTCGAACAGCGCGTTGTGCGGGCAGAACACCGTTGGAATGCGGTATGGCAACGGGTCCGCCCGCGCAATATGGGGGCGTGACGCGTCCGGCCGCCATCCCGTCGACGGACTGCGCAGACCGATGGGAGCATCCATGCTCGGCTGGGAGGTCGACGTGAACGACGCCCTGACAGCGCCGGCCGTCGCGCGCAATCGCGACGCGATCCTGGCCGTCCTCCGCGAGGTCCTGCCCGCCAGCGGCACCGTCCTGGAGGTCGCCAGCGGCTCCGGCGAGCACGCGGTCCACGTCGCCGCGGCCCTGCCGGGCCTGGACTGGCTGCCGAGCGATCCGGAGCCCGCCGCGCGGCGCAGCATCGCCGCGCACGCGCTCCGGGCGGGGCTCGCCAACATCCGGCTCCCGCTCGCGCTCGACGCCGCGGCCGCCGCTTGGCCTGTCGCGCGGGTCGACGGGATCGTCTGCATCAACATGATCCACATCGCGCCTTGGGCCGCCACCGAGGGGCTGATGGCCGGAGCGGGCCGCGTCCTGGGCGAGCGCGGCGTCCTGTTCCTGTACGGACCGTTCCGCGAGGCCGACCGGCCTTTCGCGGCGAGCAACGCCGCCTTCGACGCCTCCCTGCGCGCCCGGGATCCGACCTGGGGCGTGCGGGACCTCGACGCCGTCGCGGCGGAAGCGGCCCGGCACGGGCTCACCCTGGTCCGGCGGGTGGCCATGCCGGCCAACAATCTGAGCGTGCTCTTCAGACGTTCGGACAGGTGAGCGGCTGTCTGTCACGCGTTCGCGTATCTGCACACTGTATTCAAGCAGCCGCGTGCTGCACACTCGACCCCTGGTCCCGATGCGGCGGCAAAAGCCGCACGGGCCGCAGGAGGAAGCCCATGCCGATGGAACGCAGCGTCTCGAGTCGGGCCCTGGCCCTGCTCGCAGTGGCCGGATTGTTGGGATCGACGCAGGCGCGGGCCGCCGATCCGATCAGGATCGGGGTGATCGCCGAGGCGCAGTCCGTGGTCGGGGCCTCGATCCCGCAGGCCGTCCAGCTCGCCGCCGACGAGATCAACGCCCAGGGCGGCGTCGACGGCCGCCAGATCCAGGTCGTCACCTACGACGACAAGTCCTCCGCCTCCGACGCGGTCCGCGCCTTCCAGCGGGCGGTCTCCGAGGACAAGGTCAACCTCGTCATCGCCAGCTACATCTCGGAGGTCGTGCTGGCGCTCATGCCCTGGGCGGCCCGGCTCAAGACGCCGATGATCACGCCCGGCGCGGCCTCGAACGAGATCAGCCTCGCGGTCCACAAGGACTACGCCCGCAACAAGTACACCTTCCACGGCTACCTGACCTCGGCGGCCCTGGCCCAGTCGATCTGCGACTCCACCAAGGACATGCTGATCGACCTGATGAAGGTGAAGACCGCCGCGATCATGAGCGAGGACGCCGCCTGGACCCGGCCGCTCGACGTCGGCTACGAGAAGTGCCTCCCCGAGATCGGCGTGAAGGTCGTCGACCACATCCGCTTCTCGCCGGACACGGGCGACTTCACGCCGATCTACAACAAGATCGAGGCGGCCAAGCCCGACCTGATCGTCACCGGCATCTCGCATGTCGGCGTCCAGCCGACGGTGCAGTGGCAGAACCAGAAGGTGCCGCTCGCCATGACGGGCATGAACTCGCAGGCGACCTCCTCGACCTTCTGGTCGAACACCAACGGTGCCACGCAGGGCGTGATCTTCCAGAGCATCGCGGTGCCGGGCGCGGCGATCACCGACAAGTCGCTCGCCTTCAGCGCCGCGTTCAAGAAGCGCTTCGGCAGCGACCCGTCCTACGCCGGGTACATGGCCTACGATCAGGTCTACTACACGGCCGACGCGGTGAAGCGGGCCGGCACCACGGAGGCCGACAAGCTCGTCGACGCCCTGGAGAAGACCGACTGGGTCGGCACCGTCGGGCGCACGCAGTTCTACGGCAAGGACGACCCGTTCACCCACTCGATCAAGTACGGGACCGGCTTCGTCACCGGCCTGATGGCGCAGTGGCAGGACGGCAAGCAGGTCGCGGTCTGGCCGAAGGGCCTCGCGCAGGGCGCGATCGTGCTCCCGGCCGCCGTGAAGGCGGCGGCCCGCTAGGCGGCGCTCCGGACCGCTGACGGGCGGGCGCGCGGCTTGCCAAGCGCGCCCGTTGCCGCGAGTAGAGCCGGACCGCGACACCGTGAGCGCGGCCGAGACGACGTGCGCGCGGAGGACAATCGCTGATGGCCACCACTGACTTGCCCGGGACCATGCGCCAGATACGCTACGCGGGCTCCGGGGGTCCGGAGGTGATCAGCCTGGAGACCGCCCCGGTGCCGAGCCCGGGGCCCGGTCAGGTCCTGATCGAGGTGGTGGCCGCCGGCGTGAACCGGCCCGACGTGGCGCAGCGGTCCGGGGTGTACCCGCCGCCGCCCGGCGCCACCGAGATTCCGGGCCTCGAAGTCGCCGGCCGCGTGGTCGCGCTCGGCAGCGGGGTCGAGGGTCTGTCGGCCGGGGACGAGGTCTGCGCCCTCGTGATCAGCGGCGGCTACGCCGAGTACGCCGTGGCCGAGGCGGCCCACTGCCTGCCGCGCCCGAAGGCCGTCTCGCTGGTCGACGCCGGCGGCCTGCCGGAGACCTTCTTCACGGTCTACTCCAACGTCGTCCAGCGCGGCCGCCTCGCGCGCGGCGAGAGCTTCCTCGTGCATGGCGGCTCGAGCGGCATCGGCGCCACCGCGATCCAGATCGCCAAGCACGTCGGCGCCCGCGTCTTCGCCACGGCCGGCTCGGCCGAGAAGTGCCGGTTCTGCGAGGCCCTCGGGGCGGACGCCGCGATCGACTACAAGCAGGCCGATTTCGCCGAGGAGGTGAAGCGCCTCACCGACGGTCGCGGCGTCGACGTCATTCTCGACATGATCGGCGCGAGCTACCTCGCCCGGAACCTCAAGTCGCTGGCACCGGATGGGCGGCTCGTGATGATCGCCCTGATGGGCGGCTACAAGGTCGACGGGCTGAACATCACGCCGATCATGCGCAACCGCCTGACCTTCACCGGCTCGACTCTGCGCCCGCGCGGGAAGGCCGACAAGGCCGCGATCGCCGAAGGCCTGCGCCGGGACATCTGGCCGGAACTCGAGGCCGGGCGGATCCGGTCCGTCACCCACGCCACGTTCCCGCTGGAACGGGCGCGGGAGGCGCACGAGCTGATGGAATCGAGCGCCCATCTCGGCAAGATCCTGCTGACGACCGGGCGCTAGCGCCGGTCCCCGTCAGGAACCTGCCTCGGCGGCCCCGCGTTGGCCGCCGGTAACGAGATCGTGTCGCACAGCGCCCGTTTCGGCGTGTGGCGTCCCGCCGAGGAAGGTTTTGCACATGGCCGAGAGACTGAACCCGAACGAGAGCCGTCAGGGCGAGCGCGGCAAGCCCGTCCTCTGGGTGCTGGTCGCGAGCCTCGTCCTGCTGGCGATCGCCACCGTGGGGCTGCTCACGTGGAACGGCGCCAACTCGCCGAAGGACTATGCCAGCCAGAGCCAGGACGCGTCGCGCAAAGAGGTGACCGGCTCGGTCAACGGCCAGTCCGGCGGGTCGTCGCCGTCGAACAGCACCGCCGTTCCGGGCGGTAACCCGTCCTACCCGCAGCCGGCCCAGCCGGGCGCGAACGGCACCCCGAAGTAGGGGCGAACGAACAGGACGCGCTCGGGACGGCCGCGGGCCGTTCCGGGAGCTCGCTGCCTCAGCGGGTCGGGATCGGCGTCGGACCGCGGTAATCGTAGAAGCCGCGCTTGGCCTTCCGGCCGAGCCAGCCGGCCTCGACGTACTTCACGAGGAGCGGGCAGGGCCGGTACTTGGAATCGGCCAAGCCCTCGTAGAGCACCTGCATGACGGACAGGCAGGTGTCGAGGCCGATGAAGTCTGCGAGCTGCAGCGGACCCATCGGGTGGTTCGCGCCGAGCTTCATGGCGGTGTCGATCGACTCGACCGATCCGACGCCCTCGTAGAGCGTGTAGATCGCCTCGTTGATCATCGGCAGCAGGATCCGGTTGACGATGAAGGCCGGGAAATCCTCCGACATCGTCGACGTCTTGCCGAGCTTCGCGATGAACGCCTTGGCCGACTCGTAGGTCGTGTCCTCGGTGGCGATGCCGCGGATCAGCTCTACGAGCTGCATCACCGGCACCGGGTTCATGAAGTGGATGCCGATGAACTTCTCCGGCCGGTCCGTCGCGGCGGCGAGCCGGGTGATCGAGATCGACGACGTGTTGGTCGCCACCAGGGTCTCCGGTCGCAGCGACCCGCACAGCGTGGTGAAGATCTCGCGCTTCGTCGCCTCGTTCTCGGTCGCCGCCTCGATGACCAGATCGCACGGGTGGAGGGCGGCGAAATCCCGTGCGGGCACGATGCGCGAACGGGCCTCGCCGCTGTCGCCCTCGCTGAGCGTGCCCTTCGAGACGAGGCGCGCGAGGCTGCCCTCGATCACCGACAGCCCGTTCTCGAGCCGGGCGGAATCGCGGTCGTTCAGCAGGACCTCGAAGCCGGCGGTGGCGCAGACCTGCGCGATGCCGCTGCCCATCTGGCCCGCGCCGACGATGCCGACCCGCTTGATCTCCATATGCATGTGCCGACCTGTGCCCCCAAGGCGGATGCCGTAGCACGGCCGGGCCGCCCACCGGACGGTACGGACGCGACGGCACCGCGCGAAGTCTCGCCGTTGCTGCCTTCTAGACCAATCCTCGATCCGGAAGGAACCCGTGAAGCCGCGTTCTGCGACAATGCTCGCGGGTTGCCAGAACCGGTGCCGTTACTGGCCCTTGGCTTTGCCGATCTCGGATTGCAGCTCGGGCACGACCTGGAAGAGGTCACCGACGAGTCCGTAATCGGCCACCTGGAAGATCGGCGCGTCCTCATCCTTGTTGATGGCGACGATGACCTTCGAATCCTTCATGCCGGCGAGGTGCTGGATCGCGCCCGAGATGCCCACCGCGACGTAGAGGTCCGGCGCCACGACCTTGCCGGTCTGCCCCACCTGCCAGTCGTTCGGCGCGTAGCCCGCGTCCACGGCGGCGCGCGAGGCGCCGACGGCGGCGCCCAGCGAGTCGGCCAGCGGCTCGATCAGCTCGTGGAACTTGTCCGACGAGCCGAGCGAGCGGCCACCGGACACGATGATCCGCGCCGAGGCCAGCTCCGGCCGATCGGACTTGGCGATCTCCTCGCCCTTGAAGGTCGAGCCGCCCGGCGCGGGGGCGGACGCCGACACGGCCTCCACCGGCGCCGCGGCGCCACCCTCTTCGGCGGCCTTGAAGGCCGCGGTGCGCACCGTGATCACCTTCTTGCCGGCCGGCGCCTGCACGGTCTGGATCGCGTTGCCGGCGTAGATCGGCCGCTCGAACGTGTCGGGCGAGACGACCTTGATGATGTCGGAGATCTGCGCGACGTCGAGCAGGGCGGCCACGCGCGGCAGCACGTTCTTGCCCGTGGTCGAGGCCGACGCGATGATCGTGTCGTAGGGCTCGGCGACGGCGGCGATCAGCGCGGAGACGGGCTCGGCGAGGTCGTGGTCGTAGACGCCGTCCTCGGCGTTCAGGACCTTCTCGACGCCGTCGAATTTGCCCGCGGCCTCGGCCACGGCCCTGGAGCCCGTGCCCAGGACCAGGGCGTGGATCGGCGCGCCGATCTCCTTGGCGGCGGCGAGCGCCTTCAGCGTGCCGTCCTTGATCTGGCCGTTGCCGTGCTCGACGAAGAGGAGTGTCGTCATGGTCTGCTGGTGCCCTCGAGGATGGTGGCGCGGGGCTCGACCGTCGACTGGGAGCCCCGCCTGCGGATCAGATGACGCCGGCTTCGACCTTGAGCTTCTGGACGAGCTCGGCCGCGGAGGCGACCTTCACGCCGGCCGAGCGGCCCGGCGGCTCGGCCGTCTTCAGCACCGTGAGCCGCGGGGTCACGTCGACGCCCAGCGCGTCGGGTGCCAGCTCCTCCAGGGGCTTCTTCTTGGCCTTCATGATGTTGGGCAGCGACGCGTAGCGCGGCTCGTTGAGGCGCAGGTCCGTCGTCACGATCGCCGGCAGCTTGAGGCTCACGGTCTGCAGGCCGCCATCGACCTCGCGGGTGACGTCGAGGCTGCCCTCGCCGGGCTCGATCTTGTACGCGAAGGTGCCCTGCGGCCAGCCGAGCAGGGCGGCGAGCATCTGCCCGGTCTGGTTCGAGTCGTCGTCGATCGCCTGCTTGCCGAGGATGACGAGCTCCGGGCTCTCCTTCTCGACGATGGCCTTCAGGAGCTTCGCGACGGCGAGCGGCTCGCAGTTCACGTCGGTCTTCACCAGGACCGCGCGGTCGGCGCCCATGGCGAGGGCCGTGCGCAGCGTCTCCTGCGCCTGCTGCGGACCGATCGACACGGCCACGATCTCGGTGACCTTGCCCTTCTCCTTGAGGCGGATCGCCTCCTCGACGGCGATCTCGTCGAAGGGGTTCATGGACATCTTGACGTTGGCGAGCTCGACGCCGGAGCCGTCGGCCTTCACGCGAATCTTGACGTTGTAGTCCACCACCCGCTTGACGGGCACCAGCACCTTCATGGCGGTCACGATCCTTCCCCGGAGGATTCTTGTCGTCGTGCAGGCCACTCCCACGGGCGCTCGAAGGCGCAGCGTGGCCGGGGCACACAAGGCGCCGGACCGTAACGGCCACATTTCCGCCTTGTCAACGCGGCGCCGTGGCGGCCCCGCGAAAACCCGCGATGCCGGCTCAGCGATTGGCGCCCGGCACCCAGAGCACGTCGTCGGCCCCGTCGGCGTTCGCCGCCCGGCTCGCCACGAACAGGAAGTCCGACAGGCGGTTGAGGTAGCGCAGCGCCTCCGGCGACACCGTCTCGTCCTCCCGCGCCGCGAGGCTCACCGCCAGCCGCTCGGCGCGCCGGCACACGGTCCTTGCGAGGTGAAGGGCCGCCGCCGCGGCCGAGCCGCCGGGCAGGACGAAGGACTTCAGTGGCGGGATCGCGGCGTTCAGGGCGTCGATGTCGCGCTCCAGCCGGTCGACCTGGCTCGCGACGATGCGCAGCGGCTCGTAGGGGAGGGGCTCCGGGGTCGGCGGCGTCGCCAGGTCCGCGCCGAGGTCGAACAGGTCGTTCTGGATCGCCCCGAGCATCCCGTCGAGGGGCCCCTTGGTGTGCAGGCGCGCCATGCCGATGCAGGCGTTGGTCTCGTCGACGGTGCCGTAGGTCTCGACCCGCAGGTCCGCCTTCGAGCGCCGCTGCCCGTCCGCCAGCGCGGTCGTCCCCTTGTCGCCGGTCCTCGTGTAGATGCGGTTGAGCTTGACCAAGAGGGTGTGCGCCTCAGAACGTGTAGCCGATCTTGCCGCCGTAATTGGTCAGGCCGCGGTTGTTGGCGCAGAGCCCGGCATTCGACATGTGCTCGATCGTCGCCATGATGCTCCAGTGCTCCGTCAGGCGGAAGCCCAGGGCGGCCGCCTCGCGGAACATCGGCGAGCAGCCGAGGGTGTTGAAGCCGTAGGGCGTCTCGGCCTTCGGGCCGGTCCAGCCGTTATGGGCGACGCCGCCGAAGAACCCGTCGAGGAAGACGCGGCGGTTGAAGGTCTCCGGGAAGACCTCGAGGGTCCAGGTCGCGCCGAGATAGGCGTAGCTGGTCCGGCCGCCGGTGTTGTAGCTGCCGCCGACGGTCGGGCGGGGCACGAAGGCCTGCCAGAACGGGTCGTCGCTGATGCGCGGCTTGGCGAACAGGATCTCGCCGTTGACGTTCGCCTTGCTGAACCCGGGGAGCTTGCCCTCGGCGCTCCCGGGATCCTGGACCGCGCCGCCGATGCGGATCTCCGACACGATGCTGAGCGGCTGGACGGGCGCCGCGTAGGCGGCGGGCGGCGGCGGTGGCGCGAGATCCGCGGCCGCGGCCGGCAGGATCGCCGCCGCGGTCAGGATGCCGAACACACAGAGGCGGGAAGGGGCAGTCATGCGGGCTCGGCCGATCGGGCGCAGCGATTTGCTTCTACCGAGCGTAGCAGAGCCCCGCCGGGCGCGGCGGGCAATTCATCCTTCACCGTATCGAAAGGTGTTCTGGTGCGGCGGCGCGGTCACACCCTCGGCCGCCCTCAGGCCGAGCGCCACCAGACCACGCCCATGATGATCACGATCGCCACGAACTGCAGGAGCACGCGCAGGCGCATCAGCTTCTGCGAGAGGTTGACGCTGCCGCCGCGCATCATGTTGGCGAGGCCCAGGACCAGGACCGCGGCGACGGCCAAGCAGGCGATCAGGACGAGGGTGTTGGACGACATGCGGTCGGGGATCCGGGTGGGGCGGGAGCCGCGATCCGGCTCCGCGCGTCGTGAGGTGACAGGCGCTCAGTTGCGGCGGAGCAGGCGCTCGAAATAGTCGAGCTCCTCGCGGGGGCGGCTCGGGTCGCCGAGCTTGCGCCGCAGCTCCTCCATGATGCGCCGGGCGCGCTGGACCGCCGACTCGTCGGCCGTGGGGACGCGGACCCGCCCGTCGCTCATGTCGCGGCCTCGGGTCGGGCGCCCGAGGGGATCGTCGTCGCGCGCCCCGGCCTGACCCTGCTGGCCGGGCTGCTGACCGCCCTCCTGCTGGCCCTCGCCCTGGCCCTCGGCCATCTCCTGCATCTGCTGGGCCATGCCGTCGGCGCCGCGCTTGAGGCCGTCGAGGGCGCGCCCCTGCGCGTCGACCGCCCCGTCCGCATCGCCGTCCTTCAGGCTGTTCTCGGCCTCGCGCATGGCCTCCTCGGCGTCGGAGAGACCCTGCTCGCCGCGCATGCCGTTCTCCTTCATGCGCTTCTGGAGGTCTTCCAGCCGCTGCCGCAGCGCCTGCTGGCGCTCGCCGACGCCGCCCTGCTGGCCCTCGCCCTGCTGGCCCTGGCCTCGCTGACCCTGACCCTGACCCTGCTGGCCTTGCCCCTGCTGTCCCTTCTGACCCTGCTGGCGCTGGCCCTGCTGCCCCTGGCCCTGCTGGCCGCGCTGCCCCTGCTGCGGCTGGCCGCGGTTCTGCGGGCGCTGGCCGTCGCGCTGCTCCTCGCCGTCCTTGAAGGTCTCGTCGCGCAGGCCCTGCTGCTCCCGCGACATGGCGTCGAGGTCGCGCATCTGCTTCTGCATCTCGCGGGACGCCTGATCGGAGCGGCC
This sequence comes from Methylobacterium sp. NMS14P, assembly GCF_028583545.1. Lineage (NCBI taxonomy): Bacteria > Pseudomonadati > Pseudomonadota > Alphaproteobacteria > Hyphomicrobiales > Methylobacteriaceae > Methylobacterium > Methylobacterium sp. NMS14P. The sequence goes on along the minus strand of NZ_CP087106.1, from coordinate 3,316,847 downwards.
GCCGCGCTCGGCGGTCTGGAGGTTCTCCAGGATGTTGCGCAGCTGCTCCATAAGGCGCTGCGCCTCGGCGGTGTCGCCGCGCTTCATCGCCTCCGCCATGTCCTGGATCATCTTATCGAGATCCTCCGGCGTGACGGTCTTGCTCTGGGCGTTGTTCTGGCCGCGCTCGCCCTGCTCGCGGGGCTCGCGCCCCTGCTTCTGCGCCATCTCGGACAGGAACTTGTCGAGCGCCTGCTTCAGGTCCTGCGTCAGGCGCTTGATCTCGTCGTCGGGCGCGTTGCGCTCGATCGCCTCCTTCAGCCGGTCCTGGGCCTGGCGGAGCTGCTTCTCGGCGTCCGAGAGGTCGCCGTCCTCAATCTTGAGGGCCATCTCCCACAGGAGGTCGGCCACCGCGACGAGGTCGGCATCCGTCCGGGCGCGGCGCAGCCGCTCGGTCGCCGTCCGCAGGCCGAGGAAGATCGCGGGCTGCGGCGTGAACGTGTCGGGGGCGACCAGCAGGGCGTCCAGCGCCCCCTGAACCCAGCGGCGATCCGTGTCGGGCGCGGTGACGAGGCGGCGCCGCTCCTCGGCGAGCGCCCGCGCTAGCGGCTCGCGGAACGGCCGCGCCGGCAGGACGATCTCGGTGTCGGGCGTGCGCCCCTCCTGACCGGCCTCGTCCTTGACGACGATGCGGTAGCGGACCCTCGCGCCGGACCACGGGCTGTCCGTGAGGTCCACGAGGGTCTTGGTGTCGGTGTCGCCGCTCGCGTCGCCGGGCAGCGCCAGGTTGATCTGCGGGACCGGGACCAGGGCCCGCGCGGATTTCAGCGGCTCGATCACGGCCTCGGCCGAGCTGATCCCGTAATCGTCCTTCGCCCGGTAGGTCAGGTTGAAGGTGCCGCGCCCGTTCACCTCGGGGCCGCCCACGGCGGTCACTTCCGGCGGCCGGTCGGGGATCGCGTCGACGGTCAGGCGCTGCTTGCCCGCCGGGGTCACGATCGTCAGCGCGGCGCCCCCGACGATGCGGTAGCGCTCCTCGCGCAGGTCGGGGCGCGCCTCCTGGCCCGGGACCGGGACGAGGCCGGCATCGGGCGTGAGGGTCGTCTCGGACGCGGCCTTGCCCTGGCCGGCGATCCGCACGATCAGCTGGGCGTTGACCGGCGCGCGCAGGTGCTGGTCGCTCCCGTCCATCGCGATCAGCAGAGGCGGCAGCCGCGTGTAGAGCGGCGGGTCGATCCAGCCGTCCACGCGGAAGTTCGGGCCCGGCGCCGCCGGCTCCTGCCAGTCGAAGGCGGCGCCGATCCGCTGGCGCCACTCGGGGCCGGCCACGAACAGGCTGGCGACCGCCGCGACCAACAGGCCGGCGCGCAGCGCGAAGGGATCGTGCCGGGTCATGCCCGGCCGCGGCAGCCCCACCCGCAGGGCCGAGATCGCCTGCGCGGCCCGGCGCTGGTGGAGGTCCCACAGCAGCCGGCTGCCGGGATCGGCGGCGCCGACGGCGAGGCTGTCCTGGGCCGCCGAGGCCGGCCCGTGCCGCAGCTTCGGATCGCGGGCGGCGGCCTCGCGGTCGAGCCGCGCCAGGGCCAGGCGACGGTCCGGCCGCGCGATATGGATCAGCGGCAGGAGCGCGGCGACGAGGAGGACGGCCAGGGCGCCGAGGCCGATCTGGCGCCAGAGCGGCGTGAGGTCGAGCCACACGCCCGCCCAGGACACGACCAGGAAGAGCAGACCGACGCCGATGCCGCGCCAGAGCACGGGCCACGCCTGCTCCCAGAGGGCGGCCGCCCGCGCCCGCGCCACGAGCCGGTCGAGCCGCGTGGACGCCGCGTCCGCCCCGCCCGCGCTGGTCTTGCTCTCGGTGCCGTTCCTGCCGATCACGCCGACCGTTCCGCCTCACGCCGAAGGAGTGGCCCACGGAGCCGCGCTCGGCGGGCCCCGTCACACGTGCCTAGCATGGTGGGCCGCTGAGGTCGGCGGGTCAAATCGGCGCGACGCTCGCCCGACCCGCCCCCGGGTCAGTTGTGCGCCTGGATGAAGTTGCGCACCTGCGGGTAGATCTGCGTCTCCCAGCGTCGCCCGGCGAAGACGCCGTAATGGCCGACGCCGGCCTGGAGGTGGTGGGTCCGCATGTACGGGGCGAGGTCCGAGCACAGGTCGTGGGCCGCCATGGTCTGCCCGACCGCGCAGATGTCGTCCCGCTCGCCCTCGACCGTCATCAGCGCCGTGCGGCGGATCGCGCGCAGGTCGATCGGCTCGCCCCGATACGACACCGCGTTCCGGGCCAGGGCGTGGTCCTGGAACACGGTCTTGACCGTCTCCAGGTAGAAATCGGCCGCGAGGTCGAGCACGGCGAAGTACTCGTCGTAGAAGGTCTCGATCGCCTCGGCCTTGTCGTGCTCGCCGTTGGCCATGTGCCAGAAAAGGTCGGCGTGGCCCTGGATGTGGCGCTTGGCGTTCATCGCCATGAAGGCCGAGACCTGCACGAAGCCCGGGTAGACCTTGCGGCCGGCGCCCTTGTGGCGCGCCGGCACCGTCGCGATCAGGTTCTTCTCGAACCACTCGATCGGCTTGGAGGTCGCGAGCTCGTTCACGCCCGTCGGGTTGATCCGGCAATCCACCGGACCGGCCATCAGGGTCATGCTGCGCGGGGCGGTCGGATCCTTCGCCTGCGCCATCGCGGCGGCGGCCACGAGGGCCTGCACGGCGGGCTGGCACACCGCCACCATGTGGGCGCCTTCGCCCATGGTCTGCAGGAACCGGATGAGGTGGCTCACGTAGTCGTCGAAGCCGAACGCCCCGTCGGCCAGCGGCACGTCCCGGGCATTGTGCCAGTCGGTGATGTAGACATCGTGGTCGGGCAGCATCGTGCGCACGGTGGCGCGGAGCAGCGTGGCGAAGTGGCCCGACATCGGCGCCACCATCAGCACCTTGGGCTGCTCGGTGTGGATGTCCTTCTTGAAGTGGAGCAGCGTCGCGAAGGGTGTGACCTCGACCGCCTCCTCGGAGACAGGGACGCTCCGGTTCCCGACGTTCACCGACTCGATGCCGTAGGGCGGCCGCGCGAAGGTCAGGCCGGCGCGCATCATCATCCGGGCGCCGGCGGACATCCAGGTCGCCGGCTCGCCCCACCCGACCCAGGGCGACCAGATGTCGTTCAGCAGCCGGCCCCATGCCCGGGTCTGGGCGGCCATGTCGGTCTGCAGGTCGAACGCGTCGTACAGCATCGGGCAGGCACTCGCTTGAGCCCTGCCCGGCACGCGGGCCATCGGGGCGGCAACGTTGGCGGATGCCGGAGTGAGGGTTGCATCAGCGTGGCCGTGCAGGATGGGTCCCGTTCCCAGGGGCGGCAACTGTCCGTTAGGCGAATGCGAACAAGAATTACCGTGACGTGACTTTGATGCACCAGACGCCGCGCCGGTCACAACTTGGTGCGCCGAGTCGCCCGGCGCATCTTCGGCTTCAGGAGGCACGGCGGATCACGGGGCGCGGCTCGGCCTCGCCCCGGCGATGCTCGCAGGCGACTTTGAGGTACCGGTCGCTGCCCCCCGGCAACCCGGCCTGGGCGGCCATGGTCTGGGCGTGCATCAGGCATTCCATCGGCGTGTGCGCCGGCGCGATGATGACGTCGAGGGCGGTGTCGCGGGAGCAGTCCTGGGCCAGCAGAGTGCCGGCACAGACCAGGGCAACGGAGAGCAATTCCGACATGACGGACCTCGGCTTCGAGTGATCGAAAGGTCCGCGGGGTGCTCCGGCGTGCGAGCCACCGCGTTGTCGTTGCCTGGGTGCTTCCTCCGGTTGCCGAAGACACTAAGCACGTCACGTGCCAGCGCGGCGCGGGACGTCATGGGCCGAGGACGCGGCTCTTCGGGCCGGGCTTAGTCGCGGGCGGGAAGCCAGTGCGTCTCCGGCTCGTCGGCGGGCAGGAGCGCCGCGACGGCGTCGAGGTCGACCACGTACTGATCGGTGAGCCGCTGCCACATCTCGATCGGCGAGGCGACCTGCGGACGGAGCCCGTCGAGGGCGCGGGCGAGCAGGGCCGCGTTGACGAGCGTCGGGCGCGGCACGAGCGGATCTGCGTTCAGCATCGATGACCATCCCATTCGGACGCCACCATCCTCGGTCGATCGTGGTTAACGACGGGTTACGCTCGCCGACGACGACTTGGGCTGTTCTTGCGAGTGGCCAGGAGCCGAACGCTGATCTGCATCGGCGGCCGAACCCGCCGCGCCGTGGCGCACCCGAACCTGACGAGTGTTGCTTCCGGGTGCGCGGGGCGGTGCGGGTTCGTGCGACCCGCTCCGCGCGCGTTCGCGCGGGCGGCCCGACTCGATCGAGTTCACAAGCCCGAACCCTTCCCTTATCAGGCAG